>JBDHZK010000026.1:0-23847 GCA_039811865.1 Propionicicella sp. | reverse complement strand
CCGCCAGATCGAGCGCGGCAACAGCTTGCCCCCGGCGAACATTGCCCGTAGCTGCCAGGGAATCCACAGCTCGACGCCCTGACCGGAGCGGATCCGCTCCACGACAGCTTGCGCGACCTGTGCCGGGGTGGACGAGAACGGCGCCGGTTCCATCCCGGCGGTCATCCTGCCGATCACGAAACCGGGCCGCGCGATGATCAGGTGGACGCCGCTGCCGTGCAGCGCGTCCGCCAGACCGGAGGCGAACCCGTCCAGGCCCGCCTTGGCCGATCCATAGACATAGTTGGCGCGCCGGACCCGTTGGCCGGCGACCGATGAGAAGGCGACCAGGGTCCCCTTGCCGCGCTCGCGCATCCGGGCGGCCAACACCGTCAGCAAGGACGCCTGCGCTACGAAGTCGGTGTGCAGGATGCGGACCGCCGCGTGGTGGTCGCGTTCGGCCAACGCCTGGTCGCCGAGCACGCCGAAGGCCAGCACGGCCACGTCGAGCGGACCGACCCGCGCCTCGATCCGCTCAACCAGGTCGGCGTGGGCGTCGGTGTCGTCGGCGTCGAAGTCGAAGGTGACGACGTCCTTCGCGCCGGCCGCCCGGACGAGCGCCACGCTCTCGTCGATCGGTCCGGGCCGCGAGACCAGGACGACCACCTCGTCCGGCGCGAGGAGCCTGGCGACCTCGAGCCCGATCTCGCTGCGGCCGCCGAAGATCGCGGTCGTCATCCTTGGCGCCGCTGGATCGCCGCCCACTCATCGCGCAAGCCGACCGTCCGGTGGAAGAGCCTCGGCGAACTGGAGTCGCGCGCGAAGTAGCCCAACCGCTCGAACTGGACGACCTCGCCCGCCAGAGCGTCGGTCAGGGCCGGCTCGGCCTTGCAGCCGGTGAGCACTTCGCGCGAGTTCGGGTTCAGGTCGTCCAACGCCTCGCCGGTGCGCTCCCCCGGCGCGGCGGCCGAGAACAGCCGGTCGTACAACGCCACCTCGATGTCGATCGCGTGAGCGGCCGACACCCAGTGCAAGGTCGCCTTCACCTTTCGGGGTCCCTGACCACCGCGGGTTTCGGGATCATAGGTCGCCCGCACCTCGACGAGGTTGCCGTCGGCGTCGGTGTCGAAGTCGGTGCAAGTGAGGTAGTACGCGCCGCGCAGGCGCACCTCGCGTCCCGGCGCCAGGCGGAAGAACTTGGGCGGCGGGTCCGCGGCGAAGTCCTCGGCCTCGATGAACAACTCTCCGCTGAAGGCGACGCTCCGCACGCCGTCCTCCGCATTCTCCGGGTTGTTGGCGATCTCGAAGTACTCCACCACCGGGTCGCCCACGGCGTCGACCGGCCAGTTGGTGACCACCAGCCGCACCGGATGCAGTACCGCCATCCGTCGCTGCGCGGTCGCGTTCAGTTCGCGGCGGACGAACGACTCCAGCGCCTCGATCGACTGCCGCGAGTTCGTCCGAGTGGTGCCAACGTCAGTACAGAAGGCGCGGATCGCCTTCGCCGGGTAACCGCGATGCCGCAGGCCGCGTAGCGTCGGCATGCGCGGGTCGTCCCAGCCGTCGACGGTGCCGTCGGCAACGAGCTTCGCCAGTCGTCGCTTGGACGTCACGGTGTGGGTCAACTCCAGCCGCGCGAACTCCGTTTGCCGCGGGCGATCGCCGGGCAACGGCAACTGGCCGAGGTACCAGTCGTACAAGGGCCGGTTCCCCTCGAACTCCAACGTGCATAGCGAATGCGTGACGCCCTCGATGGCATCGGACTGCCCGTGCGCCCAGTCGTAGGTCGGATAGATGCACCACTTGTCGCCGGTCCGGAAATGGTGCCCGCGCCGGATCCGGTACATGATCGGGTCGCGCAACTGCATGTTGTCGTGCTGCATGTCGATCCGGGCTCGCAGCACGCGTGAGCCGTCCGCGAACTCGCCGGCTCGCATCCGGCGGAAGAGATCGAGGTTCTCTTCGGCGCCGCGGTCACGAAAGGGGCTCTCCACGCCGGGACGGCCGTAGCCGCCGCGCTGCGCGGAGATCGTCTCGGAGTCCTGATCGTCGACGTAGGCCAGGCCCCGTCCGATCAGGTACTCGGCCCACTCGTATAGCTGGTCGAAGTAATCCGACGCATGCAGGACGGCCGGCGTGCGGAAACCCAGCCACTCGATGTCGGCGACGATCGAGTCGACGAACTCCGACTCCTCGGTATCGGGATTGGTGTCGTCGAGGCGCAGATTGCACACCCCGCCGAACTCCTCGGCGATGCCGAAGTCGACGGTGATCGCCTTCGCATGCCCGATGTGCAGGTAGCCGTTGGGCTCGGGTGGGAACCGCGTCTGCACCCGGCCGCCGAAGGTCTGCCGCTCGTTGTCGCGTCGCACGAGGTCGCGGATGAAGTCGCCGGCTGGTGTGGTCACCGCGAAAGGTTAGCAATTCCGCTCGTCGACCCGGCGGGCGTCCCCGCCTCGGCCCCGGCCGCCCCGCGCCCTGAAAGCTCAAGCAGCCCCGAGCGCGGACCGCAGCGAGGCGATGCGCGCCAGGCAGGACTCGCGGCCGAGGATCTCCATCGACTCGAACAGCGGCGGGGACACCCGCGAGCCCGTGATCGCCACCCGAACCGGGCCGAAGGCCAGCCGCGGCTTCAGTCCGAGGCCGCTCACCAGCGCTTCCCGCAGCGCCACCTGAATAGTCTGCGCGGTGAACTCCTCGAGTCCGCTCAAGGCGGTGGCCGACGCGTCCAGGACGGCCGAGGCGTCGCCGCCGAGCTGGGCCCGGGCGTCCGGCGAGATCGGCAGATCGGCGTCGGGAGTCAGCAGGAACTCGATCTTGCCCAGGGCCTCGCTGAGCAGCGTGAGCCGCTCGGCGATCAAGGGGGCGGCGGCCACGACGATTTCGCGCTGTCGCTGCGTCGGCTCGCGCAAGGTGCCGAACTCGGCCTCCCACTCCAGGATCAGCCCGGCCAGGTGGGCAGCGTCCAGCGAACGGATGTAGTGGCCGTTGAGCCAATCCAGCTTGGTGAGGTCGAAGATCGGGCCGACGGTGTTCACCTTGGCCCAGTCGAAGCCGGCGACGAACTCCTCGAAGGAGGCCACCTCGTTGCCCTCCCCCGATGGCGGGTAGGCCAGCAACTGCAGGAAGTTGCGCAGCGCCTGCGGCAGGTAGCCCTGCTCGCGGAACCAGGTCAGCCGGGCCGCCGGGTTCTTGCGCTTGGAGATCTTCGACTTGTCGGTGTTGCGCAACAGCGGCATGTGCGCGAAGCGCGGCTCGGCGAAGCCTAGCCAGCGATACAGCAGCAGGTGCTTGGGGGTGGAACTGATCCACTCCTCGCCGCGGACGACGTGGGTGATCCCCATCAGGTGGTCGTCCACGACGACAGCGAGGTGATAGGTGGGGAAGCCGTCCGCCTTCAGGATCACCTGGTCGTCGGGACGCGGCGCGCTGATCTCGCCGCGGATCAGGTCGTCGAAGCTCAACGGCGGGTCGTCCGGGACGAGCATGCGGACGACCGGCGTCTGGCTGAACCCGGGCAGCGCGGCCCGCTCGGCGCGCGTCTTCCCCAGGCAGAGCCGGTCGTAGCCGCTGCCCGAACGGGACGCCTGCTGCTCGGCCCGCAACTGCGCCAGCCGTTCCGGGGAGCACCAGCAGTAGTAGGCATTTCCCTGCTCAAGAAGCTGCTCGACGAACGGGCGATAAGTGTCCAGGCGCTCGGACTGCCGATAGGGCGCGTACGGGCCGCCGACGTCCGGGCCCTCGTCCCAGCCCAATCCCAGCCACCGCAGGGTCGCGAAGATCTGTTGCTCGGAGCCGGCCTGATAGCGCGCCCGGTCGGTGTCTTCGATCCGAAGGACGAACTGACCGCCGGTATGGCGGGCGTAGGCGAGATTGAACAGCGACATGTAGGCCGTGCCGACGTGCGGGTCGCCGGTGGGCGAGGGCGCCACGCGCAGGCGGGCGGGTAGCGGTGAAGTCACGGGCCGATAGCTTAATCTGCCCGTGGACGCGACCCCGAGAGCCGTCGGTGCTCATGCGTCGCTAGCGCGCACTGGTTAAGAATCACCGAAGAAGTGATCGATCCACCGGAGATTTGGCTGGCGGACTCTTGGCGGACAAGAGGTATCGTGCTTCAGCCGGCAATGAGAAGCCGCCGGCACGATGAGGAGGCTCCATCGCCGCGAATCGTCCCGGTGGTCGTGCGCCATCCCGATCCGATGCCACCCCCCAAGCCGAACGAGTCGGCGCCAGCTTCTGCATCTGCTGTTCGAAAAGGGTTCTAGTCAGACATTCCGTCGGAAAGCGAGCCAAATGCTCCCAACAATTTTCTTGTCCGAAGTCGTCGGCACGGCCATGCTGCTGCTACTGGGTGGCGGCGTCGTGGCAAACAACATCCTCCCCAAGAACAAGGGTCTGGGCACCGGGTTCTTGATGGTCAACTTCGGCTGGGGTCTCGCGGTCTTCGCAGGCGTCCTGGTCGCCGGCAAGTCGGGCGGACACCTCAACCCTGCCGTCACCCTTGGCCTGGCCGCCAGCGGCAGCGGCTGCTTCGTCAAGGACGCTGCCGGCACCGCCTGCCTCGTCCCGGTCGACTTCGCGTCCATCGCGACCTACATCGGGGCCCAGATGATCGGGGCGTTCATCGGCGCGGTGTTGTGCTGGCTGGCCTACAAGACTCAGTTCGACGGCGACGCCCCCGCGGGTTACAAGCTGGGCGTCTTCTCGACCGGGCCCGAGGTCCGCAACCCGATCTGGAACGTGGTCACCGAGGCCATCGCGACCTTCGTCCTCGTGTTCGTGGTCATCGCCTCCGGCAAGTACGCGCCGGCCAACTCGGTCGGGATGCCGTGGCTCGGGGCCCTTGGCGTCGCGCTCCTGGTGGTCGGCATCGGCGCTTCCTTGGGTGGCCCGACCGGTTACGCGATCAACCCCGCCCGTGACCTCGGCCCGCGGATCGCCCACGCGGTCCTGCCCATCCCGAACAAGGGCTCGTCGGACTGGGGTTACTCCTGGGTTCCGGTCGTCGGGCCGATCGTAGGTGGAGTCATCGCCGGTTTGACCGCCGGGGTTCTGCTTCCCTGACCTACCGCTCCCGAACCGGGTCACCGCGCTCTCGCGGTGGCCCGGTTCGTGTCTAGGCCAAAAGCTCGCTCAGGGAACTCTCCGGCAGGCCGTGCGCTTCGGCGACACCGGCCAGGTAGAGGCGTCCATCCACCGTCGTCACCCCGGCGGCCAGCCGGGGATCTGCCCGGACGGCGGCGTGGAACCCCTTGTTGGCAAGCTCCTTGACGAACGGCAACGTCGCGTTCGTGAGCGCCAGCGTCGACGTCCTGGGGACGGCGGCGGGCATGTTGGCGACGCAGTAGAGCAGCGAATCGCCCACCTTGAAGGTCGGCTCGCGGTGGGTCGTCGGCCGGGACGGCTCGAAGCAGCCGCCCTGGTCGATGGCGACGTCGACGAGCACCGCACCGGCGGGCATCGACTCGATGGTCAGGGTCGAGACCAGCTTGGGTGCCCGCGCCCCGGGCACGAGGACGGCCCCGATCACCAGTTCGGCCCGCGACACCTGCTCGGCGATCACGTCCGGGGTCGACATCAGCGTTTGGACGCGACCGCCCCATTGGTCGTCGATGTGGCGCAGCGCGCTGACGCTGATATCCAGCACCGTGACGTCGGCGCCGAGCCCGATCGCCATATCGATCGCGTTGCGGCCCGCCACTCCCCCACCCAGCACCACGACGTGACCCCGTTCGGTGCCGGGAACCCCGCTCAGCAGGATCCCACGGCCGCCGTTGTGCCGCAGCAGCGCGTTGGCGCCGACCTGGACCGACAGGCGTCCGGCGATCTCCGACATCGGTGCGAGCAGGGGCAGCGTCCCGTCGCGCTCGGTGACGTTTTCGTAGGCGATGGATTCCATGCGGCTGGCGAGCATCGCCTCGGTCAACTCCTTGCTCGCCGCCAGGTGTAGATAGGTGAACAAGACCAGGTCGTCGTGCAGGAACCCCAACTCGGCGGGCTGGGGTTCCTTGACCTTCAGGGCCAGTTGGGCCCGTTCCCAGACCTCAGCCGCCGCGGGCACTACGGTCGCGCCCGCGGCCGCGTACTGCTCGTTCAGGAAGTGGGAGCCGGCGCCCGCGTCCGTTTCGACGAAGACCTCGTGCCCGGCCTGGGTCAGTCCGAAGGCCCCGCCCGGGGTCAAGGCCACCCGATTCTCGTTCGTCTTGACCTCGCGCAGTACGCCGATTCGCATGATCCATCGAACTACCCGGCATCGCCTGCCCACAAGCCCTTAGGGTCAACGCGTGACCCGCATCCCCACATCGACGTACCGGTTGCAGATCCATTCCGGCTTCACCCTGGACGACGCGTGCGACCAGCTCGACTACCTGTCCGCCCTTGGGGTGGGCGCGGTGTACCTGTCGCCGATCCTGACCTCGACCACGGGGTCTGCCCATGGTTATGACACGACCGACCCGACCCGGGTGGACCCCGCTCGCGGCGGCGAGGAAGCCTGGACGAGGTTCGCCGACGCGGCCCGCGCCGCCGGTCTCGGAGTCGTCCTCGACATCGTGCCCAACCACCTCGGCATCGCCGTGCCCGCTGAAAACCCGGCCTGGTGGGACGTCCTGCGGCACGGCCGGGACTCCGCGTACGCGAACTGGTTCGACATCGATTGGGCGCGCGGGCCGATCCTGCTGCCCGTGCTGGGCGACGACGCGGATCTGGCGAAGCTCACCTTGAGCCGAGACGCCGATCAGCTGCTCTACTTCGAGCACCGCTTCCCGGTGGCGCCGGGGACGGCTGCCCCCGGGGACGACCCCGGGGCCGTCCACGCCCGTCAGCACTACCGGCTGATCGGTTTTCGCCGCGGCGATTCGGAGGTCAGCTACCGGCGCTTCTTCACGGTGACGTCCCTGGCCGGCGTGCGGGTGGACGACCCGGCGGTGTTCGCCGCAACCCACGAACGGGTGCTGCGGATGGTCTGCGAGGGTCAGTTGACCGGCCTGCGCGTGGACCACCCGGACGGGCTGTCCGACCCCGGCACCTACCTCGACCGCCTGCGGGCCGCGGCCGGCGAGCTCTGGCTGGTGATCGAGAAGATCCTGGAGCCCGGCGAGCGCCTGCAGCCCTGGCCGATCGAGGGGACGACCGGGTACGACGCCCTGACGCAGGTGGCTCACGTCTTCTACGACCCCGCCGCCGAGGCGCGCCTGGCCGCCCTCTACCGCGACCTGACCGCCGACGAGCGCGACTACGCCGCCCACGTCGCGGCCGGAAAGACGCTGGCCGCGGGCAAGCTGTTGGCCGCCGAGGTTGCTCGCATCGCGAAGCTGATCCCCGCCTCCGCCGCGGCGACCCCCTCGGCCCCCGAGCCCGTCGAAGGACTCGACTCCGCCCGCCTGCGCGACGCGCTGGTCGAGCTCGCCGTGGCCGTGGCCGTCTACCGCAGCTACGTGCCCGAGGCGGCCGAATACCTCGATTCCGCGCTCGCGCAGGTGGGGGCGTCCCGCCCGGACCTGACGGACGTCCTGGACGCCGTCGGCCCGGTCCTGCACGACCCGGCGCACGAGGCCGCCCGCCGCTTCGAGCAGTTGTGCGGGGCGACGATGGCCAAGGGGGTCGAGGACACCGCGTACTACCGCTACGCCCGGTTCGTTGCGGCCAACGAGGTGGGCGGCGAGCCGGCGCACATCGGGCTTAGCCTGGACGCGTTCCACGCCGCGATGGCCGATCGGCAGGCGAGCCTGCCCAACTCAATGACCTCGCTCGCGACGCACGACACCAAACGCGGCGAGGACGTCCGCGCTCGGCTGGCCGTGCTCACCGAACTGGACGAACCGTGGGTCGCCTTCGCCAAGGCCTTCGTGGAGCGGTCCGGCGTCCCCAGCCGCCCGCTGGCCTACCTGCTCGCCCAGGTAATGGCCGGGACGGGCCCGATCGAGCCCCAACGCCTGCGCGACTACGCGCTCAAGGCCGCCAAGGAGGCCAAGGACGGCACCGACTGGGTAGACGGCGATCCGGCCTTCGAGGCTGCGGTCGCCGCGGGGGTGGACGCCGCCTACGCCGACCCAGGCATCCGCCGTCCGTGGGACGACCTCGTCGAGACCATCGCGGACGCCGGCCGGTCCAACTCGCTGTCGCAAAAGCTCGTCCAGTTGACGATGCCCGGCGTCCCGGACGTCTACCAGGGCACCGAGCTTTGGGACGACTCCCTCGTCGACCCGGACAACCGCCGGCCCGTCGACTACGCGGCGCGCCGCGCGCTCCTTGACCCGGACGCGCCACCGGCGGTGGACTCCTCCGGCGCGGCCAAGCTGTGGCTGGTAGCCCGGACGCTCCGGCTGCGCCGAGCCCACCCGGAGTGGTTCACCGGCTATCGCCCATTGTGGGCGCAGGGGCCGGCCGCCGAACACGTCCTCGCCTACGACCGCGGCGGCGCGATCACGATCGCCACCAGGCTCCCGCACTCCCTAGCCGCACGCGGGGGCTGGGGCGACACCCACCTGACGCTCGACGGCGCGTGGACCGATCTGTTCACCGGAGTCGCGCACAAGGGTGAACCAACCCTCGACCAACTACTGGCCAAGTTCCCGGCGGCTCTCCTCGTGCGCGCTGATCAGGACCTAGATTGAGCTAAGCCACGAGGTCAAGGAGGCGCGGTGAACTTCGAGAAGGTCGTGTTCGGCTTCTTCATCACGCTTGCCGCCACTTTGAACTTCGGTTTCTGGATCGGCGACATGTCGAATCCGGAACTGCACAACGTCTACGAACTCGTGGCCGCCATCGTCGTCAGCGCGATCGCCACGGTGCTGAAGTTCGGCGATCGCACGCAGTTGGGTGCGGTTCACCTGGCCACCAGCCTGGTGGCGGATCTGCAGTTGATTTCGGCCGGACTGATCTGGGTGTGGGCGGTGCACATCACCCCCGAGGGCCTGACCGGCGGCCACATGGCGACCGTCGTGTCGATGTCGGGCGGCGCGCTGCTGGCCAACCTCATCTCGGTGATCCTGATGGTTTCCGAGACCCTCAGCCTGCGCCGCTGAGCCATGGGGGCGTCCGCGACTCCGCAGGCGAAGGCGGCCATGACGAACGTCTTCTACCTGATCCTGCGCCGGATGCGGTTCCCCCTGGTGCTGCTGATCGTGCTCTACGCCATCAGCGTGATCGGGCTGAGCATCGTCCCCGGCGTGGACGCCAACGGCCACCCGACCCCCGGCATGGGCCTCTTCCACGCCTTCTACGTCATCTCCTACACCGGGACGACGATCGGGTTCGGCGAACTCCCGGCCCCGTATTCGGCGTCCCAGCGGCTTTGGATGACCGCGAGCATCTACATGACGGTCGTCGGCTGGTCGTACTCGATCGTGAACGTCTTGGCGCTCATGGGCGAGCAGGGCTTCCGCGACACCCTGGCGGCCGGACGGTTCGCACGGCGCATCGCCCACCTGCGCGAACCGTTCTACATCGTGTGCGGCTGCGGCGAAACCGGGACGCTGGTCTGCAAGGGTCTGGACCGGCTCGGGCTGCGCTTCGTCCTGGTCGAGCAGTCGCCCGAACGCCTGGCCGAGCTGGCGCTGGAGGACTTCCGCAGCGACGCCCCCATGACGGTCGCCGACGCCTCCCAGCCGAGCACGCTGACCACCGCAGGGCTTATGTCCAAGTACTGCCGAGGCGTGATGGCGCTGGCCGAGGACGACCTGACCAACCAGGCGATCGCGGTGGCCGTCCGACTGCTCGCGCCCGAGGTGCCGGTGCTCGCCCGCGTCCGCAACCCCGACCTCGACACGAGGATCGGCGCATTCGGCGGCGACATCGTGATCAACCCATTCGACCGGTTCGCCGAGTACCTGGCCTCGGCGGTCGCCGCGCCGCAGAGCTATCGGCTGCGCGAGATCCTGACCGGCCTGACCGGCGATCCGCTGCCCGAGGAGCACAAACCGCCTCAGGGGCGGTGGATCATGTGCGGCTACGGCCGGTTCGGCCACGCCATCGTCAAGCGGATGCAACAGGCCGGGATGCCCATGACGGTGGTCGACGTCGTGCACTTCGACGAGGGCGGGGTGGACGTCCGCGGCCGCGGCACGGACCCCGCCGCCCTTCGCTCGGCCGGAATCGACAAGGCGGTCGGGATCGTCGCCGGGGGGAACGACGATCTGAAGAACCTCGCCACCGCCGTGACCGCCCGCGACCTCAAGCACGACATTTTCATCGTCACCCGGCAGAACCAGACGGCGAACGCTCCCTTGTTCCGGGCCTTCTCCGACGACCTGTGCATGGTGCCCAGCCGCATCGTCGCCCGGGAGTTCCTCGCGCTGATCACCACGCCGCTGACGGCCAGCTTCCTGGCGCTGATCCCCCATCACGACGAGGCCTGGTGCGAGGAACTTGCCGACCGGATGGAACTGCTCGATCCAGGACGAATCCCCGAGGTGTGGAGCGTCACCCTGGACGCCAAGTGGGCCGAAGCCCTGACGCGCAAGCTCGATGCGGGCTGCCATGTGACGCTCGGCCAAGTGCTCGGCGACCCGTTCGACCGGACCCAGCGGCTGCGCGCGATTCCCCTGCTGCTGTCGCGGGGGACGTCCATCGAGCAGCTACCCGCTGATGACGTCCGGCTGGAGATCGGGGACGAGGTCTTGCTGGTCGGCCACGAGGACGCCAAGCGTCGTCTCCGCCTCACGCTGACGAACGACAACGTGCTCGCCTACGTGCGCTTCGGGCGCGAGGGCAACGGCGGCTGGCTTTGGCGAAAGCTGACCCGCTCCGAAGACCAGGAGCCGGCCAAGACGTAGCCACACCCCTCGGTGAGCCGGCTCGGCCCCCTGTGGGGATGGCGCCGCGCCGGGCGTCGCCAGATGTCCCCGGTCGCTGCGGCTAGACCAGTCTGGCCCGGTAGGCCAGCGCGACCAGTTGCGCGCGGTTGGACACGTTGACCTTGTTCATCAATCGACCGAGATAGGTCTTGACTGTGGCTGGGCTGAGGAAGACCCGCTCAGCGATCTGGGTGTTGTCCAAACCCTCACCGACCAGGCGCAAGAGCTGACGTTCCAGGTCTGAGATCCCCAGCGGCAACAGCGTCGATTGGCCTTGCAGGCTGTCGGCGTACCTCGAGACGACGCGGGTAGTGAGCTCCGGGGCCAGGACCGCGTGGCCGCCAAGGGCCACCCGGATGCCGCTCAACAAGTCCTCCGGTGAGAGGTTCTTCAGCAAGAACCCCGAAGCGCCAGCCGTCAGCGCCCGGTTGAGATACTCGTCGTCGTCGAATGTGGTGAGCATGACCACCCTCGGTGCGGGCTGCATCATGACCAATCGTTCCGCCGCGTCCAAGCCGTCCGGGCCGTCCATCACGATGTCCAGGAGGACCAGATCGGGACGCACCGCCCGGGCCAGGCGAACGGCGCTCTGCCCGTCGGCAGCCTCCCCCACGCACTTCAGGTCGTCCGCGGCCTCGATCAACGCAACTAACGCCGCCCGCATGAGCGGCTGATCGTCGGCTACCAGGACGGTGGCGCTCATGCGGACAGGCTCGGAATCACGGCCTCCAGCCTGAAGCCAGGGCCTGTGTTGCGTCCGAACCGGACCTTGCCGTGGAGGTCCTCAACGCGTTCCATAATGCCCAGCAGGCCGTTGCCCGGCTCGGCCACATCGGAACCGGGCCCGTCGTCGGTGACCAGCAACCGAGTTTCCCTTTCGGAAACGGTGAGCAGGACGGCGCAGAGGCTGCCCGGCGCGTGCCGAACGACATTGGTGATTGCCTCCTGGGCGACTCGCCGGAGTGCGTCTTGGACGCGAGGCGGCAGCTCGCCCCCGTCGTCGACCCGGGCCTCGATGTTGATTCCCGCCTGTCTGGCTCGAAGGACGATCGTCTCCAGGTCGAGCCCGACCGATGGTCTGGTCGCCGCCAGCACCGCATGCATCTCGGCCAACGAGGCACGGCTGTTCGCCTCGATATCGGACAAGACCGCGCGCATTCCCTCGGGCGTCCGGGAAGTCAGCCGCGCGACGCCAGCCTGCATCGAGATCGTCCCGAGCGAGTGAGCCATCACGTCATGGAACTCCCGGCGTAGTTCGGCACGCTGTCGATTGAGGGCGGCGGTCAGTTCACGCTCTCGCTCCGCGCTCCGCCGAGGCGCGGCGGCCACCAAACCGCACGACAAGGTGATCGTGGTGAGGGTCATCGCGGGCCAAAGGAGTGCCCCAGACATGT
This sequence comes from Propionicicella sp., assembly GCA_039811865.1. Classification (GTDB taxonomy): domain Bacteria; phylum Actinomycetota; class Actinomycetes; order Propionibacteriales; family Propionibacteriaceae; genus JBDHZK01. Next base: position 11,678 of record JBDHZK010000026.1, on the reverse strand, counting down.
TCTGCACCAGGTGTTGAGCAGTTGCGACACCCGCCGCAGCGGCTGCGGCCAAGGCTGTGAACTCCCAAGCCGACGGGGCCCGCCTCGCTTGCGTGGCTCGCCAGGCCGCCCAGCAGGGCAGCAGGAAGAACAGGTCTCCGCTGCCTCCGGTGGCTAGGCCGAAGACTCCCAGACCGAAGCAGGCGGCCAGAGTCAGCCACGGCAGCCGCACTGCCCACAACAAGGTCACGGCGACAGTCCCGGCGAGGGTGCCAGCCCGCGCCAAGATGCCTAGGCCGGAGTAGGGCGGAAGCCACGCGACCATCGCGACGATCCCCGTCAAGTACACGATCAGTTCGATTGCCGCCGGCAACGCCTCGCGTCCCCCCGCGCTCAGCCGCGACCTCATCTGATGGACGATGCTCATAGCCGCGAGCCTATGAGCACGGCTCCTGCGATTCCGATCGCCAAACGGCGACACTCGATCTCCGAGCGTCGACAGTGTGGCAGGCCCGCTCACCCTCCGACGCGACAAGCGGCCCCGGGTGCGAGAAGTTCGCGTGCGGGAGGCTCCACCTTCGCAGGGCTCAGCCGCGCAGCCTCGCCATCGCCGTCGCCGCGGGGATGAGTTGGTCCAACAACGCCTTCAGTTCGCCCTCGCGCCGCTCGTTCGGGGTGAACACACCGTCACGAAACTCCAGGTTGGTGCTGAAGGAGACCTGTTGGCGCACCACGTACATCGACCAGTTGGCGAGGATCTGACGCCAGTGCTCGACAGCACGCACCCCCGACTCGGCGCCGTAGGATGCCAACCCGGCCGCCTTTTGCCAAAGCTCGGGGCCAAGGTTGTCGATCGCGTTCTTGAACACACCCGGCACGGAGTGGTTGTACTCGGCGGTAACCAGAACGTAGGCATCGAACTCGTCCATCTTCGCGCCCCAGGCGCTAACTCGCGGATCGGCGTAGTCGCGCTGCAGCGCCATCGGCGGCTTCGGAGCGGCCAACAGCGGCACGTCGTAATCCAGCAGGTCGACGAGCTCGAACTCGGCGTCGTCCCGCGCGCTGGCCCGCGCGTAGATCCACTGGCCGACCTGGTCGCCGACCCGGTTTGGTCTGGTGCTCCCGACGATGATTCCGATCTTCACGAGCTTCCCTTCGGTTGTTGAAGACTTCACTATTTCGCGAACCGCGGGCGCCTTCCCGCTATTCCGTTACAGACCCTGAGTCCAGATCAAGACCGGCCAGTGCCCCATGGGACTTCCGCACCGACGTCCCCGACAAGCCGAACTGGCCCGCCTCCGAAGAGACGGGCCAGTTCGGCTTGATCGGTGTGAGTCAGATCACTTGAGGATCTTGGTCACGCGGCCGGCGCCGACGGTCCGGCCACCCTCGCGGATGGCGAACTTCAGGCCGTCCTCCATGGCGATCGGCTTGTTCAGGTGCACGGTCATGTCGGTGTTGTCACCGGGCATCACCATGTCGGTGCCCTCGGGCAGCTGAACGACGCCGGTCACGTCGGTGGTGCGGAAGTAGAACTGCGGGCTGTAGTTGGAGAAGAACGGCTTGTGACGGCCACCCTCTTCCTTGGTCAGCACGTAGACGTTGGACTCGAAGTCGGTGTGCGGGGTGGTCGAACCCGGCTTGATGACGACCATGCCGCGCTCGACATCGTCCTTCTTGGTGCCGCGCAGCAGGAGGCCCACGTTCTCGCCGGCGCGACCCTCGTCGAGGATCTTGCGGAACATCTCCACGCCGGTGATGGTGGTGGACTGCTTCTTCTCGGCAATGCCGATGATGTCGACGACCTCGCCGGTCTTGACGATGCCGCGCTCGATCCGGCCGGTGACGACGGTGCCACGACCGGTGATCGTGAAGACGTCCTCGATCGGCATCAGGAACGGCTTGTCGGTCTCGCGCTCTGGCTGCGGGATGTACTCGTCGACCGCGTCCATCAACTCGAGGATCGCCGGCGTCCACTTCTCGTCACCGTTCATGGCCGGGAAGGCCGCGACGCGGACGATCGGGGCGTTGTCACCGTCGAACTCCTGGCGGGTGAGCAGCTCACGCACCTCCAGCTCGACGAGCTCGATGAGCTCCTCGTCGTCGACCATGTCGCACTTGTTGAGCGCGACGACGATCGCGGGCACGCCAACCTGACGGGCCAGCAGGACATGCTCATGGGTCTGCGGCATCGGACCGTCGGTGGCCGCCACGACCAGGATCGCGCCGTCCATCTGGGCGGCACCGGTGATCATGTTCTTGACGTAGTCGGCGTGCCCGGGGCAGTCGACGTGCGCGTAGTGACGCTTCTCGGTCTGGTACTCCACGTGCGCGATGGAGATGGTGATACCGCGCTGACGCTCCTCGGGGGCCTTGTCGATCTGATCGAAGGCGGAGACAGCATTCAGTGCCGGGTACTTGTCGTGGAGCACCTTCGTGATCGCCGCGGTGAGCGTGGTCTTGCCGTGGTCGATATGCCCGATGGTGCCGATGTTGCAGTGCGGCTTAGTCCGCTCGAACTTGGCCTTTGCCACTTGGGCTCCTTTACGGATGTTCGCCACGCAGGGTCGCGAGGCGCTTACTGAGGGTTTGTCTGACTTGCCTGGAACGGGCCGCAGGCGACCCTACCAAGTTTTCTTCAACTGCCGGATGGAGTCAAACCAGGCCTCCGGCGGCGGGATCTGGTTGGGCTTGATGGGGAGACGGGCGGCTCAGGCGCCGCCGCGTCCCTTCTGAATGATCTCGTCGGCGACCGACCTCGGGCACTCGCCGTAGCTGTGGAACTCCATCGAGTAGGACGCCTGCCCGGACGTCTTGGACCGAAGGTCGCCGACGTAACCGAACATCTCCGACAGCGGCACCAGCGCCCGGACGACCCGGTTGCCGTGCGCCTCGGTCATCTCCTGGACGTGCCCGCGGCGGCTGTTGATGTCGCCGATCACATTGCCCAGGTACTCGTCCGGGGTGGTCACCTCGACGGCCATCAGCGGCTCCAGCAACGCCGGATCGGCCTTGCGCGCGGCTTCCTTGAAGACCATCGAACCGGCGATCTTGAAGGCAAGCTCCGAGGAGTCGACGTCGTGGTAGGCGCCGTCCAGCAGCGTCACCTTGATGTCCTCGACGGGGTAACCGGCGAGCGGGCCGAAGGCCATGGCCTCCTGGATGCCCTGATCGACCGCGGGAATGTACTCCTTCGGGATGCGACCGCCAGTGACGGCGTTCTCGAAGGCGTAGCCCGAACCAGCCTCTTGAGGCTCCAGCTTGATGATCACCTTGCCGTACTGGCCCGAACCACCCGACTGCTTCTTGTGGGTGTATTCGACCTTCTCGACGAGCCGACGCAGCGTCTCGCGGTAGGCGACCTGCGGCTTGCCGATGTTCGCCTCGACGCGGAACTCGCGCCGCATCCGGTCGATCAGCACCTCCAGGTGCAACTCGCCCATGCCTGCGATGATCGTCTGGCCCGTCTCCTCGTCGGTGTGGACGCGGAAGGTCGGGTCCTCCTCGGCGAGTCGCTGGATGGCCATGGAGAGCTTCTCCTGGTCCGACTTCGTCTTCGGCTCGATCGCCTGCTCGATGACGGGGTTGGGGAAGTCCATCGACTCCAGAATCACCGGGTGCTGCGGGTCGCAGAGCGTCTCACCGGTGGTGGTGTCCTTCAGACCCATCACCGCCACGATCATGCCCGCGCCGATCGAGTCGATCTCCTGCCGCTTGTTCGCGTGCATCTGGTAGATCTTGCCGATCCGCTCCTTGCGGCCCTTGGTCGCGTTCAACACCTGCTGACCCGACTTCAGGATGCCGGAGTACACGCGGATGTAGGTCAGCTTGCCCAGGTGCGGGTCGGCCGCGATCTTGAACGCCAGCATCGACAGCGGCTCGTCATCGCTCGGCTTGCGCTCGATCACGACGCTCTCGTCACCGGGCTTGAAGCCCGAGATGGCGGGGACGTCCTGCGGCGAGGGCAGGTAGTCGATGACGGCGTCCAGCATCGGCTGCACGCCCTTGTTCTTGAAGGACGTGCCGCAGATCACGGCGGTGATCTTGTTCGCGATCACGGCGCGCCGGATGGCGGCCTTGATCTCGTCGACGCTGAGCTCCTCGCCGGCGTCCTCGGCCAGCATCCAGTGCTCGCCGAACTCGTCGTCGGCGTCCACCAGGACGTGGATGAGCTCGTCGCGGGCCGCCGCGGCGGCCTCGGCCATTTCGGCCGGGATCTCCTCGACCTCGTAGTCCTCGCCGATCTTGGTCTCCCCGCGCCAAGTCAGGGCGCGCATCTTGACCAGGTCGACGACGCCAAGGAAGTTAGCCTCGGCGCCGATCGGCAACTGCAGGACGGCGACCGTCGCGTTCAGGCGCTCCTTGATCGTCTTGACGCAGTAGTCGAAGCTGGCGCCGGTGCGGTCCAGCTTGTTGACGTAGCAGATGCGCGGGACGCCGTACTTGGTCGCCTGCCGCCACACCGTCTGGCTCTGCGGCTCGACGCCGGCCACGCCGTCGAACACTGCCACGGCACCGTCCAGGACGCGCAGCGAACGCTCCACCTCGACGGTGAAGTCCACGTGTCCGGGGGTGTCGATGATGTTGATCTGGAAGCCCTTCCAGAAACAGGTCGTCGCGGCCGACGTGATCGTGATGCCGCGTTCCTGCTCCTGCTCCATCCAGTCCATCGTGGCGGCGCCGTCGTGCACCTCACCGATCTTGTAGTTGATGCCGGTGTAGTACAGGATGCGCTCGGTCGTGGTGGTCTTGCCCGCGTCGATGTGGGCCATGATGCCGATGTTGCGAACCTTGGCCAGGTCGGTTTTCGTCTCGGCCAAAGGGCTCACCTCTTCTCTCGTGATGGGTCGGGGCAGCCGTCAGCTGCCCCGTTACCGAAATTGCGACGCGGTCGATTACCAGCGGTAGTGCGCGAAGGCGCGGTTGGCCTCGGCCATCTTGTGGGTGTCCTCGCGGCGCTTCACGGAAGCGCCGAGACCATTGCTGGCGTCCAGGATCTCGTTCATCAGGCGGTCCGACATGGTCTTCTCGCGACGGGCGCGGGAGAAGCTGACCAGCCAGCGCATCGCCAAGGTGTTCGCCCGGGCAGGCTTGACCTCGACCGGGACCTGGTACGTCGCGCCACCCACGCGACGGCTCTTCACCTCGATGGCCGGACGAACGTTGTCCAAGGCCTTCTTCAGCGTCTGCACCGGGTCGATGCTGGTCTTGGCTCGCGTGCCCTCCATGGCCGTGTACACGATGTGCTGCGCGACGGTCTTCTTGCCGTCGAGCAGGATCTTGCTGACCAGTTGCGAAACCAGCGGCGAGCCGTAGACCGGATCGGCGATGACGGGGCGCTTCGGCGCGGGACCCTTGCGAGGCATTACTTCTCCTTCTTAGCGCCGTAGCGGCTACGCGCCTGCTTGCGCTTCTTCACGCCCTGGGTGTCCAGCGCGCCGCGGATGATCTTGTAGCGAACACCCGGAAGGTCCTTCACACGGCCACCGCGCACGAGCACCATCGAGTGCTCCTGCAGGTTGTGGCCGACGCCGGGGATGTACGCGGTCACCTCGACGCCCGAGGACAGCCGGACGCGGGCCACCTTCCGCAGAGCCGAGTTCGGCTTCTTCGGGGTGGTGGTGTAAACGCGCGTGCACACGCCTCGGCGCTGCGGGGAACCCTTCAGCGCGGGCGTCTTGTTCTTGCTGACCTTGTCCGTCCGGCCCTTGCGGACCAACTGCTGGATCGTGGGCACCGGTGAGTATCTCTTTCCGTTCGTGGTTCCGGGCGCGTCGGGTGGAACGCTCCGGTGGGTGGTGCTGCACTCGCGGGGCGAGCGGCCCGGAGGCCACGCGGGGCCGTCCTCGGGCACGCACCATGGTTCGGTCGCCCGAACACAGGGACTAAGGCTAGTCGAGCCGCGCACGAGGGTCAAAACGTCGACCAAGCCGGCGTGGCTAGGGCTTCGGCGAGCCAGGAAGGAGCATCGCCCGCACAGAGCTACAAACGAGGGGAACTTCCAGGCTGCCCGGCTGGCCTTTTGAGCCCCTCCCGGTCAGATCTTTGCGGGCGACCCTGATGGGACGGCCTGCTAGCCCAGCTTGAACACCTCGCGGCGCTCGCACATCTCAACGGTCTCGGTGCCGAGATATTCCCTCGCGGCCAGGACGGCGTCGGCCAGGTCGCGCTCGTTCGTGACCGCCCCGAACGCCATCGCCACACTCACTTCGTGCGGCGGCGTGAACACGACCTCGATCGGGTCGCCGGCCCGCACCACGCCCGGCTTGGCCACCGCCAGGTAGGTGCCGGGACGCCGTTCGCGCGTGAACGTCTTCAGCCAGCCACGGACGTCCATCCAAGCTCGGAAGGTGTTGCACGGAATCCGAGGGACGGTGACGACCAGTTCTGCGGCGTCCTCACCGACGCCGATTCGCCAACGCTCGCCGATGCGGGCGCCCGTGACGTCCAGGCCTACGGTGGTCAGATTCTCGCCGAACTGACCCGGCGACAGGGACGTCCCGAGCAGACCGGCGAAGTGGTCCAGATCTTCGCGGGCGTAGGCGTAGACGGCCTGTTCGTCGCCCCCGTGATGCTTGAGGTCCCCAACGAAGTCGCCGACCAGCCCGCTCGGCCCGTCGGGGGTGTTGCCTCGCGGCCCCGGGGCGCGGACCTCGGCACCGGGCACGGGCACCTTTCCGATCCCGGTCAGGTTGCCGGGCTTCCCGCGATCGGGCCGCGGGCTGCCGATGTTGACCGAAAGCACGTGCGCCATGGCGCGACCCTACTGCCCCCTTGGCGCCGCACGATCGAGCAGCCGCCGGCATCGGCCGGCCATTCCGGCTGGGGCCGCTCAGCCGACCTCCGGGTGGATGCCCGAGCTAACCACCTCAGGCGCCCGCGAGCGGATCGGAGCGCTCCGGCGCCGCGGCCCGCCTGTCATTTGGTTCGCGCACCGCCGGAACCGCCAAGAACGCCGGAATCAGCAAGGCGCCGACGATCAGCAGCGCCTTCAGGACGCCAACGGCGTCCCCGACGTGGCCCAGCACCGGTGGCCCGGCCAAGAAGGCGAGGTAGCCGATCGTGGAGACGACGCTGAGGCGCTTGGCGGCCCGCGTCGGGTCGTCCGAGGCCGCGCTCATGCCGACCGGGAATCCGAGGCTCGCGCCGATCCCCCACAAAGCGGCGCCGAAGAACGCCAGCGCCGACCCGCCGAAGACCACCAGCAGGCTGCCGGCAATCGCGAAGCCGAACAGCACCCGGAGCACCGGGACGCGCCCATAGGTGTCGAGCAGCTTGGCCCCGAAGATGCGCCCGACGGTCATGAAGCCGAGGAAGGTGGCGAACCCGAGCACGCCGGCCCAGGCCGGCAGCTTGTGTCCGCTGGTCATCGCGATGGCGATCCAGTCGTTGGCGGTGCCCTCGGTGAAGGCCGCCACCAAGACGACCAGGCCGATGAGCAGCGTTCGCGGCTCCAACCAGGCCGAGCCCGTCGTCGCGTTCTCCACCTCCTCCTCACCGGGCAGGTCGTCGCCGATCGGCAAGAAGGCGGCCGTGCCCAACCAGACCGCCACGCCGGCGCCGATCGCGATTCCCAGGACGTGTCCCCAGACGGGCACCGTCAGCCAGGTCAGCAGGCTGCCGAGCAGCGCCGCCACCACCGTCGCGCCGGAGAACATCGCGTGATACCAGGGCATCACGGTCCGGCCCAGTCCCTGTTCGACGACCGCGCCCTCGTGATTCATCGCCACATCCCAAGCGCCGACGCCGAAACCGAGCGGGATCAACGCGATGCGCAGGAGCCAGACCGAACCGATCCAATCCACCGCGAAACCGGCGATCACCAGGGCCACCAGCGCCAGCATCGAGGTGGCTCGCACCGTCCGCTTCGCTCCCCAGCGCGTGATCAACCAGCCGGCGGACGGCAGCCCCAGCACCGACCCACCCGCCACGAACAACAGCGTGTTGCCCATCTCGCCAGGGGACAACTCCAACCTGTGTGCGATGTCGGGCAGCCGTGAGGCGAGCGTCGAGAAGGTGAACCCACTGGCTGCGAACACCCCGAACACGCCATTGCGCGCGGCGATCAGTCTCACGACTCTTCCTCCCTGAAGCGGCCGTCTGGGAGCCTACCCAGGCACGCTCCCGGGTGTCGACGAGCCTCCTTTGGCCGGTCGGGGCCGCCCGAAACGCCGGCCACGAAGAAGCGGCCCTATTATGGCGGCCGACGCCATGACGGCGCTGATGGATGCGCAGGCTGACGCGATTGTTGGTCGGCTGTAGCGAAGCCGAGTAGGGAGGCGCGCCCGTTGAGCCCGACGAGAGTCACGGTCGTCATTGCCTGCTGGAATCCGGACCCCGCGATGCTGGAGGAAGCAGTCACCAGCGCGCTTGGTCAGACCCATGCCGACCTTGAGGTGATCCTCGTCGACGACGGCTCCACCGAGCCGGCTTCCTTGGCGGCGCTAGATCGTTGGCGAGCAGGCCCGACCAGGGTGATCCGGCAGGCCAACCGCGGCGCGGCCGCAGCCAGGAACGCCGGAGCTCTGGCGGCGACCGGCAGCTATCTGCTCTTCCTCGACCATGACGACCAGATCATGCCCACCTACGTCGAATTGGCCGCCGACGTGCTGGACGCAAAGCCATCGGTTGGAATCGTCTATTGCCTGGCGGAGCGGTTCGGCGACGTCACCGGCGAGTGGAATCTCGGCGATTTCTCCATCGGACGAATGCTCTTTGGCAACCAAATCTTCATCACCTCGCTGTTTCGGCGCGAGGATTGGGTCACCGTCGGCGGCATGGACGAGACCATGCTGCACGGCTTCGAGGATCACGACTTCTGGCTCAAGATCCTTCGACAAAGACCCGATGTCGTCCGCCTGCCGCAGGTGCTGTTCCGTTATCGGATGCGCGGCGATTCGCTGACCTTCAAAATGGACGCCCAACAAAAGATCGACGCGTACGCCAAGATCATGCGAAACAACATCGACCTGTACGCCAAGTACGCCGAAGCCTACGTCGCGGTGCGGGTCGGAGTCTGGGAGAACCTGCTGCACTGGAAACAGCGCTACGGCCGGTTCGAGGACGCCTTGTCGTGGCTCGGAGCACTGCGCAAGTCGGTCGTCCCCCGACTGCGGCGACTTGGCACCCGGAGCGCCGGCCGTGAGTGAACAGCGCTCCCGGGAACCGGCCCGAACCGACGCGGCCTCTCACGGTTGGCTGGGACGGGCACTGCGGGCTCGGCTGCCCAAGGGAATCAGCCTGCTGTTCTCGCCCGCGACCCGCCTACGGCTGATCCTCACCGTGCTCGGCTCGGTCGCCATCTCGTTCACCGAGGTCGTCAGCATCGCCGCCGTCTTACCGCTGGTGCAATTACTCATGGGCGGATCGGTCACGGACGGCCTCCCGGCGGCGATCGGTGCGATCCTCGGGATCCGAGACGTCACGGTCCTGAGCACCGTACTGGCGGTCGTCGTCTTCGGTGGCATGCTGCTGCGCAGTCTGTTCACCCTGTTTTTCCGGTGGTGGTCGCTCGGTTTCCTGGCCACCCAAAACGCCCATACCTCGGTCAAACTGATGCGCTACTACCTGACCGCGCCCTACTCCCTGCATTTGCGACGCAGCCCATCGGAGTTTCTTCGGACGATGTCGGATGCGGTGAACCAGGTCTACTCACTGGTCGTGGGCGGGCTGATGTCGGTTGCCACGGAGGCATTCAGCGTCGTCTTGATGCTGGCTCTGCTGCTTGTCGCCATGCCGGTGCCGACGCTGATCATCCTGGCCTACTTCGGCCTGGCCACCTGGCTGATGCAAAGGGTCGTCCGCCCTCGCATGGTGGCTGCCAGCGAAACCGGCCTCGAGGCCGCGGTCGATACTTACCACTCCGCTATGCGGGCGCTTTTCGGAATCAAGGAAATCAAACTGCGCCGCACCTGGCATCACTTCGTGGCCGAGTACAGCGCGGCCAGGCAAAAGGGGGTTCGCGCCGGCCGGATCAGCGCCTACCTGACCGAAGCGCCCAAGTACATCCTGGAGATCCTGTTCGTCATCGGTATCTCCTTGGCGGTCACCATCGTCGTGGCGACCTCCCCCGAGGGCGGCACGCTGGCCAGCCTCGCGATGGTGATGGTCGTCGGCGTTCGCATCCTGCCCAGCTATGTCCGGGGGCTGGCCTCGATCAACCTCGTGCGGGCAGGTGCACCCGGGCTAGCGCTCGTCCTCGACGATCTTCGGGCCGCGGAGCAGGAATGGACCATAAACCCGCCGCGGGAGCGGGGGGCCGATCGAAAGCCGTTGCCACTGACCGACCGGATCCGGGTCGAAGACGTCCACTTCAGATATCCCACCTCCGAAACCGAGGTGATCGACGGGATCAGCCTGTCGGTGCCCAAGGGGGCCTCGGTAGCGCTGGTCGGTGGCTCTGGCGCCGGCAAGACCACCTTGGTCGACCTGATCCTGGGCCTGCACCAGCCCGCATCGGGTGCAATCCTGGTCGACGGCGCCGATATCGCCGCCCACATGTCCGACTGGCAGGCCGCGTGCGCCATGGTTCCCCAGGACGTCTACCTGTTCGACTCCGACCTGCGCACCAACATCGCCTTCGATCAGCGCGACGCCGAGATCGACGATGAGCGGGTCATGAGCGCCGTCGTCCAGGCCGAACTCGCAGCCGTGGTCGAGGGGTTGCCCCAGGGGCTGCGGACGTCCCTCGGCGACCGCGGCACCAGGCTGTCCGGCGGCCAGCGGCAACGGGTCGGCATCGCGCGGGCCCTGTATCGCGACCCCGCCCTGCTCGTGCTCGACGAGGCCACTTCGGCGCTCGACAACGAGACCGAGCATCTGATCACGCGAACCATTCGACAACTGCGCGGCGACCTGACAGTCATCATCGTCGCGCACCGGCTGTCCACCGTCAGGCAATGCGACTCCGTTGTGTACCTGGAGGACGGCAAGGTCCGCGCCTTGGGGACGTTCGACGAGGTCAGAGCGCAGAGTCCTCGATTCGACCGGCTGGTCAGGCTCGGAAACCTGGAGTCCAGCGTCTCGTTGGACGATCTGGACGATATCGGCCGCGCCGAAGCCCCGGCGGGATAGCCCTCATGTTCTCGGTCATCATCCCGACGCTGCAGCGTTCTTCGTTCCTGCCCGACCTGCTGGACGGTCTGCATCGGATGCCGGAGGTCGGCGAGATCGTCGTCATCAACAACTCCGACCGGCCGCTGGCCGGCGCGAGCGGCTTGGCGAAGGTCCGGGTGCTCGACCAGGGTCGCAACATCTATGTCAACCCAGCCTGGAATCTGGGCGTCAGGGAGGCCAAGTACGACCTGATCTGCCTGTGCAACGACGACGTGCTGGTGACCGGCGCGACGTTTCGGGCGGCCGCGGCGAGGATCCGGCGCGGTGCCGGAATCGTCGGCGCCTCCCCGATGTGCCTGCTCTCGCCGGAGCAAACCAGAGCGCGCCTGCCGCCGATCACGGTGCCGACCTTTCTGCGGCCGTTCGGGTTCGGCGTGTTCATGTGCTTCGCACGGGACGCCTATCGGCCGATCCCCGACGACCTGCTCATCTACTGGGGCGACGACTACCTATTTCGACGCCAGGACCGGCTCAACTACGTCCTGGTGGGCCCGTGCCTAACGACGCGGATGAGCACCACCTCGGGATCCCCCGAGTTTCAACCACTCAAGGACGCCGACGACCTGGTGGTGTCCCAGCGGTAC
>JBDHZK010000025.1:0-23859 GCA_039811865.1 Propionicicella sp. | reverse complement strand
GAGGTCCTGGGTGGTTTAGGGAAGTCCTCGGCGACCAACCGCTCAGCCGGCAACATCCAACCAACAAAGGCGAAACGGCGGCCGGACGTCCCGACCGCCGCTTCTGGGCGTTCAACGCACGAGGCGTCTAAATCACTCGGCGTCGAGGTCCTTCTCGATGAGCCCGGCGATCTTCTCGACGGCCTCGGCGTTGTCCGACTCGACGGTGACGGAGGCGCCGTTGCCGGCACCCATGGTCATGATCATCAGCGTGGACGCGGCGTCAACCGGGTCGCCGCCGTCGACGCAGAGGGTGATCTCGTCGTCGTACTCGCCAGCGGCCTCGGCGATGATGGTGGCGGGGCGGGCGTGCAGTCCGACCGCGGAGCCGACGGTGACGGTCTTGCTGGCCATAAACGTTCCTCCTGTGGTTTTGACCCTCGGACTCGTCGTTGGCGCCGAGGCGTGTGCCCCTGAGTTTTCTACGGGTTTACCCTCTCCGCAAGCGACTCTGACGCATTCGCAGCCGAACCTGGCGAGGGCCGGTCGAAACCGGCCCTCGCGTGTTTGGTTGGGTGTGGATGGCACCCATTTGGTTGGAATCAGGCCGCAACCTCGACCGGTGCCTTGTTCCCGATGGACTTCGCGATGATCACCGCGACCGCGGAGATCGCGGCCCCGACCAGGATCGACAGCGCGAATCCCCAGAACGGATCGATCGCGAAGAACACGAAGATGCCACCGTGGGGCGCGCGGCTGCCGACGCTGAAGGCCATGGTCAGTGCGCCCGTGACCGCACCGCCGACCATCATGGACGGGATGACGCGCAGCGGGTCAGCGGCCGCGAACGGGATCGCGCCTTCGGAGATGAAGGACGCGCCCAGCAGCCAGGCTGCCCGGCCGTTCTCCCGCTCCACCTCGGTGAACAGCTTCGGCCGGAACGTCGTCGCGGCCGCCAAGGCGATCGGGGGCACCATGCCGGCTGCCATGACCGCCGCCATGATCAGGTACGGAGCCTGATTCGCCGGCCCACTCGCAACCGCGTTCCCCAGACCGGCCGTGGCGAACAGGTAGGCCGCCTTGTTGACCGGGCCACCGAGGTCGAAGCACATCATCAGGCCGAGGATGACGCCGAGCACGATCACCGAGCCGCCCTGCGCCATTCCGGTCAGGCCCTTGGTCATCGCGTCCATCAAGGCCGCGATCGGCTTACCGAGCAGGAAGTACATCAACCCGCCGGTGATCAAGCTGGTGACCAGCGGAATGATCACCACCGGCATCAGTCCGGCCAACCACCGTGGCGCCTTCATCCCGGCGAGCCAGGCGGCCACGAAGCCGGCCAGCAAACCGGTGACCAGGCCACCGAGGAAGCCCGCGTTGAGGGCGATCGACACCGCGCCGCCGATGAAGCCGGGGGCGATGCCGGGACGACCGGCGAGGGCGTAGGCGATGTAGCCGGACAGAGCTGGCACGAGGAATCCCATGCCCGCCGCGCCGACGGTGAAGAACACCGCGCCAAGGTACTGAGCCAGTCCGGCCGGCATCACCAGGGGTACCAGCGAGTTGTTCGCAAGCACCTCCTTCGCGTTGCCCGCGATCTCGTACCCGCCGAACAGGAAGCCGAGGGCGATCAGCAGACCGCCGGCGGCAACGAACGGGATCATGTAGGAGACGCCGGTCATCAGCGCCTGCTGGAGCCGCTTGCCCCAACTGAGCTGCGAGCCCTCACCCTGAGACGACGAGGCGCCCCCGGCGTCCGCTGGGACGCGGCGCGCGTTGGGGTTCTTGGCGGCCTCGAGGGCCTCCTCGATCATCTTCTTTGGTTCGGAGATCGCCCGCTTGACGCCGGACTCGATCACCGGCAGGCCGGCGAAGCGGCCCTTCTCCTTCACACCGACGTCCGTGGCGAAGATCGCCGCCGAGGCGTTCTTGATGATGCTCGGATCGAGCGTCTCGACCTTGCCCGAGCCCTGCGGTTCGACGAACAGCTCGTAGCCCATCTCCTTGGCCGTGTTGACCAGGGAGTCGGCGGCCATGAAGGTGTGCGCGATGCCGGTTGGGCAAGCGGTGACGGCAACGATGGTCGGCTTGCCCGAAGCCGTCGCCGCGGCGGCGGCCGCGGCAGCGGCGGCGGGGACGGCCGCCTTCGGTGGCTTGACCACCTCGTTGACCATGTCGACGATTTCTTCCTTCGTCTTCGCCTCGCGAAGCTGAAGCAGGAAGTCCTTGCGCACCAGCGCGCGGGCCAACTGCGTCAGCAGCTTCATGTGGTCGGCGCCGCCACCCTCGGCGGCCGCGATCAGGAAGACGAGGTCGGCGGGGCCGTCCTTCGCGCCGAAATCCACCTTCGGATCAAGGCGGGCGAAGGCGAGCGAGCCCTGAGACACCGCGGCCGAACGGCAGTGCGGGATGGCGAATCCGCCCGGCAGACCGGTGGCAGCCTTGCCCTCCCGGTCCAGCGCGTCGGCGGTGAGGCCGGCGGCCTCAGCGCGCCCGGCGGCCTCGACCATCTTGGCGAGGTTCCCGATTACCTCGGTCTTGGTTTCACCGAGGTTGACATCCAGAGCCACCAAGTCGGTATTGATGAGCTCTGTCTGCTCTGCTGACATTTGCACTTCCTTCCAGATCCCTAGTCGACGGGTGTGATGACGACGAGACCCGGTTCGGCCTGATCAGGTCGAGGAATGGCGGTCCCGGCGAGTGATGCAGCGGCCGAGCCGTACGAGACGGCGGTCCGCAACCGGTCCTCGGGTGAGGCGCCGGCAGTATCGGCGAGCACGTATCCGGCCACGGACGAGTCGCCCGCGCCAACCGTGCTCTTGGGGGTGATCGGCGGGGGCGTGGCGTGCCAGGCACCCTCGGCCGTGATCAAGACGGCGCCCGAGGCACCGAGCGTTGCGAGGACGTTCGTGACGCCGCGATCTCGCAGGATGCGTCCGGCCTGGACGCAGGGTTGAGGGTCGCCGCGCTTGGCGGAGGCCTCCAGCCAGACGGCGTCCTCACCGGTGAGCTGGGCCAACTCTTCGGAGTTCGGCTTCAACAGGTCCGGTGCGGCCTCGGGGAAGGCGTCGACGAGGGCCTGCAGGGGAGCGTCGGAGGTGTCGACGGCGATCTTGCAGGGGAGCTTGCGCAGGGACTTGACGAGCGTCGCGTACCAATCCACCGGCGCCCCCGGCGGCAGCGAGCCGGAAAGGACGACCCAATCGGCACCTTCCGCCTCGGCCAGGATCAGGGCGGCGAGCTCGTCCACCAGTCCGGGAGTGAGCTGCGGGCCGGGCTCGTTGATCTTGGTGGTGGTGCCGTCGTCCTCGGTGAGGGTGATGTTGGTGCGCACCGGGGTGGGCACCTGGACCGACTTGTACGGCAGACCGAGCTGATCGATGGCGTCCAGGATGGGGTCGTGCGGGCCGGCCGGCAGCAACGTGACGACGGGCTGATCGGCGTAGAAGATTGCGCGGGCGACGTTGACCCCCTTGCCCCCGGGCTCGACGGTGACGCTACGGACCCGGTGAACTCCGCCCCGGGTCAGCGCCTGCTCCAGTTGGGCCGTCCGATCCAGGCTCGGGTTGGCGGTGAAGGTGACGATCATGCGACGACTACCTCGATCCCATGGTTGGTGAACAGTGCGTGGTCCGTTGGCGAGATCCGCTTGTCCGTGACGAGGACGTCAATCTCGTCGATGCGGGCGAAGCTGAGCATCAGTTCGGCCCCGATCTTCGTGCTGTCGGCGAGGACAACAACCTTGCGAGCGGCGCTCGCCATGGCTCTTTTCACTGCGGCCTCATCCGGATCGGGGGTCGACAGACCATGGCTCAGCGTAAGTCCGTTCGTTCCCAGGAAGGCGACATCTACTCGGATTCGCCTAATCGCATCGACGGTGTCCCCTCCGACGGTGGCCTGAGTCAGCCCCCGGACGCGTCCACCGAGCAGTTGCACCTCGCCGCGTTGCCGGATCGCAAGCTGTGAGGCGATCGAGACCGAATTGGTGACAACGGTGTACTGGCCCTCCTGGGGGATGGCGTTGGCCAGCTGGGCGGTGGTCGTCCCGGAGTCGATCAGGACCGTGGCGCCGGTTCCAATGGGCAGTTGAGCGACGGCGGCGATGCCGATGCGCTTCTTCTCGGCGGTGTGCGCGACCTCGCGTTCGGGGAGTGCGGTTTCGACGAGCCGCACGTTCTCGGCGGGGACGGCGCCACCATGGACGCGTCGCAGGATGCCTCGCTGATCGAGGACGTCCAGGTCGCGGCGAATGGTCTCGGGGGTTACCTCGAACTGGGCGGCCAGTTCCGTCACCGAGACTCTGTCATGACGTAGAGCGAGAGAAACGATGGAACGTTGACGTTCCTCGGCATACATGTGTGGGCTCCTGTCTGAGGCGACCAACTGGATGTTGGTATGTATTGGTTTACACGACTTTGCATCCTTTTGCAAGTCGCGCAACCGACGCCCGGGAGGGGGTGTTTCGGTAGGCTCCTTGGAAACATTCCTTGAAGTGGAGGCACTGATGTCCGAAGTTGGTAGCCCGCAGACGGTCAAGGGAACTGGAGTTGTTCCCGGTATCGCATACGCCCCCGCGGGCTGGACCAGGGCCCGGCCGGCGCTGCCGTCCGAGTCGCGCAACGTTCCCGAGGCCGACCGACCGGCAGAGGTCGAGAAGTTCAAGGACGCCACCGTCGCGGTCGCCGAGCGCCTCCAGGCGCGGGCCGCTGCCGCCGAGGGCCACGCAGCGGAGGTGCTCGCCGCTACCGCCGGCCTGGCCAAAGACCGCGGCTGGCTACGCGCCGCCACGAAGCGGATCAACTCCGGCGTCCCCGCCGAAAACGCCACCGCGAACGCCACCGAGGAGTTCGTGACGATGTTCGAGGCGCTCGGCGGCCTCATGGCCGAGCGCGCCACCGACCTCAAGGACGTCCGCGACCGCGTCATCGCGGAGATCCTCGGGCTGCCCGAGCCCGGCGTCCCGAAGCCGAGCTCGCCGATCATCCTCTGTGCGGACGACCTTGCTCCGGCCGATACCGCCGGCCTCGACCCCGCCTTGATTCTCGGCCTCGTGACCCGTCTGGGTGGACCGACCAGTCACACGGCGATCATCGCTCGCCAGCTCGGTATCCCGTGCATCGTCGCGGCGGCCGGCTTGGAGTTCATCGCGGAGAAGACCCCGCTGCTGATCAACGGCACGAAGGGCACGATCGAAACCGGAGCCGACCCCGAGCAGGCACAGGCCCTGGTGGACGCCGACAACGAGCGCCGCGAGGCGATCAAGAACTGGCGCGGCCCCGCCCAGACCAAGGACGGTCACCACTGCGAGTTGCTGGCCAACGTCCAGGACGGCGCCGGTGCCCGCAAGGCGGCCAAGTCGCAGGCAGAGGGCGTCGGGCTGTACCGCACCGAGCTGAGCTTCCTGTCGGCCAAGACCGAGCCCTCGGTGATCGAGCAGGCGAAGATCTACGGTGAGGTGCTCGAGGCGTTCAAGGACCACAAGGTCGTCATCCGCACCCTTGATGCCGGCTCCGACAAGCCCATTGCTTACGCCAACATGGAGGAGGAGGAGAACCCGGCGCTGGGCGTCCGCGGCATCCGGATCACCCCCAAGGGCAACGACGCCATGCTGTTGCGCCAGCTCGACGGCGTCAAGCTCGCGGCCTCGCAGGTCGGCGGCGCGAAGGCTCCCTGGGTGATGGCGCCGATGATCGCCACCCTGCCCGAGGCGATCCACTTCGCCGAGGCTTGCCGCTACCGCGGGATCAAGCCCGGCGTCATGGTCGAGGTGCCCGCCACCTCGCTGCTGGCCGACAAGTTCCTCGAGCACGTCGAGTTCATGTCGATCGGCACGAACGACCTGACCCAGTACACGATGGCCGCCGACCGCTTGTCGCCCCATCTGGCGACGCTGACCAACCCGTGGCAGCCAGGCGTCCTGACGCTGATCGGCATGACCGCCGCCGCCGGCAAGCGGGCCGGGAAGCCTGTGGGCGTGTGTGGCGAGGCGGCGGCCGATCCGCTGCTCGCCTGCATCCTGATCGGCATGGGCATCACCTCGCTGTCGATGGCCAGCGCCGCCGTCCCGGCCGTTGGAGTCCAGCTGGCCAAGGTCACCTTGGAGCAGTGCCAGAAGGCCGCCGAGGCCGTCCTCAACGCGGCCGACGCCGATGAGGCGAAGGCGATCGCGGTGGACATGCTCGGCTGAACCTGGGCTGACCGCAAAACAACGCAAAGCCACGCGGCCGTGTTGGTCGTGTGGCTTTGCGTTTGGTCGCCGGGCTTCAGCTCGCCGGGCCGTCCGAGGGTCAGACGGCTTCGGCGTCCTGGGGGAGTAGGGGGCGTCCAGGATCGGCAGGACGTCCGGCCTGCTGCTACGAGGCGCTCGTCGTCGCCTTCGGCGTCGTCGGCGGGGTCGAGCTTGACGCCGGCGTGCTGGACTGCGTCGGGATCGCCGGAGGTACCGCGAGGTACACCTTGATCGGGTCGGAGCGGGACGCCAGCGTGTTCGGCTCGGGGTCTTGCCCCACGACCGTCCCCTTCGGCTGCGTCGACTCGCGATTGGCCCAAGTCAGGTTGGTGAAACCGGCCAGGCGCGCGGCCTCGATCGCGCCGGCCTGGTCGAGGCCCATCAGGTTCGGGACGCTGGACTGCCCGGACGCGTAGTACAGCGTGACCAGCTTGTCCGGAGTCACGGACGCCCCTTCGGCCGGGTTCACGCGGGTGACCTGGTTCTCCTTGGCGCTCGCCGGCTCGGTGGTGTCCTTGGCGGTGACGACGTTGGTGAAACCGGCCGCTTTGAGGACGGCCTGGGCGTCCTTGACCTGCCGACCCACCACTCCGGCGGGGATGGTCCCCTTCTTCGGCCCGTCGTTGACCGTCACGGTGACGATCGAGCCGACCTCAACCTTGGTGTTGGCCACCGGGTCCTGCCGGATCACGGTGCCGACCGAGTTGTCGTCGACGCCGGCGACATGCTGCACCTTGGGGGTCAGCTTCGCGTCCTTGATCGCCTGCTCGGCGACCGCCTGGGTGAAGCTGAGTACCGACGGCACCTGCACCGTCTCCGACCGCGGCTGCGCGAACAGGACCACCGCGACCGCGATCAGGGCGATCGCCACCAGACCCGCCAGCACACCCAACGCGATGGTGGAGCGGCTCGTCTTGCGCACCGGCGGGGGCGGCGCCTCGGACGCCCGAGCCGGGGAGCGGACCAGGGTGGGCGGCGCCGCGGGGGCCGGGTCGGGGCTGACGATCGCCGTCGGGGACGTCGTGGGCGCCACGGGCAGGGCCTGGGTGGGGACGACGTCCGGTATCGGACTCGGGCTGACCGCCATCACCGGCTGCCCGGTGAGCAGGCGAGTGATGTCGTGCCGCATCTCGGCGGCGGTCTGGTAGCGGTCCTCAGGCTTCTTCGCGAGCGCCTTCAGCGTGATGGCGTCCATTTCGGGGGTGATCAGATCGTCCAGCGAGCTCGGCGGGACGGGCTGCTCGCGGACGTGCTGGTACGCGACGCTGACCGGCGAGTCGCCCACGAAGGGCGGTCGTCCCACCAACAGTTCGTAAAGCAGACAACCGGCGGAGTAGATGTCGCTGCGGGCGTCCACGGTCTCGCCGCGGGCCTGCTCCGGGGACAGGTACTGAGCGGTGCCGATCACCGCTGCGGTCTGCGTCATGGTCGCCGAAGTGTCGGCGACCGCCCGCGCGATGCCGAAGTCCATCACCTTCACGGTGCCGGCGCGCGTCAGCATGACATTGGCCGGCTTGATGTCGCGGTGGACGATGCCGGCGCGGTGGCTGAAGCTGAGGGCGTCCAGGACGCCCTGGGTGAACTCCAGGGCGCGCTCGGGGAGGATCTTGCGACCGTCACGCAGGATGTCGCGCAAGGTGTGTCCCTCGACGAGCTCCATCACGATGTAAGGGACGGTGATTCCGCTGACCGGGTCGGGCTCTTCGCCGGTGTCGTACACGGAAACGATGTTCGGGTGGTTCAGCCCGGCGGCCGCTTGGGCCTCGCGGCGGAACCGGGTCAGGAACGTCGAATCGGTGGCCAGGTCCAGCCGCAATTGCTTGACGGCGACGGCGCGGCCGAGGCGCAGGTCCTTGGCCCGACGCACTTCGGCCATGCCGCCGCGACCCAGCAAGACGCCAAGCTCATAGCGCCCCCCGAGGATCCTCGGCTCATCGGTCATCCGCACGTTCCCCTTGCCTGCTCAACATGCACGCGCCCCCCGTGGAAGGGGAGCGCCGCTCACCATTGTGCGACACGTTCTTGGGAGAAAGCTGAGAACCGGTCATGTCAGTGACTCGATCACCGCGGCGGCGATGGGGCCGGCAACCGTGGAGCCGCCGACTTCGCTGGTGTCCGCGGCCTGCTGCACGAAGGCGCAGACCACCACCTGCGGGTCGTCGGCGAAGGCGACGAACCACGCATAGGGTGGCCGCTTCTTGTCCGACTGGGCGGTCCCGGACTTGCCCCCGACGTGGACGCCGTCCACTTGGGCCGTCGTCCCGGTGCCCTTCTCCACGACGTTGTACATCCAGCCCTTGAGGACGCCGGCGTTCTGCGGGCTCATGGGCGTCGAAAGCTGCTCCGACCCGATCGTCTGGATCACCTGCAGGTCGGCTCCCCGGATCGTCTTGACCAGGTGCGGGCGCATCAGGACGCCGTTGTTGGCGATCGCAGCCCCGACCATCGCCATCTGCAGCGGGGTGGCGCTCACCTCGTATTGGCCGATGGCGCTCATCATCGTCTGCGGCACATCGAGCTGGGACGGGAAGCGGCTCGCCACGGCGTTGAGTTCCGGCAGCGGTGTGCTGTTGAAGCCGAAGCGGCGCGCCTGCTCGCGCAGCTTGTCCGCGCCCAGCCATTTGCCGAGGTTGGCGAAGGCGGTGTTGCAGGAGACCTGGAGGGCCTGGTCGAGGGTGATCTTGTCGCCGCCGCAGTCATGGGTGTTGGGCAACTGGCTGCTGGTGCCCGGCAGCACCATGCTGGCGGGGGAGTCGATCGTGGCGCCGGGCTGCCAGCCGTTCTCCAGGGCCGCCGCGGCGGTGACCAGCTTGAACGTCGAGCCGGGCGGGAAGATCTCGCGGGCCGCCCGGTTGGACATCGGCTTGCCCGTCGCGGCGTTCAGCTCCTTCCAGGCCGCCTGGGACGCCTTGATGTCGTGGGTCGCGAGCTGGTTCGGGTTGTAGGTCGGCGTACTGGCCATGGCCAAGATCTCGCCGGTGGAGTAGTTCAGCGCGACGACGGCGCCGGTGTTGTCCCCGAGGGCGTCGAACGCCGCCCGCTGGGCTTTGGCGTTGAGCGTCGTTTCGATCGTTGCTCCGGCCGCCTTGCGGCCCGTCGCCAGGTCGATCAGATGCTGCAGGAACATCGAGTCGGACGTCCCCGCCAGTTGGCGGTTGTAGGACGCCTCCAGCCCGGAGCTGGCGTACAGGTAGCTGTAGTAGCCCGTGACCGGCGCGTACAAGGGGCCCTGCGGATAGCTGCGCTGGTACTTGAAGGAGTCCTTCGAGGGGTTGGTGATGGCGATCGCGGTGTTGCCCACGAGGATCGCGCCGCGGTCCTGGGCGAACTCGGCGTCCCGGGCGCGACGGTTCTGCGAATTGGCCATCAGCGAGTCGGTGCGGAAGACGGCGGTCACGCTCAGATTGATCAGCAGGGCCGCGAACATCACCATCGCGACCACGGACAGTTTGCGAATGGGGCCGTTCATCGCTGCTCTCCCTCGCTGCTTTGCGCCGGGCGGCGGAGTGTGTCGTCGATCGCGGACGCCTGGTCGTCGCGGCTGGGCTCCTCGCCGGTGAACGGGTTGAACGCCTGCGTCGACTCCATGTCGTCCTCGGCCGCGGCCAGGGGAGCCGGAACCGGCTGCGGGGAGTCCAGGCGGCGTGGGCTGGCCGGCGGTGTCGCGGACCCGCCGCCGGGAGGCTCGTCCGCGGATTCGCGGAACAGATCACCGGGGAGCGGGTCCGGTCCGGCCACAGCGATGGCTACCGTCTCGGCGGAAGCGGCCTCGGCCGCGGACCCGGCGCTGGGCGCGGCCGGTACCAACACGGTCTGCTGGTCGTCCGCCACGGCGGCCGGATCGGGATCGGCGGGCGGGGCCTGATCCACGACCCGACGTTCGCTGGCAGCCGGGATCAACTGAGTGGCGTCCTTGGCCAGCGAGACGACCTCCTCGGCCGGCTCGGCGGCCATCGGCCGGCGCACCTGGTGGCTGACGATCAGCATGAGCGCGACCAGTACCCAGTTGGCCACCAACGATGAGCCGCCCTGGGACATGAACGGCGTAGTCAGGCCCGTGAGCGGCAGCAGCCGGGTGACGCCGCCGATGATGGCGAAAACCTGCAGGGCGAAGACGAACGCAAGCCCGGCCGAGACGAGTTTGCCGAACGGTTCGTTGGCGGCCAGGGCCGTCCGGAGCCCGCGCGCCACGATCAGGCCGTAGATCAGGATGATCGCCATCAGCCCGGCGATACCGATCTCTTCACCCAGCGCGCCGGCGATGAAATCGCTTTTGGCCAGCGGCGTCAGGCTGGGCCGCCCGAGCCCCCAGCCGCGTCCGGTCAGCCCGCCCCAGGCCAGGCCGAACTGCGAGCTGATCACCTGGTAGTTCTGGTCGTAGTTCGAGAACGGGTCCAGCCAAGACGAGACGCGGACCTTTACGTGGTCGAAGAACTGGTAGCCCAGGTACGCGCCGACGCCGAACAGCAGGACGCCGAGGATCGGCCAGCCGGGGCGTTCGGTGGCGACGTAGAGCATCATCACGAACAGGCCGAAGAACAGCATCGAAGTGCCGAGGTCCTTCTGGAAGACCAGGACGGCCAGGCTGGCCAGCCACATCAGCAGGATCGGGCCGAGATCGCGCGGGCGCGGCAGGTCGATGCCGAGGAAGCGGCCGCCCGCCAGCGCCAGGACGTCCCGCTTCTCCACCAGGTAGGACGCGAACGCCAGCGTCAGGACGATCTTGGCCACCTCGGCGGGTTGGAAGGAGTATTGGCCGAAGTGGATCCACAGCCGGGCGCCGTACTTCTCCTGGCCGATGCCGGGGACCATCGGCAGCAGCAGCAGGACCATGCCGCCGAGGAACAGGGTGTAGGTGAAGCGCTGCAGCGGACGATGGTCGCGCAGCAAGAAGACGACGACCGCGAACGCCACGAGCGCGACCGCCGTCCAGATCAACTGAGTCTGGGAGTCGTGCGTCGGCTTGGCCGGTACCTGGTCGAGCCGGTAGATCATCGCCAGGCCCAGCCCGTTGAGGGCAACCACACACGGCAGGATCAGTGGGTCGGCGTAGGGGAGGCGAATCCGTACGATCACATGCGCCGCGAGGACGATTGCGCCCCAGACCCCGATTGCCCAGGGCCAGGCGGGCGGTAGCTCGTCGTAGATGTTGAGGTGCGAGATCAGGTAGCCGCCGCAGCCGAGAGCCCACGCGAGAACCAGCATCGCCAGTTCAATGTTGCGCCGCTTCTTGTAGACGACGACCAGGGAGTCGTCCATGTCAACACTCTTTGGGTGCGGGCGGCTCGGTCGGACTCGGGGTCGGCGTTGGCGACGGCGACGTTGTTGGCGACGCGGAGGTGCCGGTCGGGCTGGTCTTCGGGGTCTCGGAGCGGGGGGTGGCCAGCGGAGTCGTCCCTGGAGTTACGGACGGGGACGCGGTGCTGATCGTGGGCGAGGGGGTCGGCGTGGCCGTCGCGCGAGTATGCCGATTCCGAGCGGCCTTGCACTTTGCCTCGATCAGGGCCAACTCGTTGACGGTGCTTCTGGCCGCTTCCAGGGAGCCTGCCGGGTATTGGGCCTGCAGGACGCGCAACTGGTAAAGCTGAGGCAGGTCTGTGACGCTTACCGCGGTCTGCTCGAACACCGTCGCGGTAGGGGTGGCCGGCCACCCCTGGAAGATGGCCACCCGGCCCACGTTCGCGCCCACGAAGTAGTACTGGCGGGCGGCCGAGTACAGCCCCCCGACAATGGCCGCCAAGATGACCAGCGCGATCGCGGTCGCCAAGACGAACCGGACGGCCCGGCCGCGGCGGGGCGGCACGGGCGCGTAGCGGGCTCGTTCGGCGGCGGCCGCGCTGACCGGCGGTGGGGCGGCTGGGAGCGGGTTGCCGGCGGCGTCTTGGCGCACGGTGTCTTCGTCGCCGCCCAGATCGAGGGTCTTGTTGCCGACGTCGGGGATCTCCTGAGTCAGCGCCGCACCCAGGATCACCGGCGTCAGGTCGACCTCGTCGGTTGTGAGATCGGCCAGGACGATGGTGATGTTGTCCAGGCCGCCGCCCTCGTGGGCCGCGGCGATCAGATCGGACATGACGTCGTCCAGGTCAGGCTTGGCGAGGATCTCGGCGATCTTGTCGTCCTCGACCAGGCCGCACAGGCCGTCGGAGCAAAACAGCAGCCGGTCGCCCTCGACGACGTCGATCAGGGCGACGTCCGGCTCGTTGTTCGGCTGGCCGTTGAGGACCTTGAGGATCAGCGAGCGGTGGGGGTGCACCAACGCCTCGGACTCGGTGATCCGCCCCTCGTCGATCAACTGTTGCACCCACGAGTGGTCGCGCGTCAGCCGGGTGAGGTCGCCGTCGCGGTACCGATAGCCGCGCGAGTCGCCGATGTGGGCCAGGCCGAGTTGCGTCCCGTCGAACATGGCGCCACAGACCGTCGTCCCCATGCCGTCGAGGGAGGAGTCGTTGCCGACCTGGTCGGCGATCTGGTCGTTGGCGCGGTGGATGGCCTCGACGAAGGACTCGAGCATGGCCTCGCCCTCGTGCGGGACGTCCGCTTCGCGAAGTTCGCGAATGGCGACGGCCGAGGCGAGGTCGCCGGCGGCGGCGCCACCCATGCCGTCGGCGACGACGAGCATCGTGGGCGAGGCGTAGCCGGAGTCCTGGTTGTTCTTCCGGACGAGGCCCACCTCGCTGTGGGCGACGTAGCGCAGCCGAAGGGTCATCGGCTCACTTCCCCAGGCCCAGGTGGGTGCGTCCGATCCGGACGGTGTCGGCGGCCGTCACCGCGGTCGGGACGGTGATCCGCGAGCCGTTGACGTAGGTGCCGTTGGTGCTGCCCAGATCCTCGACGACCACCTGAGTGCCGTCGGAGTAGATGCGCGCGTGTCGGGTGGAGACGTAGTCGTCGTCCAGGATCAGCTGGCAGTCGACGCTGCGTCCGACCTTGACCTCGCTGGTCAGGTCGAAGGTGGTGCCCCTGAGCGGACCGTTGTTGACCGTCAGCTTGCGGGGCGCCTTGCGGCTGCCCCGGGACCGACTCCGGGAGGCCTCGTTCAGCCGCTGTGCCGTGGGCAACTGGGCGGCGGCGACGGTGCGTCCGAACAAATCGGTGCGGATCACGTTGGCGGCCAACAGGATGAACAGCCACAACACGGCGAGGAAGCCGATCTTCAAAGCCGCGACCAAGACCTCCGACATCAACGCCTCGTCGTGGTGATCAGCATGCGGGTGGTCCCGACCTCGATGCGCGAGCCGGGAGTGAGCGTCGCCTTCCGGACGCGGGCGCCGTTGACGACGATCCCGTTGGTGGAGCCGAGGTCTTCGATCAGGATCTCCTGGCCGTCCTCGGTCTCGTTCACGATGATCTGCGCGTGCCGCCGCGAGATGCCGGGGTCGTTGATGCGGAGGTCGGCTTCGGTGCCCCGGCCGATCGACAGACCGGGCGGATTGAGCGCGTGCCGGGTGCCGTTGACCTCGAGGATCAGCTTGGGCCGCTTGGGCGTGGCGGCGGGACGAGGCGGCTCGGCGGCGGCGACGGACGGGTCCACCTCGACCCCAGCGACCGCCTCGGAAGTCAGCGTGAAGCGTCCAGTGGGCAGGGTGGGCGCCAGCTCGTAGTGGATCTGGATCGGTCCGCTGAAGACGTAACCCTGCTTACCCGCGTAGTCGCGGAGTTCGTCCGCGATCGAGCCGTTGGTCGCCTGCGCGTACGGGGCGAGCCGGTCGTAGTCGTGCTGGGAAAGCGAAACCGTGAACTCGTTCGGGACGAGCTTGCGATCGCGGGAAAGCAGCTTGGCTTCGGAGTCGAGCTCGCGCTGGATCCGGGCGGTGATCTCCACCGGCTGGACGTCCCCCTTGAACGCCTTCGCGAACGCTCCGCTGACGGCGCCCTCGATACTCCGTTCGATCTTGTCGAAGACTCCCATGGACCTCCCCTCCCGCGCGTTGGACGAGCTTGATCCTATTCGACCCTTTTGGGTGAGCGCGGTAAGCCTCGCGCGCTAGTTGAGGGCGTCGGGCTCAACCGCCGGGGGTGCACCGGGCCGGGCCGTGCTCCGGGACGCTCGGCAGCACGTGGGGTGCTCGGCGCGGTTGTGCTAGTCTTCTGCGGCTGGCCCGGAAGGGTCGGGCGCGAGTGGCGGAATGGCAGACGCGCACGGTTCAGGTCCGTGTGTCCGAAAGGACGTGGAGGTTCAACTCCTCTCTCGCGCACCGAAGGAAAAGGCCGTTTGACTAGGGAAAACTCCCTGTCGGACGGCCTTTCTGGTTAGCCCTGGGAAACATAAAGGGAAACATCGCGCCTCGGGCCTGAGAAAGATTGAGCATCGCTCGACGTGTCGCTCGCCCGCACGGCTGTCGAGTATGACTACCGGGCTTGCGCTCAAGAGGCCGGGCACACGGATGCGTCCAAGACTTCGGTCCACGAAGGAGTGGAGGCCTCCCACGATGAACTCAATACCGACAACGGCCCGACCACCATTGGGCATACCAGCGCCATGACACCCTCCTGACGATCCGCGCGGACCACGTCAGACTAGAAGCGGAGCGGCCTGAGCGGGGGCTGGCAATCGCGTCGATTCCGACCCGGACAAGGTTGGGAGTGCGGATCCGGCGTCCGTCGGAACGGCTGCGCGAGCAAGCCGGAATCGATCCTCGGCTCTCCCAGTCGGGCATACCATGTCGGTCGAAGCGAGCTGTTTGGACCGGCCGTGGCAGCGTCGCACAGTCCTCCGCCGAAGCCCGCCTCCTCAATAATCGGACCCTCGGAGGAAAGATGGCCGAACCGGCCGCCCCCAGCGGGCCTGGTCCCGGCGCCTTTGCCCAGGCCGCATCCGGAGCGCCGAGATGGCGATAACCATCGTTAGCCGCCTGGGCACGTTCCTGACCGAGATCAAACTGCGGCCGATTATCAAGCGCAGCGACTTCGTCGATCACATCGGGGCGCGAATCGTCCGGACACGCTGGATCGGGACCGCGCCGAGCAAGTCCCGCCCGCTGGCTCCGCCGGACGTCCGGACTCTGGAGGCGCTGCTCACCAACGACCTGGCGGCGCTGCTGCACAGGGCCAACAGCGCCTGCGACAGCATTCTCGATTCGGTGAGCGCACGTGCCGACGACTTGGGCATCAGACTGTCTCGGGACATGCTTAGCGAGCGCATCGCCACCAGGGTCGGCGCCGCTCACGCGTCGGAGGAGCCGGACCCGGCCACCAGCGAGACGACCGCCGGCGAAATCCTGGCCTCGCTCCTGGCCGTCGCGATGCGGCCAGCGAAGTTCGGCCGGGAAGAGTTCGCGCAGCGGTATGCCGCGCCGTACGAACAGGCGTGGGCGCGACACGGTTGCGCCAGCGTCACCGCCTGGCCGCCCTCGGACGTGGGTCTCGGTCTGGACCGGCGACCACACCTGGTGGCGGTCAAGGCCAAGCACGCGCGTGCCGACTGGTCGCTCGGCACCAACCGGGACATCTACGGGCGCTACGCCCTGCACTTCGACGGACGTGCGGTGATCAAGCCGCCGGACTGCAGCCGTGCCGAGTGCGGCTCGCCCGTGGCTTCCTCTCCCGACGACCCCGCGACCGCCGAAGTCGAGCGCGCCTGCTTGCCCTATGGCCTGAGCCACGAGGCTCACCGCGTCCTGCTGCGCAGCGTTGCCGCGGGCCTTGAGGTGGAGCCCAGCCGGCCACGCGGCTGGATTCGGTGGGAAGATTGGGCCGATCCGTGCCGGCCCCTGGCAACTGATCAAGCGATCGACGCCGATGTGGTCGACGCCGTCGCAAGCTACCTGGCGGCCTGGATCCACGGCACCTCCGGCTTCCAGCTCGTCAACCAGTACGGCATTGGCGAGTTACTCCGCCCGCTGCGCTTCACCGCGGTCCGCAAGGCCTGGATGATCGCGCACGGGACCGAACGCCGCTACCCCGAACCCATGCGACGCTGCGCGGTGCCGCGATTCCTGCGGCCCGCCTTCCACAGTGCTTTCCCCGGCGGGACGTATCGGGACTGGCTGGACGGGCATCGTGGCGACCCGCTTCCAGGGGAGATGCTCGATCCATGCCCGCAGGGCTCGCCGCCGGAGGGGACGTCCGAACCGGCGGCTAAGTCGCGCACCGGGCGCCCGCCGACCTTCGAGGAGTGGACGCAGGCCGGTCGCGAGGCCCGGACGATCGAGCTGCTCAGTGCGCACGTCGATGTCGTCCGAAGCCTGCTCGGGAACGGTTCTCCCGGCAGGGACGCCTATGCGGCGCTGGTGGCATCCGATCCCGATGCCTACCTGGATGTAGATGGGGCGATCGCCTTTCTTGAGGAGCAGACGGGGAGGATGGACTGATGGCCGACACCGTGTCGGTGGTTCCCGAGCCCGACGACACGATCACCGTCGGGGTGCCGGGTCCGGCACCGGCCGGCGTCGCGTTCGTCCCGTTGACCGGGGTCACCCTGCTGGTCGACCCCACCGATCCGGACGGCGTCCCCGCCGCAACCGTGTACGAGCCGGACCAAGCGGGCGAAATCGTGGCCGCCCTCTACGGTGATGACGCCGCCGAAGCCCTCGACCGCAACGACTCCGCAACTGTGCCCCTGGCCGATTCGGCCGCCCGAGAGACCGCCTGCCGCCTTGGCGTCCTGCGGTGGCTGCTGGACAACCGTCCACTCCCGCTCGACAACGCGCTGCTCGACCTGGAGGCCGCTGTGACGGCCGCCGAACTGCCAGGAGCTGGCGGGGAACAAGTCGATACGGACGAGCGAGTCGCGACCTTCGCCGAGATGGCCAGGCGGATTCGTAACGATCCGGGTTTGCCGCTGGCCGACGAGCTCCTCGACCTGTTCGAGCGGGCCTCGATCCATGTGCCGCGCAGCGAGGCCGATGCCGTCCTGGCCGCCTTCGCGCATGAGCGCGCCCTACTGAAGGCTCGGCAACGGTTCGGGTCGGCGACGCTGACGGCGGCCGATCTCGCTTGGCTCGCCGCCCAACTGCGGCCGGCGACCGCGTCCCACCTCGGTGAACAGGACGACCCGAGAGCGGCCAGCCTTGACTGGGTGCGGGTCCCGTCAGGCCTGCTGCCCGCGGCCGAGGGCACGGTCACCTTCCGGCTGCCCGGCGCCACCGGCTCGCCCGTCGAAGTGGACGTCGCGCCGCCCCCGCGCGTACGGCCGCACCCGGCGATCCCACGGCTGGACTCGCCGCAGGTGCCGATCGTGGCCTCGCTGCGCTCGTTCGCCTGGCCGCTGCCGCTGGCCTCGGGCAGCCTGCAGCGCCGGGCCGACGGCGGCTGGAGCGGCCAGTTGCCGATCACCCCCGATGCCCTGGAGCTCGCATTGAGCGCTCCGTTGCTTGATGTGGACGTGCGCGCGGCGCAAGTGCCGTGGTCATCCCCGAATCGTCGTCGTCATCGCGAGTCCGCGGCCCGACGCTGGGCCGGGCGAGGTTTCGCCCTGCGCCGGCTGGCCGCGTTCGGGGGGAGCCCGACCGTGGAGGAATCGGCCGTCGCCGCCCTCGGCTTCGCCGCCCGGCTGTGGGCGTCCTCGGACGCCGAAGCGGCCGCGCGTTGTCGTTCGATGGCGTCGGCGCCCGTCCTCGGCGAAGCGACGCTGGCCGAGCGCTGGCTGCTCGCCGGCGACCTCGACCCCACATGACCTCCGGCTGGCGGCTGACGCTCGAGCCCTGCGGGGCCATGGTGGCCTGGTCGCTGATCCGCGTCGACGACGAGCACCCGACCGGACAGGTCTGGGCGGGCCTGATCGAGGAAGCCGCAGCGCTGCGCGCCCGCGCGGCCGATTGTCCGGATCCCAGTGGGGGCGCCCTGGTCGATCCCGGACGCGAGGACGCCCTGGCTCGCGAACTGGGCCGGGCCCTGTTGCCGGCGCCGCTGCGGACCTTGCTCACCGATTCGACCGGCCCGCACACGTTGACACTGCTGGTCCGGGGCTGGCTGGCCGGCGTGCCTTGGGACGCCCTCGCGCTCGATTCGTCGGGCACTCGCCTGATCGAGCGCTGCTTCGTGCTCGGGGGGCTGCCTCCCGGTCTGGCCGCGGACGTGGCCGGCGTCCTCCCGGCAGCGCCGGGTCCGGGGACGCTATGGCTAGTCGACCCCGGCCCCCCGGACGGGAATTGGCCGCCACTGTTCCCGGCGGGCTACCCGGGCCCGGTCGGCGCGCTGGTGCGTCCGCAGGACGACCTCGTTCCCGACGGCGTCCCCTTCGGGGCGGACGCGCTCGCCGCCCGACTGCGTCCGCGTCGGTTCGGCCAGCTCGGCTACCTGGGTCACGTCACTTCGGATCCGCTGTCGCCCGCCGCGGCCGCCCTCGTCCTCTCGGACAGCGATCGGGAGTTCTTGTTCACCGCGCATCAGTGGCTGCGCGACCCGTCGCGCTGGCCCGCGCCGCCGTTGGTCGCATTGATCGGCTGCGGCAGCGACGACACGCGGGCATTCGAGCTTGCCGGGCTGCCCACGGCCGCACTGTTGGCGGGCGCGCGCGTGGTGACCGGCACCCGCTGGCCGCTGCCCAACACGCCGCCGGTCGTCGAACTGCTGGAGACCGTCTGCGCGGCGCAGCGAGCGGCCGGGATCGAGTCGATCCGCGCTTGGCAGTTGGACCGCCTGGACCAGTGGCGACGGACCGGCGCCGAGGGAGCGTCCCCGCTCTACTGGGCGTCGCTGGTCAGCTACGACCGGGCCCTGCTGGGCGGTGAGGCCCCATGACCGACCCGTCAGCGCAGCTCACCGCGGACGAGGAGGCCCGTCTCGTCGGCGACGTCGCTGCCCTCGTCGAGGCGATCATCGACCTCGACGAGGCGGACGCCTACCGTCGGACGGACGAACTGGCGGCGCGGTTGTCCGACGACGAGGCCTCGGACCTCGCCGGGCACCTCATGGACTGGTACATCGAGGAACCGGATGAGGACGTCCCGAATCTGGCCCGCATCCGAGCCCTCTTCCTCGCCGTGTTGGTCCGGTTCGGCAATCTGCTGAGCGTGCCGGAGTATGCGTACGCGCTCGTCGAGGCGGCCGGGGAGTGGCTCGCGGAGGACCCGGCCGCCGCCGAAGCGCTCGCCACCAGGGCCATCGCGATCACCGACGACGTAGACACCGCGGCTCTCGCCCACGCCTGGCTGGCGCTCGCTCTGAGTGCCACCGGTCGGGCCGGTCAGGCCCTCGAAGCCGCCCGCCGGGCCGACGAGGCAGCGTCCGAGGAGTTCACCCGGCTGCTGGCCCGCGGCGCGCTGCTGGACCTGCTCGCCGACGGCGACGACCCGGAGGCGACGCCACTGGCGGTGGAGGCTCTCGCCTGGTGCGCGGCCGATCCGCTGGATTCCACCGTGACCACGCTCGCGCAGACGGCCTTGCGCGCGTTGGTCGCCGAGACGTCCCGCTGCGAACGGGATCACGGTCGGCCAGCAGCAGCGGTGGCGAACGCGTTGTACTCCGCCCTGGAGCACCCGGCCTGGACCCCTGACTTCATGACGCGTTCCGACTTTGCCGTCCTGGTCGCCTGGGCCGACTTCCTGCGCGACGATCTGACTCGGTTGGAGGAGGTGCTGGCGATCAGCGCCCAGGGGACCTACACCGACGCCGATGTCGCCGCGCACGCGGCTCTGCTGGAACTCATGGTCCCCTATCGGCGCGGCGATCACGAGGAGCTGGAACGTCGGCTCCATCTGGTGGCGCCGCTCGTCGAGGCAGCCAACAACCCCCGGCTTTCGAGGGGTTTTCGCGCCATCGCCGATTCGGTGATCGCCCCGCTTCGTGGTGGCTCGTTCGGCACCAGCGTTGCCGGGATCTCCGGTAGCGGACGCGGGTTGGCCTTGCTCGGACGAAGCTTCGACGCGATCCAGGCATTCTCTTCCCGCGGCGTCCCCATCCCGGCCGAGCTGGACGCCGAACTGGAGACCGAATGCGGCGGGCAACTCGGGGACGGAGATCCGGTCCTGGACGCCGGGCTGTCGATCGTGGCCGGCCTGGTGTCCGGGCTACGGGGCGACGGGACGCGGATGCTGGTCCGCGTGCGGCACGCCCGAAAGCTCTATCGGGCGCTCCCCGAAACTACGCCCCAACTGCCTTGGCTGAGGGTGCTCTTCGACGGTCTGTGCACGGCTGAGACGATGCTGACCGACGTTGACGCCGCCCTGACGCAACTGACGGCGAACCATCAGGCAAATCGTGCGTCCGGACGAGGGCTGGCGGCGTTCATGACCGCGTCGCAGCTCTCGCTGATCCACCTGTCCATTGGCCGCAACCGAGACGCCCTCGCCTTCGGTGTCGAGGCTCTCGACTACCTGGAACGGCACCGCGCACAGTTGGCGGGAAGCTCGGAGCGTCACGCACTGCGGACCCAGCAGGAACGCGTCTACGCCGCGACGATTCGAGCCGCCGCCGCGCTTCGCGACCCCGACCTGCTCGCCGAACTCCTCGAGTTCCTGCGCGCGCAGGACCTTCCCGTTGTGCTCGATTCGCCCGATCCCACACAGGTCCCCATGGCGGTCCTGCTGGCCGGGGTGACGGGGCTCGGGCCGCTCTCCGAGCGGGATCCGTACCAGACCGCGGACGCGGTGCAGCTCAGCCGGCCCAGACCCGTCCTGATGCCCTGGGGCCGAACGGCGCTGGCGTCCTGGGGCGCGCCGACCCGACCGCAGCCCGTCCCGCTCGTCGTACCGCGGTTGCGCGGAGTCTGACTCGCACTGGCAGGCGGGAGGGTCGCGCGACCAGGGGTAGCGCGCCTGGGGTTGCTATGTAACGCGAACTGGGCCGCTCTCCCGGGGGAAGGCGGCCCAGCTCTTGGTCCCTTGAACCCGCAAGGGGTTCTCGGTTACCGGGTTAGATAACCAGCAGCAAGAAGATGATCCCGATGAACCACATTGGTGCCCCCTTTCCTCACGCGGGTACCAATCCCGGTGAGGAGGGGAGCAGTCAGAGGTCGTCGCTCCAGGCCAGACCGTAGGCGTATCCGGGCCGGAGGTTCGTGAAGGACGCGGTCGCGACACCGTCGACCAAGGAGATGTATGTACGTCCCCGAGGCCGATCCGTGATCAAGGGTGGGGGGATCGCGTTTACGCGCCACACGGAGGTCGTAAACGGCGGGGTGCCGAAGCCCACCCGGACGTCCATAGAGGCACACGGCCTGATGGGTGCGAATGCCGCAAAGGGCAGCAAGTGCCCCCGGCCTGGGAAGTCGGTCTCGAAAGCGACGGAGTGTGATCGGCCCCGGTCGATCGATGGCACCGCGAAGTGCGCCACCCAGCTGCGATTGGACAGAGGTTCAAGCTGGACGAGTCGGCATCCCGAGACTGCCTTTACGGTGGGCGCCTCCTCGGCCGGAGTCGGCAGGGCTACCGCGACCGTGTGCCGGAACTCACGCTGGTTCTCGCGGGTGGCCCGGATCACCTGCGTGATGGCAGCCCTGGGCCTCGGCAGGTCCATTCGGATGTCGAGCACCAGCCGCGTCGTGGCCCATCCGCCGGTGTCGTAAGGGTCGGTCTCCTGTTGGGTCTGGAGCAGCAACTCCGCCATCAATGCCTCGGCTCGGCGTAGGTGCCTGGAAAGACTCCTCGGATTGCGGTCCAGGACTTCCCCGGCGGCAGCCAGGCGTTGCTGCAGCATCGGCTCGTCGGACTCGATCCCGCACGCCACCAAGAACAGGTAGCGAAGGTCGGTGGGTAGGGCGAGGGCACCGTCGGACAAGAGCGCAACGAGCGCCTCCCGCTGGCCCTGTTCGGACCCGTCCGAAGCGCCTTCGATCAACTGTTGAAGCTGGGGTCCGGCCCACTGCTTCAGTCGTGGACGGTTGATGCCCCGGCCACGCTGCAGAGCCTGTAACTCCACTTGCAAGGATCCGCTGTCCACAAGCCCAATTGTGGAACTTGCGGAGCTTGCGCGTGGCGAAGCCGCGCGCGTTGCCCCGCTTTTGCTCGGGTGGCGCCCATCGATCCCGAGAGAGCGCTCCAGCGTCGGGAAGGTGACGTCCCCGGGAGGCGCCGCCGTTCGTCCCGCACTGGTCGCCGGACGGGAGTCTGCGCGTCCCCCCGCACATGCGTCGCCGGCGCATTCCCCGGGTGACGCGGGTTTGCTACCCCAGCGCTCGGTCCAGGTCGGCGATCAGGTCGGCGGTGTCCTCGATGCCGACGGAATAGCGGATCAGTCCCTCGGGGATGCCGAGCGCAGCGCGCTGTTCCGCGGTGCACTCGACGTGGCTGGACGTCCGCGGCGGGGCGGCGATCGTCTCGACCGCGCCTAGATTGGCCGCGCGATGGGCCAGGCGCAGGCGCGGCAGGACGTCCCGGACGGTGTCGAAGCCGCCCTCGACCCCGAAGCTGAGCATGCCGCCGAAGCCGCGCATCTGGCGAGCGGCGACGTCGTGGTTGGGGTGGGACTCCAAGCCGGGGTAGTTCACCACGGTGACCCGGGGGTGGCCGGCGAGCCAGCGGGCAATCGCAAGCGCGCTCGCGTTTTGTTGGCGCACCCGCAGCGCGAGCGTCTTCATGCCGCGCAGGAACAAATAGGCAGCCATCGGATCGAGCATCGCGCCGTTGATCTCGCGATAGCCGAATACCTCGGCCACCAGTTCGTCGGCGCCGACCAAGACCCCACCGAGGACGTCCGCGTGTCCGCCCAGGTACTTCGAAGCGCTGTGCAATACCAGGTCGGCGCCGAGGGCCAGCGGGTTGGTGTTGATGGGCGTCGCGAAGGTGTTGTCGACCACGACGAGCGCCCCGGCGGCACGGGCGGCACCGGCGAGTCGCTCGATGTCCAGGACCTTCAGGGTCGGATTGGTGGGCGTCTCCAGGTAGACCAGCCGGCAGCCTCGGGCGATCTGGGACTCGATCTCGTCGTGGTCGCCGGTGGGGCACAGCTCGACGTCGACGCCGATCCGGGGAAGGTACTGGCTGAAGATCCGGTTGGTGCCGCCGTAGGTGTCCTTGACGCTGACCACCTTGTCGCCGGGACGAAGCAGCGCGTGCACGGTGTTGCTGATCGCCGCCATTCCGCTGGCGAAGCTGGCGGCTGCTTCGCCGCCCTCAAGGGTGCGGACCTTCTCCTCGAACGCGTGCACGGTCGGGTTGGTGTTGCGGCTGTAGATGTGACCGGGACGCCTGCCCAGTGCGACTTCGTGCCACTCGTCGAGATCGACGTAGCCGTAGGCCGCGCTCCACACGATCGGCACCTGCGTCGCGCCGGCCAGCGAAACGTCTCCCTCGCCGGCCCACACGGCCTGGGTGGACCGGCTCTCCTGCGATCGTGGGTGCGTGGCGGGCATAGAACCTCCGTTGGCCTGATTCCGGAGCCAACACCGTACGACTAAGCGCTGATGAGCGGGCCGGCGTCCGGGGCCTGCTTGACGATCCGTTGAACGGCTGTTCGGCTGGGACGGGCGGCTTGGCGCCGTCTGCCAAGACAGATGCGCGCTGATCAGAGGACGCCCGGCCGACGTTGCCCAAGATTCAGTCGGCAGGTGACTTAGCGCACTTCGATCCAGAAGCGCCAGCCCGGCGGGGCCGAGGGCCACTCGGCGGGCGGTCGCCAATTGGCGTCGGGCACCCATCCCGTGGGCGGCGTCGGCCACCCCGGCGCAGGGTTGAACACCCACGAGACGGCGCTGGAGGACGAGGCTAACGGGGCCGCCGATGCTCCGGCGTGAGTGCGGATCCAGGTGTCCGCCAGGTCGTGGGCGCGTGCCG
>JBDHZK010000024.1:0-25087 GCA_039811865.1 Propionicicella sp. | reverse complement strand
CAGTCCTCGTTGAGGCCGGGCCGGGCGGACGGAATGTTGCCGGCACCGGATACGTTCGAACTACGAGGCTCACGAGGAGGTCGTCATGTGGTTTGACAAGCAGAAACTTGTCGATGCGACGCACGCGCTGAAGGGACGAGCGCAGGCGATCCTGCATCCGAACGCCGCTCACCGCGTCTTCGGGGTCCCCCTTGAGGAAGTCCCGGACGGCGCCGAGATCGCCTATTTCGCAATGGGGTGTTTCTGGGGCGCGGAGCGCATCTTCTGGCGTCTGGCCGGAGTCGTGAACACCGCCGTCGGATACCAGGGTGGCTTCACCCCGAATCCCACCTACGAAGAGGTCTGCAGTGGCCGCACCGGCCACGCCGAGGTCGTCCGAGTCGTGTTCGACCCGTCGAAGATCGGGTATGGCGAGTTGGTCAAGGCGTTCTTCGAGAACCACGACCCCACCCAGCGCAACCGGCAGGGCAACGATGTCGGGACGCAGTACCGCTCGGCCATCTTCACCACCTCCGCCGAACAGGCAGCGGCGGCCGAGTCGACGAGGTCAGCCTTCGCCGAAGTGGTGGCGACCGCCGTGGGGC
The DNA here is from genome assembly GCA_039811865.1 of Propionicicella sp. GTDB lineage: Bacteria > Actinomycetota > Actinomycetes > Propionibacteriales > Propionibacteriaceae > JBDHZK01. The sequence goes on along the minus strand of JBDHZK010000024.1, from coordinate 24,503 downwards.
GCCAGGTGACGACCGAGATCGCGCCCGCCGGAGCGTTCTATCTGGCGGAGGGATACCACCAGCAGTATCTCGAATCGAACCCCAACGGGTACTGCAACCACGGCCCAAACGGGCTTACCTGCCCAATCGGGGTGGCCAACCTCCCGGCCCAGACCGACGTCCTGCCTCCGACCGCCGGGGCGGGTTCGTCAAGCGCGGCCGAGGGATAGACCGAATGCGCCAGGCCCGCGCTGACATGATGCGGGCATGGAGTTGAGCGGTTTTCTGGATCATGTGAAGCGCGGCGAGACGATCACCGGCGGCTCCGAGTGGCACCGGTTCATGCACGAGCAGGCGCAGGTGGCGCTCATGACGGTCGCGGAGTTGAACACCGGCTATCGCACCCCGCAAGAGGTGCGGGCCATGCTCACGCGATTGACCGGGCGAGAAATCGACGAGTCGGTGACGGTCTTCCCACCGTTTTATTGCGAGTTCGGGAAGAACTTGCTCCTCGGCAGGGGCGTCTTCGTCAATCAGGGGTGCCGGTTCCAGGACACCGGCGGGATCACCATCGGCGACGGCACGCTGATCGGCCACGCCTGCACCCTGACCACACTCAACCACGCTGTCGACCCGGCGCGACGGGCGGACATGGTCCCCGCGCCCGTCCGCATCGGACGCCAGGTGTGGCTCGGCGCCAACGTGAGCGTTGTGCCCGGAGTCACCATCGGTGACGGCGCGATCGTCGGTGCCGGTGCGGTGGTGACCAAGGACGTCCCAGCGAACACGATCGCCGCCGGCGTCCCCGCCCGGGTCATTCGGCCCACCGGTTACACGCTGGGCGAGGACGACTCGGCGCGTCGTTGAGCCGTGGCGTCACCGGCAAGCGCCCTAGGCTGGGCGCATGCGCACCGGATGGTTCGGGGTTCCCTTCTGGGTTTACCTCGTCGGATGCGCAGCGTTGTCGCTGCTGTGGCTGTTCGTGTGGCCTAGCGACCGGGTCAGCGGCGATGCGGGCCTGCGCTACTTCCTGCTTCGGTGGGGCCACTCGCTGACCTGGGCCCTGCTCGCCGGCGCCTGCCTGTGCTGGGCCCTGGACGCCCTCACCGCCGGCACCGTCCTCGCCCTGGCGAGCCTGCCCGTGTACTTGGCTTTCATGGCCGCGGTGTTCATCGGCGGCCCATCCCACACCTAGTTCGCAAGGAGCCCCGTGCTGGCCACTCGAACCATCCTGAAATCGGAGATCGTGCACGTGTTGCGCGGAACGGCGCGCGTCCTCGCGCTGATCGGCGTCGCGGGAGTCATCCTCAGCATCGCAGCACAGCAGGGCCTGCTGCAGTTCTTGTCATTCCCAGCCGGGGCCCCCGAGTGGCCCACCGTGGTCAGCTACATCCTGAATGCGGTCTTCTACGTCCTGACCCAGATGACCGCAGTCGTCCTGGTCACGAGCCTGGTGCTCTGGATCGCCGCCCGGCATGTGGACAAGACCGATGCGGGCAGGGCACCTCGGGAAACGCTCCCGCCCGAAGACGGGGTTGACGAGCGCTGACATTGCGCAGGCGACGCCGCGAGAGCGCTCGCGGAACGATCGCTGCGCCCACCGGGCTTTCGTGTCCGGGCCGGAAACTACCGATGCCCGGCCCCGGTTGCTCGAGCGACACTGGCTCCGGCGCTCCGGTTCACCCAGCAACCGGCCTGAACTTGAGCACGAAGCGACGCTGCCAAGGCGTCTCCACGGCCTGTTCGTGGTACCCACTGCGGACGAATGCGACCGCCTCTCGCGCGGGCACGCCGTCCAAGACGGCCAGACACGCCAGCGCCGTGCCCGTCCGACCGAGTCCGCCGCCGCAGGCGAACTCCACCCGGCTGGAGCCCGCCCTCCGCAAAGCTTCAGCCAGCGCGGCGGCCAGGACGTCCGGCTCGCTCGGCAGGGCGAAGTCGACCCAGGGCACCCAAAGATTCAGCCAACCGACGTCCACGCGCCGGGCGGTCAGGTACACGCCCAAATCGGGCGGTGGCTCGGCGGGCGCCGACAGCGCCCGTCCGCGCACTCGACGTCCGCTCGGCAACTCCAGGACGCCGGGAGTACCGTCCGGCCAACCGCCCGCCGACGCAGCGTGGCTCATCCGGACCTCCTCGCGATCCTTGCTCGGAGATGGTCCACGCCGCTGGGCAGGTGGACCGCGCCATAGGTGCAGGCCAGGAACAGGAAGAACATCTCCGGCGGCGGCGTGCAGAGTTCCCAGCCGAAAACCGCGCCGAACAGCGGCGCCTTCTGGGTCACGGCAAGCAAGGTCGCGGCGCAGATGATCGCGAAGGTGGGCAGCGGCGTGTCCAGGCCGGACGAGCGTCCCGCCAGGGCCGCGAGGCCGCCGATCGCCGCACCGATCGACAACACCGGCATGATCAGCCCGCCCGCGGCGCCGGCCCGCAGCGTCAGCATGGTTGCCAGCGGTTTCACCAGCAGCAGCGCCGTGAACAGTTCGATCGAGCCGAGGTTGCCGAAGGCCAGCTGCAAGACTCCCTTGCCGTTGCCGGGGATGGCCGGCAACCACCAAGAGATGACCCCGATCAAAGCCCCCGACAACGCCAGGGCAGCCGGGAGGCGCCAGTTGGCGCCTTCAGCTCGCGCAGCGGCGGCCTTGAAGCCCCGCGACAACAGGGGGCCGAGATAGCCGCAGATCGGGATGCAGACCAGGCCCCACGCCCAGGCGGTGGGTGCCGTGGTGATCAGCGGGTAGACGTAGGTCGGATTCGAGCCCACGATCGGACGGGCGACCAGAACCCCGATTAGGCTGACCGCCCCGGCGATCACTATCCCCCGGAGGCCGCTGACGACTCCGACCACTTCGGCGGCAAAGGCGAGCCCCGCGATCGGCACGTTGTACACAGCCGCCAATCCGCCGGCGGCCGCGGAGCCGAGCAACAAGCGCCAATCCGCATCGCTGACGCGCAGCCAGCGTCCGAACCGGCCCGAGAAGGCGGCCGCCACTTGCCGGGGGGCGGTCTCGCGGCCAACCGAGGCGCCGCTGCCGACCACCAGGATCTGTAACGCGGAGTCCGCCAGGGCACGCCAAAACGGCAGCCGGTCAGCCTTTCCGGAAACGAGCGCGCCGATGCTCGGCAGCCCCCCGCGCCGACGCAGCGCCCACCAGCCCAAGCCTGCGAGGACGCCCCCGAGCGCCGGTCCGAGGAGCCGCCGCTCCCAACTCGCGTTCTCCACGCCGATCAAGAAGGTGGAGTCGGTGTAGCCGAAGGCCGTGTGCTGCACGAGGTGCAGCAACAACGTCATGGACGCGCCCGCGATTCCTGCGGCCAAGCCCGCGGCAAGGGTCGCCGCGCCGATCCGCAGCACCGAGATCATCGTGGGCGTGCGGTCGGGCGCGGCTGTGTTCACTCCTCGGGGTCGGCGGTACGACGAGCGCTGTAGACGCTCAACTCACCGTCGGCGGTGGCTTCCCAACTGCGTCCCGTTTCCCCGTGCGCCATCCAGGAAGGGTGTCCGTGGCCCCTGGGCGCATTGAGGTGTTGCCCGGAGCTGAAGGCCACCCTGAGCCGGCCGTCCTTGAAGCCGAGCGCGGCCCTGATCGTCTGTCCGGCCAAGGCTTCGATCTCGGGCGCAAGTCCGTCCGACGGGTCGAACTCTCTCGGCTTCACACCGGGGATATCGGCGGCCTTTTCAGCCAGGGTGAACGGCGCGGCCAGCGTCAGGGACGACGTTTCGCCGATGTCGAACTGGACCTGCCCACCAATGCGCGCAACCCCTTCGATCCGAAGCCCGCGCCAGCCAAGACACCAGCGGTCCTCGAACTCCTTCTCCTTCGAATCGGTCATGCGAACAAGTTTGCATCGCGGATGCGCGCAAGCGGGTGCGAGCGTGAAAATCAGACGCCTGGAGGCTCCGTCCGGGAGAGGAAGACCTCAAGCAGCGCTTTCAGGGCGGCGGCGTCGTTGGGCAGGTCAATCACCTTGCGGGGAAGCTCCTCCAGCCCAACGAAGGCCGCCGGCCGCGGCGGTTCGACGCCCAGCGCCTCGACGATCGTGGCCGCGAACTTCACGGGTAAGGCCGTTTCGGTAACGATCATCGGGGTCGGCGGCGCCACGTGCTTGCCGGCGACAAGGACGCCGTCGGCGGTGTGCGGGTCGATGGTGACGCCGTCGCGAGCGTGGACGTCCGCGATCGTCGCGACCCTGTCGGCGTGGGTCGAACTGTCACTGACGAAGCCATAGCGCTCGGTGATCGCCGCGAACTCGGGGGTGTCGGACAGATCGAAGTAGCCATCCGTCGACAGCCGTTCTCCGAACAGCTCCGCCACGCGAGCACCTTCTCGGGAGAGCAGGTCGAAGACGAAGCGCTCGAAGTTGCTCGCCTTGGAGATGTCCATGGAAGGACTGGACGTCTCGTGGGTATCCGCCGCCGCCCGGACGCGATAGACACCGGTGCGGAAGAACTCGTCCAACACGTTGTTCTCATTCGTGGCCAACACGAGTCGCTCGATCGGGAGCCCAACCTGGCGGGCTACGTGGGCCGCACAGATGTTGCCGAAATTGCCGGTGGGAACGCAGAAGCTGACGCGTTGATCGTCCGCGGTGGTCACCCGTAACCAGGCGACGACGTAGTAGACGACCTGCGCCACGACGCGCGCCCAGTTGATCGAGTTGACCGCGCCGATGCGCCAGCGACGCTTGAACTCCAGATCGCCGGCGACCTGCTTGACCAGGTCCTGGCAGTCGTCGAAGACCCCGTCGACCGCCACGTTGAGGATGGACGGGTCGTCTAGCGAGAACATCTGTGCCTGCTGGAAGGGGGTCATCCGGCCACGGGGGGTGAGCATCGTGACCGTGATCCCGCGGCGTCCGCGCATGGCGTATTCCGCCGCGCTGCCGGTGTCGCCGGACGTGGCCCCCAGGATGTTGAGAGACTCTCCGCGTCGCCCCAACTCGTACTCGAACAGTTGCCCGAGCAACTGCATCGCCATGTCCTTGAACGCGGCGGTCGGACCCTGACTGAGGTGGGCCAGCCAGATTCCGCCACTCAGCTCGGTGACTCCGACGATCGGCTCGCCGAACACCTCGGGCGCATATGCGCGCCGGCAGATCGCGCTCAGGTCGTCGTCGGGGATGTCGTCGGCGAAGCGGCGAAGGATTTCGTACGCCACCGCGGGGTACCCGCCGTCGGCGAGGCGCCGGCGCAGGTGCGCGAGATCGGCGCAGGACAACTGCGGGTAGTCCTTCGGCACGTAAAGACCGCCGTCGGGGGCGAGGCCGCCCAACAGGATGTCGCAGAACGCGAGGCCGGGGTCGTCCGGGGCGGACCGCGTCGAGATGTAGCGCACGCGCGGAGTCTAGGCGGGCTCGGCAGGGACGTCATCCGGATTCGTTCCCGTGGGCCACCCGCCCGGAACGGGTGAAAACGTGCGGCCAGCCCACGCTCACCGAAGCCCGTCAGGCGCTACCCGATGGCGCATCGAGCGCGCGCCGCACGTTTCCACGCGCCCGCGGTGTCCACGAACCTGAGTCGTTTCGAACTCACCGCAAGACGCCCAGTTCGGCCGGACCGTTCACGATCCCGGCAGGATCCGCGCGCAGCACCTTGCGGATCACTTCGGAGTAGACCGAACGAAAATCGGTGGTGGTCTTGAGGTCGCCGTCTGCCAGATCGGTGAGGGACGGCGGATCGCCGTGGAATCCCGGGTTAGCCAGATCGCCGATCAGGAACGCGTTGCCGGCGGTGCCGTGGTCGGTGCCGTCGGACGCGTTGGCCCGCACCCGGCGTCCGAACTCGGAGTACGCCAACACTACGACGTCCCGCTCTCGTGGGTGAGCGGCCAGGGCGGCGCGGAACTTGGTGACCGCCTCGTCCAACTTGCGCAGCAACTCCGATTGGGTGGTCAACTCGTCGGCATGCGTGTCGAACCCTCCCATCGTCACTGAGTAGGCCGTTGTCGGGGCGCCGATCCGAATGCACTTGGCCACCAGTTGCAGCTGCCCGGCCAGCGATCCGTCGTCGGTCACCTCGTCGCCGGTGGGCAGCGACTCGTCGTCCAGGTGATCGACGACGTCGGCACGGACGCTGCCGAACGCCCGGTAGGACGCGCGCACTTCGGCCATGGCACGGGTGTCGGCGGAGTCGATCGCACTGAGGTCGGCGAGCGCCTGCGAAAGCTTGGGATCGTGACCCGGTTTGGTCCCCAGGGCCGCCGCGGTGTGGCGCTCCCCGACGGCCAGGGGCGGGAGCACCGATCCCAGATGGATGGCGGCCAAGGGGTGCGCTCCCGTCCGATCGAGCCAGCGGCCGATCCAGCCGGTGGTCACCGGCCGATCCGGAGACGCCGTCTGCCAGATATCCATGGATCGGAAGTGGCTTCGATCGGGCTTGGGATAACCGACTCCGCGGACGATCGCGAGCTTGCGGTCGGCCCACAACTTCGCAAACCCGGCCAGGCCGGGATTGAGACCGAAGTGGTCATCCAGGCGGAGCACCTGGTCGGCTGTGTAGGCCAAGCCCGGGCGCGCGGTTGCGTAGGCGGGGTCGGCGTACGGGACGAGCGTGTTCAGCCCGTCGTTTCCCCCATACAGGGTGAGTAGGACGAGGATCGGCGTGCCCGCCGGCAGCGGGGTCGCCTGCGCGGCTTTAGCGACATCGGTCCAGGTGATCGCTGCGCCGCCGGCGAGCAGGGCGGCACCGCCGACCACGCCCGAACCGATCAGGAAGCTTCGCCGGGTCAGCCCGTCGAGCGGCCGGCGCGGGTCGTAGCACGGTTTCGACATCAGTTCACCAGGTATTCCGGGCTGAGCAGGAGGGTGGAGACGAGCTTTACGGGGTCACCGCCAGCTCTGGACAGCGCGTTGGTAGTAGCAGGTGTTAGCGAGCCGATCCCGAGAAGGTGGGCGGCTGCGTCGACTCTTCGAGCCGCCGGCGCGTTCGCCACCGGCGTCACCGAACCGGCCGCTACCAACTGAGGGACGAACTTGGCCCGCCCGGCCGCGGCCGCGGTCGACAACCAAGCCTGACCGGACGGCCAGCCGCCGACGTTGGGCGGGAGCAGCGGCACCTGTCCCAGCGAGCGCAAGGCGGACGAGACGCGTTTGACCCGCTCGCCGGTCATCGGCACGCGCAACGCGCGGATTGCCCCGATCAGCCACTCGACCGGGCCGGTGACGATCTGGTTCTCGGCCTGGGCGAAGGCCGGGTCGAGCAGTAGCGCGCGGAACATCGGACGCAACTCGCGGCCGCCACCGTACGCCTTCAACAAGCGCTCCAGGGTGGGCGCGGGAGGGACGCCCGGGGCGGCCAAGAAGCGCCACCAGCGGGTCACCACGAACCTCGCCGACGCCGGCCTGGCCAGCACGGCGTCGGCGAACTTCGCCGCGTCCAGGTTTCCGGTGACACCCAGCACGGTTTTGGTGCCGCTGTCGTGCCGCTTCGGATCGAGGTAGGCGGCGAAGTCCGGACCGATCCGCCAGCCGGTCAGGGCACGGGCCCCCTCCCGCACATCGGATTCGGTGTAGCCGCCGTCGTGGCCGAGCGCGAACAACTCCATGAACTCCCGGGCGAGGTTCTCGTTCGGCGCCTTCGCGGTGTTCTTCTGGCCGTCCAACCAGCGCAGCATCGCCGGGTCCACGATCATCGCGTGCGCGAGTTCCCCGAACCGACCCAACGCGTGCCGACGCAGGTACTCGTTTTGGGCGAGCATCGCCGCCGGGTCGCGCACCTTCGTGGCGGAGGCTGCGAAATGGTTGTGCCAGCCGAACGTGAGCTTCTCGAGCACGGGGTTGCGAGCCGCCGCCATCCGCGCCAGCCACCACAGGCCGACCTGCTCCATCTGGGCCCGGGAGACCGCCCGGATCCTGGCCTTCGTCTCGCGGTCGGCCCCTTTCGGAATCGGTCGGGGATGGTCGACCCGCGGTGGCGGCGTGGCCGCAACACCTGGGTCGGCGCCGCCCGCGAGCGCGCGATCCACCCAGCGTTCCAGCCCGAGGCGGACAGCGGCATCCACATCGTCACCGGTTGCGCCGAAGCCGGAGCGACGCAGCACCCGTGCCGCTCGCCGCCACTCGGGAGTCTGGTTCACGAGTTCAGCCTGGCAGGTGTTTGTTGTGGGCACGTAAACCGGGGGGTGCGCGGTTCCCCGAGGGGGGGTTTGGCGTTTGGCCTGCCTGCGGCTGTTCAGGAGAAGTTAACTCGGCGGCGGTCGAGAATCGAGCTCCGCCAGCACTGGGAAGCACGGGCGGACCACCCACCACGCCCGGGGCCGATCAGGAAGCTGCTCCGGGTCAGTCCGTCGAGCCGCCCTGACGGCGCCCAGGTCGAGGGTCTGCGCTCCATCGACGAGGGTTCGTGCCGACGCCAACATGCTGACGCTGCGGCTCTCCCGGTAACCTCCGGAAGCGCTGCCCCGCTCGCTTGGCTGGTGAACCAGGAGGACGCCATCTTCGCCGCCAATCTCCACCGGGGCCAGCCTGCACTCCGCGTTCGCCGATCGGTGAGCGCATCGTCGCGGCGGGCGACCCGCGCGCTGACATCGCCTTCGTGGTGGCCGACCGCGGCTGGCGGTCGCTGTGGCCCAGGGCCCTACGCCGGCCCGCTGCAGCGGGCGGCCGAGATCATCGCCGGTCGACTCGCCCTTGACGCTCACACCCGGGCGGGATCACCATCGGACAGGGGATACGGATTGGAGCGGGCCGATGGCGACGCTGAGCGAAGCGGGGTTCATCGACCACCGTGGCCACCGCGTCTGGTGGGGGGCGACCGCGGCGGACGGGGTTCCCGTACTTGTGATCCACGGCGGTCCGGGCATGCCGCATGACTGTCTGGAGCCCCTTGCGGGGCTCGCGCGACGAGTCGTGTTCTACGACCAGTACGGCTGCGGACGCTCTGATCGGGCCGCCGATCCCGCTGACTACGACGTTGAGTTGTTCGTCGACGAGCTAGCGCAGTTACGACGCGAGCTCGGGCTCGACCGGGTGCATCTGTTCGCCCATTCCTACGGTGGGCTGCTGGCTATGTGCTACCTGCTCGCGCATCCGGGCGCCGGGGTGGTGTCGCTGACGCTGTCGAACTCGTTCGCGAGCGTGCCGGCGCTGGTCGAGGGGTGGCGGGGGCGAGTCCGAGCGCTGGGGCCCGAGGCCGAGCAGGTGCTGCTGACGGGCGCGACCGACCGACCGGAGTACGGCCCGGCGCTGGGCGCGTTCGTTCAGAGCTACGTGTTCGCCGGAGCACTGCCGGAGCCGGTGCAGCGCGCCATGCAGGCGAGCGGGGCTGAGGTGTACGAGCGCCTGCACGGGTCGTCTTGGTTCACCCCGGACGGGTTGTACGCCGGCGTCGACCTGACCGGCCGGCTCGGGGAGATTACCGTTCCAACGCTGGTTGTCGGGGGGCGCCACGACCAGTGCGTGCCGGGTCTGGCCGAGGCGATTCACGCCGGCGTGGAAGGCTCACAGCTCGTGCTGTTCGACGGACGGCACTTTCCCTTTTTCGAAGAGCCCGGCCGGTACCTGAGGCTTCTCGACAACTTCCAAGACGGTGCCGAACAGCGCGGCTAGCTGTCGGCGAGGATCTCGGCGACGACCGCGGTCTTCGCATCGGCGTAGTGCTGGACGTGGCGCCACGTCCGATCAGCCAGTTCGCGTTTGGTCTGCGCGTACCGGGCGCGGCTGGCGGGGTTGGTGCGCAACTGGTCGCGGAAGCTGAGCAGCTTGTCGATCTCCGCGGCGCCGGTGGTGAAGACGTGCACATTGACGTCGGTGTCGCGGCCCTTGAACATCCGGTGTTCGAACCAGTCCGGCTCGCGGATGCGCAGGCGGTACCCGGCAGCCTCCAGTTGCGGCAGGTAGGCCGCCTCATCGGCGGAGTCGGGCACCACCAGCAACACGTCGATAATCGGCTTGGCGATGAGGTCTGGGACAGAAGTGGACCCCACGTGCTCCAGGCGGACCGCGGTGGAGCCGAGTGCGGCGCGGATCCGTTCCTCCTCGCGCGCGTACAGGCCAGGCCAGGCCGGGTCGTAGTCGGCGAGCACGATGGTTGCGTCGTGGGGCACCAGTTCGCCCACCGTCACGAGCGCGAGCGCGTCATCGCTGCGGGGCGGTCGCTCGGGTGAGTCGGTCATGACGAGGTCAAGGTTAAGGCCGGTGGAGTAGCTAACGGCAAGTGGGGCGCCGCCCGATCACACCATCGACGCCGTGACGAGCGCCTCGGCCCCACCTCCAGCCCCGCCGCCAGCAGGCGCACGCGAGCATTCCCGCAGGCGGGCCGGCGTCCTCCACGAACAGGATCACCGGCGCGTCGCGCGTGCCTCGAGCTTGCCAGGGGAGCCCGACTCATCGACCAGACGTCGGCGTCGGTCGGAAAGTTGGACTCCTGATCGCGGGCCTCAGCCGATAGGTACCCGCACCACGACCGCCCGGCCACTGGCCACCCCATCCACCTTCACCAGCACCAAGACACCGTCGCCATCGGCGAGCAGGCTGCGGACGGTCACCTGGTCGCCCGACGTCAACCCCGGCACGCTGACCTGCTCGGTCCTCCAGTCCACGCCATCGGCACTCGACCAAGCCAGCACCTGCCCGCCGTCGGTGGGCCGGGCGGTGGCAACGAAGCGTCCGTTGACGAAGGCGAGTTCCGCGCCCGATTGATCCGAGTCCCCCGGATTGGGCGGGTCGAAACCGCGCCAAGTCCGGCCACCGTCCTTGGACGTCCACAGATAGGTGCGCCACTGGCCCGCCGCGCGCACGCCGCCGAGGGCCACGACCGAGTTCCCCGTGGCCGCGACTCGGCTCGCGAAGCTCTCCTTTCCGGACGGCGCCGGCAGGGCCGCCAGCTTCCAACGAACCTTGTCTGCGCTCAACCAGACCGCCGCCGAGCTCCGCCGGTTCGACTCAGTCCCACCCACGGCAACCAGGCCCCGGCCGACCACGGCGACACCGCTCATCCAGCGGCCAGCGTTCTCCAGACCGTCCAGGTCGGACAACGGATCGCTAGCGCTGAATCCATCGCCGCGCCGAAAAACCCTGGTCGATTGCCCGTTGGTCCAGTGCTCGGCGTCGGTGCTGGTAGCCACCAGTGCGCTTCGCCGGACGTCCCCGTTGCTGCTGCGCTCGCCGACTACCACCCAGCGGTCACCGGCCCAGATCCCGCCCTTGATCTCGCTGTAGTGGTACTGCGCCGCCCGTTCGAAGCTCCCGATCCTGGCAGTCCGGAAGTGGAGAGTGTCGGTCGTTTCCCAGGTCTCGGCGTGGTCGTTGGAGAACGCATTCTTGGACCCCCAGATCAGGACTCGCTTGGGGGCCGAGGCTGCGCCTACGATGCGATCCAGCGGATCATTGCTCACAACCGTCGGCTCCCCGAAGCGCCCGTCGGCACCCCTGCGCCAGACGACTTGTGCACCTTGAGCCGATCCGATGGCGGTGATCTCATCACCGCGATGCACGAGTTCGGCCGGGTCGATGACGTCCCCGGCTTCGGCCGCCGACAGGTCGACGCTGGCGAAGCTCTTGCCACCGTCGACCGAGCGCCAAAGTGCACTCACCTCGTCCCCATTCGACTCCCCGACGAGGTTTACCAGGACGATCGAGCCGGCCCCTGCGAACCGGACACCGCTGTTGTTCTGAAGTTGAGAGGCCGGGATCTTGGCCTTGCTCCAGCCGTTGCCGCTTCCGGTGAAGATCGCAACCTTCGTCCGCGCCGAGATCTCCTGGACGCCGATCAGGGTTCCCCCGGGAACCCCTAGGACCTCCTTGCCCTCGGTGCTGTTCGCGGACTTGAATGCCGTCGGCGACGCGGAACTCCAGCGCAGGCCGTCGGTACTCACATGGAGGACGGTGTGATACTTGAGGTCCTTGGCGAAGTAGCCGCCGGTCGCGACAAGACCGGCCGCGGTCTTGGTCACAGCGCTGAGGAAGTGGGCGAACCGGTATCCGTCGGCGGGTTCGCTGATCTTTACCGCCTGAAAGTGCGCTCCGGCGTCGGTGGACGTGTACACCAGGGGAAACTCGATGCCCGACTTGGTCACCGTGGTTCGCCCTTCTATCCCGACCGCCACGACGCGTGCGCCGTCGGCGACGACGGACCGCAGCCGCCCGGACCCGGGCAGTTTCGTGGTCGACCAGTTGATTCCGTCCGGCGAGCGCCAAACCATCGGACTTCGGGAGTTGGTTCCGGGGCTACGTCGGTAGCCGACCAGCACGAACCCAGCCTCGGGGCTGGCCGACAATCCCTCGACGAGATCGGTCCGCCAGTCCAGGGCCGGCATACCATGCCGCTCCCACGACCTCGCATCCGAGCTGGTGTAGGTCAGCCCGAACTCGGCGTTGTGCCCAACCGCGAGCCAGGTCGTCTTGCCGGAAGTGGTCAAGCTGGCAACGCCATCCAACTCGTCGCTCGCCGACGCGGGCGCTTCAGCGGGGGCGTGCAACGTGCCCTGCTGCCAGCTGAGTCCGTCAGTCGACCATCGAATGATCGGCACCGACGTTGAAGCGCGCTGGACGCCTATCGTCACGAACTTGCCGTCGCCGGCGGCAATCATTCCCAGCTTCTCCGAAGCGCCGCTGGAGCGGTTGGGCAGCGACGGGAAATCGCCGGCTGGCGCGGGGGCAGCGGTGGGGTTGGACTGGGGGGTGGGGGACGTCCCGGTGCACGCCGTGATCGGGGTGAGGAGAAGCGCAGTCAGAATCGCGAGAACGCGAAATCGGCTGCGAATGGGGTGGGTTCGCATGCTCCGACCCTAGACGGCGGATCCGACAGAATGGCAAACCGCCGAACCCGCTTGTGGATAACGATCGGCCCCCTAGCCGTGCTAAGGGGCCGAACAGTTGGCTCGCGCAGGATCAGCAGAATCGTCAGTCGTGCACGGCGACCAGGGTGTCCAGCGCGGCTCCCCAATGCTTGGTCAGCGTTTGCGGGTCGAGACCACCGGGAACGTGTTCGTGCCTGATCTCGAGCTTCGTGCTGGCGTCCGTCTCGCTGATCAGGTGCAGGTCGACCAGCGACTTCGGGGCGTCCTCGCCCGCGTGCCAGCTGAATCGGATCTGCTCCAGGGGGTGGTAGCTCCGGACGACGCCGAAGGTGCCGTCGGCGGCGCGCCAGGCGTGCCCCTTGTCGCCGATCGTCCCACCCTCACCTAGGAGCGCTTCGGCTCCCTTCGGGGTAACCAGTACGCCCCAAACATCCTTGACCGGCCGGCCGACCGACCGGCTTACGACAACCGTCTGTTCGGTCTGCGCCTCACTGGTGCTCTGTTCAGTCATTTAGCCCTCACTGGAATGCTCTCGTGGCCGCTCCACGGCCGTGTGAAGCCGCTAGTCGTACCTTACCGGCGCGGGGCCACCGCCACGCCTTCCACGGTGGCGCCGTCCACGGCGTCGGCGACCATCGCGGGCGTGCCCATACCGCACTGGTCCGGCGACGTTGACCGCATCCCACCGCGGCGTGTCAGCGACCCGCCGCCCACGACGACGGGTTGAATGCTCTCAAGACCGGACCGCGTATGAGGCGGTCCGGTCTTGATCTAGGCCGGGCCCGAGAAGGCACTTGCCGAGTGGCGGCTGGAACGGTCAGTTACCAGTGGTACTGAAGGTGCCACAGTGAATACTGTTGTGACTCCTCGAAGCGGCGAGAAAATCTCGTCCGAAACCATTGCGCCCCACTGGCGGCCTGGAGTATAAATGTCCGTACGAACTTCCGAAGCGCAAGCAGAGGAAAGTGAGTAACCGGACAGCAATCGCAGCCCATTGCGAGCGGAGCGATCCGCAAGCGTTTCACTGGGACGAGTGAACGGGAATTGCGTGCAGACCGGCGTTCAGGGCCCGTCTCACCTGGACAACCGGAGGCCAGACCAACTCATACTTGGTCTGGCCTCCACCCTTGTCTTGGGGAAGTTGTGGGCTGCTGGTAGGCGACTTGACGCGGTCGTGCGACGCGTTTCCGGGGGCCAAGTTTGCTGCGATGGGCCACCACGACTCTGCGCCACCACGACACAGAATCACCGCCGCCCTTGGGTTTTCGGTCGTTGGTTGCTCGGTAGCCCCGAGCGTGAGGCACCGCGTTGGCTGCCCGGCGTAGGTCTCGCTGGCGCCCGTCGGGTTTCGTCACCCCGGGGATGCCGCCCGCGGGCTGCGCCGGTAGGCCGAAACCGTAGGGTCTCCAGGAATCCAGAATCGCCACGGATGTTCGGCCGCGGCGGACACGCCCACTCGGGGTCCGCTGGCGAACCGAGGAAGGGGACTGGCCGGAAAGGTGAGGCGAAAGCCTGAGACGCCGCCGTCGACCTCGGTTTCGTCCGGCGGAACCCCGCCTGATGACTCGACCTCGATCTCAGCCCCCGAGTTCGACAACGACAGCCCCAAGGCGCGGCCCAGGCAGCCGGGACCGCGAGCCAACCGAGCATCCGAGACGTTCCCTCGCCGCCGGCGGGCCAGTTCGAGGCCGGCGACCACCTCTCCCCCGCGCAACAGCACCGCCGAGGACGTCCCGACCGGCCCGCACACCACATTCGCGCAGACATGCACCCCGTGGGACAGGTAGCAGTACAGATGCCCGGCGGGGCCGAACATCACGGCCGAGCGCGGGGTCGGTCCCCGGTAGCCATGGGAAGCCGGGTCGTCTCGCCCACGGTAGGCCTCCACCTCGGTAAGGCGGACCGCGACCGCACCGTGGGAAAAGACCGCGCCCAAGAGCTTGGGGGCGACCTCAAGCGCGTCCTGATGCAAGTCCATCCCGCCCAGTGTGCCCGGCTGCGCGGAGGCACCAACCGGGCCCCCTCGCGGTAGGCTCGCTCGGTGGGAATCCAGCCGCGCGGATGGCGCCTGAGCGCTGCGGGCTGCGTCTGGCTGGCGCTGGCCCTGACGGGCTGCAGCCCGGCCGTCGGCCCCTCGGCGACCCCGACCGCGACTCCGACGCCGTCCCCTTCCGCCACCGTCAGCGCGCAGAAGGACTTGACCAAACCAGGGGCGGCGCTGGAGGTCGTCCGGGAGTTGATCTCGGCCGCCGGAACGACCAAGCTGATCATGGTCGAGGTGGACACCCACACCGCGAGCATCAGCGTGGTGCAAGGGACGACGGCCCAAACCTGGGCCTATCGGGGCGGGACGATCAAGCAGGTCCAGTCGGACACCCAGTACGTCGACCAGGCCATCTTCGACATCAACGACTTCGACATCTTCGACGTGGGCGCGCTGTTCCGCGCCGCCGCCGCGGTGTCGGGTGTGGATACCGAACAGAGTCTGCAGATCGTGGATTTCTCCGCTGGCGAGGTGATGATGACCGTCTCGACAGTTCCGGAGAGCCGCACGGTTTTCTTCCATCCCGACGGGACGCTGCTGCCCACCTTGGATTTCAACTCTCGCTGGGGCATCCGCGAGGGCCTGGCGGATGCGATCGGCTCTAAGCAGCAAGTGATCGCGGTGGGGATCGACTCCTCGCAGGGCGTCTACGTCGACTACGTCGGGCCGAACGCAACCACGTTACGGCGGCTACGTTCGGCCAAGTTCCCGGCGGCCACCGCCGGTCGAAGCGACAAACCGGTCAACCCGGACTTTGACCCCAACCTGGTGAGCAGCGACGCGGTTTGGACGGTGATCCAGCGTCTCCGCGACCAAGGCAAGTTCGATGCGTCCACGGTCTGGTCCGTGGTGGTCGACGACCGGCGCAAGACCGGTACCCCGCTGATGTACTTCAACATCGCCGGCACCGAGATCGTGGCGGACCTATCCGGCAACGACGTCACCAAGCAGGTGCGCTGAACCTCGGCTGGCAGGACGGCGGGACGCTCAGATCGCGTTCGCCGCGAAGGTGTCGCACTTGTTGGGATCACCGGAGTTGAAACCGTTCGACAGCCACTGCTTGCGCTGAGCGGACGAGCCGTGGGTCCACGATTCGCGATCGACCCGACCGGACGTCCGCTCCTGAATGCGGTCGTCGCCGACGGAGATCGCGGCGTCCACCGCGCGGTTCAAATCGTCCTGGGTGATCGACTTGATCGGTCCGTTCGGGTCTTTCGTCGCGTTGCGCAGCCAGACGCCGGCAAAGCAGTCGGCCTGCAACTCCAACCGCACCTGTGGGGACTTCGGACCGGTCTGGTTCCCGGCTTGCTGCACCTTGTCCATGATCCCGATCAAGTTCGAGATGTGATGCCCGTACTCGTGCGCGATCACGTATGCCTCCGCGGCGTCTCCGCCCTTCGCGCCCAGCCGTTGGGTCAGCACGTCGAAGAACCCCGTGTCGAGGTAGACCGTCGTATCTGCGGGGCAGTAGAAGGGGCCGACCTCAGAGGTTGCCGTGCCGCAGGCCGTCGAGACCTGCCCGGTGAAGATGTGGGTCTGGATGACCTTGTAGCCCTGAACCTGGGTCTTCCAATAGCTCTGGATGGAGTTGGTGTACGCGACCCAGCGGCAGTTGCGGTCCTTTTGGATATCGACGCCCGCGGTGCAGTGCGAGTAGGGATTCTCGGTCGACTGTGCACCGCCCTGGTCCCCGCCGCCAAGGATGTCGCCCGGGTTGAACCCGAAGATCAGTGCCAGGATCAGGATGATCAGACCAGCGCCACCGCCGATCGCGATTCCGCCGCCGCGACGTCCTCCGCCACCCATCTGCGACGGGTCGAGCGTGGCCTGATCGTTGTACTCCATGGTCCACCTCCGAGGCAGGCGCGGCGTCGCGCATTGAGAGTGTAGCGACCACCCCTCGCGCGCGGGGGCGCCAATGGGCGCCCTCCCGGCCAGGACCAGGACCGGGTGGAGGCGCTATCCCTGCGCTCGGCTGATCGATCGTCGCCGAAACGGTTGACGGCCAGGCACCTGGCGGCTTCCCGATCGGGCTGATCGGCGTCCTTGCTGACGAAACGCCAAGAATTCCAACATCCTCTTGGTTCGGGCGGTGTATCTCCTGGTCGCGGCGGGGGTGGCGAGCAATGATTGGTGGATGCGAATCGTCGCCGTGGCCGCGCCCGGGAGCAGGACCCTGCTCTCTGCGGCCCTTCCGCACGGAACCGATCCGCATCTCTTGCTCTCCGAACGCGGCTTCCGCGTGCGTCGTCTGCTGTCGGCGACCCGGGTGGATGGCGAAATCGTGGTGACGGCCGAGGTCTTCCGCCGCCGGCCCAAGGCGCGGCCTCGCGTGCCCGGGCGCGTCCGCACAATCGACCTGGGGGTCGATATCGAGCTCGGCCAAAGCGTGCCCAAGCGCCAGCGGGTGGCCGCGTACGCAATCGTCCTATCCGACCTCGGGATCCTTGCCACCCAGTTTTCGCACCGGACCGCCGTGCCCGGCCTATGGGGCCTGCCCGGTGGCGGCGTGGACGCGGACGAGCAGCCCGGGGCGGCCGTCCTGCGCGAAATCGGGGAGGAAACTGGCCAAGAGGCCGTCATCGACCACATCCTCGACCTGCAGACCGACCATTGGATCGGGCGCTCCCCCTCAGGCGAGATCGAGGACTTCCACGCGGTGAGGATCATCTATGCCGCGTTTTGTCAGGCGCCCACCACCCCGATCGTCCACGACATCGGCGGGACGACCGCGTCGACCCGCTGGATCCGCCTGTCGAACTGGCGACGCACGCAGTGGAGCGCGGGCTTTCGCATGCTGCTCGACCGTCACCTGGACGCCCTCACCGCCAACACGAGGGTGCGCCGCTCCGCGAGTTGAAGCGACTCGGTGTGACATTTGGGGTCGACTACGAACCCCCCTGTCACACCTATCCCCGAGTCCGATCCAGAGCCTGCCCGGGCCTTGCCTTCGCCTCAGAACAGGGACGCTGCGAGCCACGAGTCCGGCCCGAAGCCGCCGGGAACCGCGAAGACCGCCGACCCGATCGCCGTCGTCCACTCGTTCAGCGCATCCCCCGCGTCCAGGCGTTGCTGAATGGGCACGAACTGGTCGGCGATGCTGGCCTGAAAACTTAGGAAGATCAACCCCGCCGACGCCGTCAGGACGCCGTCGACCGCCTCTTCGTGGGTGTAGTTGAGGCCGCGGCGCAGGATCTGCCGGTCATGGTTCACGCTGCGGTGCGACAGCCGGGCGTGCGCGTTGGCAGCGACGACCAGGTGGCCATCCGCAGTGGCCTGCAGATCCAACGGGTCAGTCTCGTGGACCCCGCCTAGTGGGGCGCCGTTGGCGAGTGTGCGTCCGATCACACGCTCTTGGCGTTCGCGGGTGAGGGTGTCCCACACGTCCAGGTTCATCTGGATCCGGCGGACGACGAGGGTCGTTCCGCCCACCCAGGGCGCGTCGTGCAGCCAAACCACCCGGTCGTGTTCGGCGGCCGGCGGATTGCCGGTCCCGTCCACCTGGCCGAAGAGGTTGCGGCCGGTGATGGCGCGGCCCTCGGCGTCCTTACCTCGCCACGATCCGGTCTGGACCCAACGCGGTTTGGCAAACGTCTCGGCGTCGACGACCAGCCGACGCCGGGCGAAGGCGACGCTGGTCGGGTCGTCCGCAGCGATCAGGACGACCACGTCCCCGCCGCACCAGCGCGGCTGGAGGCGGTCGTGGCCCATCGCGGGGACGTCGATGAATCCGTCCGGCTCCTTACCGGTGAGCCCGGTGAGGCGGAAGACGCGCCGGCCGAAGCCGACCGTAATACTCAGCGAACAGCCGGCCTGGGCCAGTTCCGGGACGACGTCACCCGGAGCCGGCTCACCGGCCATGAGGGCGGCGATGTCCTGGCTCCAGATGCGCAGCAGGCGCCGCAGGCCATCCGCGCCGGTTGCAGGCAGCAGGTCGAACGCGAACAGCTGCGTCACCGCGGGTGCCGGCGTCACGATGCCTGCCTGGTGGCTTCCGTGCGGGCTGTAGTTCTGGCCTTCCACAACCCCGGCCGGTTGCGTCAGCGTCGAGGTCGCGCCGTGCCAAAGCGTCGCGCCGGCTGCTCCGGCGGCCAGTCCGATCCCACCCGAGGCAGCGATCAGGCCCCGGCGATCAAGCCCTCGGGCCGTCATCTGGTGGTCGATGGCGTCGGCGACGGCGAGTGATAGTGGTCCTCCTCCTCGGTGAACTTCTTGACCGAGGCGGTCACCTTGACCTGCTGGCCGGTGCTGAACGACAACGTGCAGGTGACCTCGTCACCGACCGGCAGCTTCTTCTTCAGCCGCATGAGCATGACGTGGTATCCGCCGGGCTTGAGGTGCAGGTGCGAGCCGGCGGGGACGTCCACCCCGCCCTTGGCTTCCTGCATCACCGACTTGCCGTTGACGCTGACCATTTCGTGGATCTGCGTCATCGCGGCAACCGCGGAGCAGTCCGCGGACGTGAGTTTCACCGTCTGTTCGCTCGGATTGACCACGGTGCCGAACAGCGCGGTCATCGATTGGTCCTTGGCCGCGTCGGTCGTGCGTACCCAGGCGCTCTCGAAGATCATGCGGGAAGCGCTCGCGCCGGTCGTTGCGGGCGCTGTCGACGCGCACCCGGTCACGGCCAGCAGGATCGCTGCCGCAGCGGGAGCGCAAACTAGCCGAAGCTGCAGGGGTTTCATACCCCCGAGCCTATGGGCGGCGGTCGGCGCGGGCGATTGAGGGTAGCAAAGGGCCCGTCGGGTATCACCGACGGGCCCTTCGTTAGCGGTTCAGCGCCTGAAGTAGGACAAGATCCGCAGCAACTCGATGTACAGCCAGACCATGGTTACGGTGAGGCCGAACGCGCCGCGCCAAGACTCCTTGGCCGGCGCCCGCATCTGTACGCCGCGCTCGATGTAGTCGAAGTCGAGCACCAGGTTCAGCACGGCCAGGACGACCGCGACACCGGAGATCAGCCAGGACAGCCAACCCGCGCCCCCGCCGACCTGGCGCAGCCCCGTGTTGGCGCCGAACAAGACGAACACGAGGTTGATCAGGTAGGTGACCATCAGGGCCACCGTTCCGATCGCGACGATCTTGGTGAACTTGGGCGTCACGCGGATGTTGAAGAACTTGTACGCGGCCAGCGTGAGCCCGGCGGCGACAAAGGTCCCGATCACGGCCTGCGTAACGATGCCGGGGTAGGAGTACTCGAAGACCTTACTGATGGCTCCGAGGAAGATGCCCTCGATGGCCGCGTAGGTCAGGGTCAGCCCCGCGCCCAGCGAGCGGCGGAACGACACGATCAACACGGTGACAAAGCCGACGATTGCGGCCACCGTTGCGACCGCGCCCAACAGCGCCGGCGGCAGGAACATCCACGTGATCGCGGCCGTGAGGAACAAAACGCCCATCGTCATCCCGGTCTTGGCGACGACGTCGTCGAACGTCATCACGCCTTGGTCGGTCTGCGGCGTCTGCTGGTAAGGCGCGTACTGCTGGTCAGGGCCTACATTGCCCGGGTAGCCACCCGGCTGGTTGTGATAGCCATAGTTCTGCTGGCCGGGCGTGAAGGCGTCCCCGCGCGACAGAACAGGGTTCGAACTGCGCACCTTGATCCTCTCGTTGTCTAAGCTGCTTCGTCCAGTGTAGATAACGCCTCGCCGCCCGGGATTGTTCCTGGGTCGGACGTCCAGGGCGTCGCCCCTACACTCGGAGCCGACGCCCCCGTAGCCCAATCGGCAGAGGCAAGCGGCTTAAACCCGCTGTGTTGTGGGTTCGATTCCCATCGGGGGCACTCTCGGACCACCCCGTTCGCACCCGTCGGCAGGCTCCGGTGCCGAACACCCGGCTCAGGCGCCGACCCTGGGGACAGCAGCAGACCCGTCGACGAGCTCACGGCCAAACCTGGGCGCCGGGGCCGAACCGGGGTCGGCCAGCAGGTCCAAGGCCAGGCCGTCGAGAATGTCGGTCTCGCTCACCGTCAGCGGGACGTCCACTCGAGAAGCGACCGCAGCGCAGATCAGGGCGCCGGCGCAGATCACGTCCGCGCGCTTGGGATGCATGGTGGGCAGGTCGGCCACCTCGGCGACCGGAGCGGCGAGGAGTCGCTCGGCGAGTCCGACCACCTCCGCGGTGTCGAGGACGGAGCCGTGGACGAGCGTCCGGTCGTACTCGGGCAGCCCGAGGACGAGGGCGGACAGGCTGGTCGCCGTCCCGCCCACGCCGATCAGCGTCCGGACGCCGCCGAAGTCGACGCCGGCGGAGTCGAGGAGCTCGTCCACGCAGGCGCGGGCCGCGGCAACCTCGTCTGCTGTCGGCGGGTCGGAGTGCAGGAAGCGTTCGCGCAGTCGCACCGAACCGATGTCGAGCGAGACGGCCCGCTGGAGCGCGGCGGCGTCCCCGACCACCAGTTCGGTGGAACCGCCGCCGATGTCCACGACCAGGACGGGTGAGCTGACCCGGGACGGGGGCAGTCCGGCGAGCGCGCCGACGAACGACAGCCGGGCTTCCTCGGTGCCCGGGATGACCTCGGCGGCCACGCCGAGGCGTTGCCGGATTCCGGCGAAGAACTCGTCCCGGTTGCCGGCGTCCCGGGCGGCCGAGGTGGCCACGAACCGGACGCGGGCGGCACCGAACTCGGCCAGTTGCCGCGCGTAGTCGTCCACGGCGGCGAAGGTGCGCTCCAGCGCGTCGGGGTGGAACTCGCCCGTCGCGTCCACCCCCTGACCGAGCCTGGTCAGGCGCAGGTCGCGGGTCACCTCGGCCAGGCCGCCCGCGGCATTGGCCTGCGCGATCAACAGGCGCACCGAGTTCGTCCCACAGTCGATCACGCCCACGCGCGCGGGGGCGTCCGGCAGGCAGGGCTCGGCCCAGAACTCCCCCAGCTCGGCCAGAGCCTCATCGCCGAGCGGGTTCACCCCCGCGCCCGCCGCCAGCGCGTGCGCGACCAGCACGTGCAGACACTTGACCCGGGACGGCATGCCGCCGGCGCTGATGCCGGCCAACTCCGGGACGTCCCCCAACTCGGCACGCTCGGCCAGGTAGCGATCGTGAGCGCGGCGATAACGCTCGGCCAGCTCGGGGTCGGAGTTCAGGCGCTGTGTCATCTGCGCCATGGCGCCGTTCGCCTCCAGAGACGAACAGCCGGCCACCGCGCGCGGGCAGGTCAGGTAGTAGGTCGTCGGGAACGGCGTCCCGTCCGGGAGGCGCGGCGCCGTGGTCACCACCCCTGGCTTACCGCAGGGGCAACGCCAGGCCACGTCCACGATGCCGCGCGGCAGGCGCCGCAACTGGGCGCCGACGATGGCCTGGTCGGCCGGAGAGATGGGGCTCACAAGGCGATTCTGCCGGTCGCGACGATATCGGGCGTCACAAGACGGCGCCGGGGACGTACGCGGCCGCCGCCGGATTGTCGGCAACCAGTGCCGCCACCCGGGCGGCCACCGAGCGAACCTGGTCGCGCGCCGCCCCGGAGAGCGACAGCGGATCGGCGAGGGCGGCGTCCAGTTCGGTGCGGTCCAGGCCCAGACGCGGGTCGCCCGCCAGGCGATCGAGCAGGTCGTTGGGGGCGCCGCGCTCACGCATCGCCAACGCGACCGCGACCGCGTGCTCCTTGATCGCCTCGTGCGCCGACTCGCGTCCGACTCCGCGCGATACTGCCGCCATCAGCACCTTCGTGGTGGCCAGGAACGGTAGATAGCGGTTCAGCTCGGCCGCGACTACCGCCGGGAAGGCGCCGAACTCGTCCAGCACCGTCAGGAACGTCTCGAACAAGCCGTCGAGGGCGTAGAACGCGTCGGGCAGGGCGACCCGGCGAACCACCGAGCAGGAGACGTCCCCCTCGTTCCACTGATCCCCGGCCAGCTCTCCGACCATCGTGGCGTACCCGCGCAGGACGACGGTGAGCCCGTTCACGCGCTCGCAGGAACGGGTGTTCATCTTGTGCGGCATCGCGGACGAGCCGACCTGGCCTGGCTTGAAGCCCTCGGTGACCAGCTCGGCACCGGCCATCAGCCGGATCGACTTGGCCAGGCTGGACGGGGCGGCCGCCACCTGCACCAGCGCGGAGACCACGTCGTAGTCGAGCGAGCGCGGATACACCTGGCCGGTGCTGGTGAACGCCTGCTCGAAGCCGAGGTGGGCGGCCACGCGGGCTTCGAGGTCGGCCAGCTTGCCGGCGTCCCCACCGAGCAGGTCGAGCATGTCCTGGCTGGTGCCGACGGGGCCTTTGATGCCGCGCGCCGGGTAGCGAGCAATCAGCTCGTCGACGCGGGCGTGGGCGACCAGCAGCTCGTCCGCGCTGGTCGCGAACCGTTTGCCCAGGGTCGTGATCTGAGCGGCGACGTTGTGCGAGCGTCCGGCCATCGCGAGGTCGGCGTACTCGGCCGCCAACCGGGCTAGCCGGGCGAGGACGGCGACGACCTTGTCCCGCACCAGGCGAAGAGACGCCAGCACCTGCGCCTGCTCGACGTTCTCGGTGAGGTCCCGGCTGGTCATGCCCTTGTGGACGTGCTCGTAGCCGGCCAGCGCGCAGAACTCCTCGATGCGCGCCTTGACGTCGTGGCGGGTGACGCGCTCACGCGCCTCGATGGACGCCAGGTCGACGTCCTCGACGGCCGCCTCATAGGCGGCGATCACGGTATCGGGATCGTCCCCGCCGAAGTCCACGCCGAGGTCACGTTGCGCGGCCAGGACGGCGATCCAAAGCCGCCGCTCGGTGACGATCTTCTCTTCGGGCGACCAGATCTCGCGCATCGGCCCCGATGCATAGCGGCTGGCCAGGACATTCGGGACGCTCACCGCGCCGACGCCTTCTCGGCGATGTCGGTGCGGCAAAAGCCGGTCGGGAAGTCGAGTTCGGCAATGGCGGCGTAGGCGTCGGCTCGGGCTTGCGCGAGGCTCTCGGCCTGGGCGACGACGCCGAGGACGCGCCCGCCCGCGGCGATCAGTTCGTCGCCGTCCAGCGCCGTGCCGGCGTGGATGATCGAGACGTTGTCGGCGGAGGAGAACAGGCGCGGGCCGCGGATGTGGCCGCCCTTGGCGGGGGTGCCGGGGTAGCCGTCCGCGGCGACCACGACGATGATGGCCGAGCCCTCGTGCCAGTCGAGGGCACCGATTTCGGCGAGGCGTCCGGTCGCGGCGGCATACAGGACCTGGCCGAGCGGGGAGGCCAGCTTGGCCAGCAGCGGCTGGGTCTCGGGGTCGCCGAAGCGGGCGTTGAACTCGACGACCCGCAGGCCGCGAGAGGTGAGCGCGAGGCCGGCGTAAAGCAGGCCGACGAACTCGGTCTGGCGAGCGCGCAGCTCATCGATCGTGGGCTGGACGACGGTGGCCATCACCTCGTCCACGAGCCCGGCCGGGGCCCAGGGCAGCGGGGTGTAGGCGCCCATGCCGCCGGTGTTCGGGCCGGTGTCGCCATCACCGACGCGCTTGAAATCCTGGGCGGGTTGCATCGGCAGTGCGGTGACGCCGTCAGTGATCGCGAACAGGCTGACCTCGGGGCCGTCCAGGTACTCCTCGACGATGACCGCCCGGTTGCAGGCGGCCGCGTGGTCGAGCGCGGCCTGGCGGTCGTCGGTGACGATGACACCCTTGCCGGCGGCCAGCCCGTCGTCCTTGACGACGTAGGGAGCGCCGAACTCGTCCAGCGCCGCGGCCACCTCCTCGGCGGTCCGGCACAGCCGTGCCGCCGCGGTCGGGACGCCGGCCGAGGACATCACGTCCTTGGCGAACGCCTTGCTGCCTTCGAGTTGCGC
>JBDHZK010000023.1:0-26000 GCA_039811865.1 Propionicicella sp. | reverse complement strand
GCAATGCCGTCATTTCCGGACTGGTGGCGCCGCTACTCGCCGGGTCGATGGGGGCGTTGGCGGCCGGCGCGCTGGCGATGACGCTCCTCGGCGTGCTGCTGTGGACCTGGCAGCGACGCGCCCTGCCACTCGAGGGTGCCGATCCCGCCCAGGCCTAGGGCTGACACCGGCGGCTTTGCCGACGAACCGGCTCGAGTCTCAGGCGCCGGCCAACTCCAGCCGGGCGTCGGCCTGGGCCGCCAGAACGGCTCGGCCCGCGTCGTCCTTCGCCCGATGGGCAGCCACCCAAAGCCCGGCAGCCCAAGCCACGCGCAGTTCATCGGCGTCGAACACGCGTCGGCGCGAGGACTGGTAGGCGTCGATGAAGCGCTGGGCCGACGACACCGGAGCGAGCCCCGCCTCGGCGTAGCCGTCGGCCGCGGCGCCGACCAGGGCGGCCTCCGGCAGGAAGGCCAGGGCGTCCCAGTTGTGCACCGCCCACGGCCGAGTCCCACGCCAAAGAATGTTCCCGGCCGTCCAATCGGCGTGCCCGAGGACCAGCGGCAGGTCCGCCGAGGCCAGCCGGGTGGACGCTCGTTCGGCGATCTGGCGAACCGGCCCGGGGGGTTGGCCGGCGGAGGAGTCGCTCGCCCAATCGACCCAGATGGGGTTGGGCAACGGCCGCGCGCGGACGCGGGTCAGTAGGGAGCCGAGACCGGCGAGGACCTGCGCGAACCGTTCCGCGACGTTCGGATCCGCGCCCGAGAGCGGCAGTCCGTCCGGACGCCATTGTTCGGCGTGGGTCGCGACACCGTCGAAGACCCGGGACGGGGTGAGCGGCTTGGCGCAGGGAAAGCCGTGCTCAGAGCAGTAGCGCTGCGCCTCGACGCAGCCGCGCGTGCGTCCCGAGCGATCGGGACGCCGCTTGACGACCACGGCCTCACCGTTGTCGAGCCGGACGCCGATCCGCTGGTACCCGGGGGCCGGCTCGGCCAGGAGCAGCAGTGCTTGCGGGCGAGCGTGCAGGTGATCGATCAGCCAAGGCTCAAGCCAGTCGGGGAATGTCGCAGGCACGCGGGGAAGCCTTTCAGGCGGCGTCCCGGCGCGCAAACGAACGTTCGGAGAGCCCCTGGACGGCTCAATACCCGGTTGAGGTGCGCCGATAGGCTGCCCGCATGCGTGTAGGTGTGTTTGGTGCGACCGGTCAGGTCGGCGGGGTCATGCGAAGGTTGCTGGACGAGCGTGCGTTTCCCGTGGACGAGATCCGCTACTTCTCCTCGGCTCGATCGGCCGGCAAGCGGCTGCCGTGGAAGGGCGCGGACGTTGTGGTCGAGGACACCGCTACCGCCGACTTCTCCGGCCTCGACTTGGCTGTCTTCTCCGCCGGCAAGTCGATGTCGCTGGACGTGGCTCCCAAGGTTGCCGCGGCAGGCGCGATCGTCGTCGACAACTCCTCGGCCTGGCGGATGGATCCGGACGTCCCGCTGGTCGTCAGCGAGGTCAACCCCGAGGACACGATCGACCCCCCCAAGGGCATCATCGCCAACCCGAACTGCACGACGATGGCGGCCATGCCCGTGCTGAAGCCGCTGCACGCGGCAGCGGGCCTGACCCGGTTGACGGTCGCCACCTATCAGGCGGTCTCCGGGTCCGGGCTGGCTGGCGTGTCCGCGTTGGCCGATCAGTCCGCGCAGGCGCAGGATCCGGCCCGGCTGGCGTTCGACGGCTCGGCGCTGGCGCCCGTCGACCCAAAGCCGTACCTGAAGCCGATCGCCTTCAACGTGGTGGCGCTGGCGGGCTCACTGCTGGACGACGGCTCGGGTGAGACCGACGAAGAGGCCAAGCTGCGAAACGAGTCGCGCAAGATCCTGCACATCCCGGACCTCGCGGTGTCGGGTACTTGCGTGCGCGTGCCCGTATTCACTGGGCACTCCTTGGCAGTCCATGCCGAGTTCGACTCCGCGATCAGCCCGGCCCAGGCGGTCGAGCTGCTGCGCAAGGCGGCCGGGGTCGAACTGGCTGACATCCCGAACCCGCGCGAGGCTGCGGGCAAGGATCCCTCCTACGTCGGACGGATTCGCGCCGACCAGGCGGTCCCCGGCGGCAAGGGTCTGGTCATGTTCATCGCCAACGACAACCTCCGTAAGGGTGCCGCCCTCAACGCGATCCAGATCGCCGAGCTGGTGGCCAGCCGATGAAGTTGGCCATCCTCGGTGCCGGTGTGATGGGCGAGACGTTGCTCGCCGGGCTGCTGAAGTCGGGCTGGGGGAGAGACGACATCCTGGCGACGGATCGCCGCGACTTTCGTCGCCGCGAGTTGGTGGAGCGCTACGGCATCCAGATGGTCTCCAACGCCGACGCGGCCGCTCGGGCCGACACCGTCGTCCTCGTGGTCAAACCGCAGGACCTGGGCGACCTGCTCGCCGAGATTCGGCCGACGCTGCGCTCGGGGACGCTCGTGGTGTCGCTGTGCGCGGGTGCGCCCACCGATCTGATCGAGGGCCAGCTGGACGAGGGCGCGCCGGTCGTGCGGGTGATGCCGAACACCCCGGCGCAGGTTTCGGAGGGCATGGCGGCCATCTCTCCTGGGCGGCACGCGACCAGCGAGCACTTGGCTCGGGTGACCGAGATCCTGCTCGCCGTCGGCAAGGTCGTGACGGTCCCGGAGCGCTACCAGGACGCCGTCACGGCCATCTCCGGCTCCGGTCCGGCGTATCTGTTCTTCGTGGTGGAGGCGATGATCGACGCCGGCGTGATGCTGGGGCTGCCGCGCGATACCGCGACCCAACTAGTCGTTCAGACGATGTACGGGTCGGCCAAGCTCCTGCGCGAAACCGGACAGCACCCGACCAGGCTGCGCGAGATGGTCACATCCCCGGGCGGGACGACGGCGGCCGCCCTTCGGCAGTTGGAGGATCACCGGGTAAAGGCGGCGTTCATGACCGCCATGGAGGCGGCCTGCGAGCGCAGCCGCGCCCTGGCCGATGCCGCGCGCCAACACTGACGCGGTGCGTCGTCCGGGACAGCCGCCCCGCCCGGACCCCGTGGCGTTTCTCAGCCGACGTCGAAGTAGCTGTCGCGCAGGTACTCGTTGACGGCGGTCTCGGGAACCCGGAAGCTGCGTCCGAAGCGAACCGCCGTCAGTTCCCCGGAGTGGATCAGCCGGTAGACCGACATCTTGGAGACGCGTAACAAGGCGGCGACCTCGGCGACCTTCAAGAACTTGCCGAACTCTGCCGTTGGTTGGTCGGCCATACCTCGCCCCCCGTGCGCGCCGCCGCGGGCCACTCCGCGTGCTGGTGTGAGAGTAGCGACTCGTGTGGTGATTGGGGAGCGATGTCGGGTTTCCGTCAAGGCGACACGCCGGGCTCGCCCGGATCGACGTGCCGCGTCGTTCGTCGGTCGAGTTAGCCGTCCGGAGCGGGGACCGGTAAGCTTTCGAGCTTGGTGGCGGGACGTCCGCCGCTCGTCAGGCCCCATATGGGTTGACGATCTGATTCAGGTTTGCGAGTCGGCTCTCCCGAGCCGAAGGTCGAGAGGTCCACGTGGGTTCGGTCATCAAGAAGCGCCGCAAGCGGATGGCGAAGAAGAAGCACCGCAAGCTGCTCAAGCGCACGCGGATCCAGCGCCGTCGCGCCGGCAAGTAGTCGCCCACCGCGGCCACGCCTGACTGTGTGACCCGCGTGTTTTCGTCGATCGCGGAGGTGGTCGTCCTGGTTAGGCCGGGATGCCACCTGTGCGCCGACGCGTCCGCAACCGTCCGGGCGGTTTGCGATTCAGCCGGTGTCTCGTGGGCACTGGTCGACGTGGACTCGGATGCGTCCCTGCGCGAGCAGTACTCCGACCATGTGCCGGTGACGTTCGTCTCCGGCCGTCTGTTGGGGCGTTGGTTCTGCGATTCGTCCCAACTTCGAGCCGCGCTCGGGCTGTCTGACTAGGCATTGCACTCATCGTTGCGGGTTTGTGATGCCTTCGGGACCGACTGTTAACAGTCGCAACGACAAATTGACATTTTCACGAGAATCTTGGGAAAATTCTGTCACGCCGAACAGTCCAAAGACGCACCGACGGCGTGGTCCCCAAAGCCAAAACGAGGTTCGGGGGCCGGTCCGATCACCAGGCGGGACCCGCCGTAGCCGGGGGCGATACGTTTCCTCGCTCGTGCAGGCCCAGACGTAGTGTTAGGGCAGACGACACCACCGAACGAGGGAAGGTCAAGTTGTCGACCGGGTCGGCCTCGGCCGCAGTTAGCTCCGAAGATCAAGCTGTTGCACTTGCCGCGGGCCAGGTGCAGTTCGTTGGCGCAGGTCCGGGCGATCACCGCCTTTTGACCATCGCCGCGGTGGCGGCCATCCGCCAGGCCGACGTCCTGATCCTTGACCACGAGACCCTGCGAGACATGCTCGCTCAACCCGAGCTGCAGGTGAGCCCGGACGTCCCGGTCAGTGTGCTGGCAGAGGTCGACGGCGTCAATGTCGGAGAGCAGTTCCGCGCCGCCCGGGTCGCCCAGGCGGCCGCCGGGGGAGGCAAGGTTGTCCGCCTGGTTTACGGCGACCCCTTCCTGGATGCGTCAGTGGCTGGTGAGGCCGCCGAGTGTGTCCGGCACGGGCTCGGTATCGAGGTCATACCGGGGGTCTCCAGCCTCACATCGGCAGCGGAGTTCGCCGGCGTCCGGCTGGACAGGGGCGACGGCATCCAGTTCGTCAACGTTCCCTCGATCGAGACGCTGCGCCACGCCACGTGGGCCGCGTCCGGGCCGTTGGTGGTCGCCACCAGAGTCGAACTGCTAACCGAGCTCAGCGCCCAGCTGATCAGGGACGGACGGCTGCCGGGGGCGTTGGTGCTGGTGCTGGACCACTGTGGTCAGGGCACCCAGCGCACCACCGCCGTCACCCTCGCCCACCTGGCCGGTGGCGGCTGGGATTGTGGCAGCGCGCCGGACCTGCCCGTGCACGTCATGATCGATGTGGAACCCGACGCGGACCTGAATTGGTGGGAGAACCGTCCGCTCTACGGATGGCACGTGCTCGTGCCGAAGAGCGCCACTTCCGTCCAGGACCTGGCCGACCGGCTGGAGCGGCACGGCGCCCAGTGCGAGGTCGTCCCCACGTTGCACGTCGAGCCGCCGCGGCATCCCAAGCAGATGGCCCGCGCGGTCAGCGGCGTGATCGGCGGCGATTACCAGTGGGTCGTGTTCACTTCGACCAACTCCGTCCGGGCGATCCGCGAGACTTTCGATCGCCTGCAACTGGACGTCCGGCATTTCTCGGGCATTCGGGTCGCGGCCATCGGCGAGGGCACCATCGCGTCCCTGCGCGCTTGGGGGATCATCCCCGATCTGGAGCCCGAGCAGGAGCAGACCAGCGCCGCCTTGGCGGAATGCTTTCCGGTTTTCGACGCGCGAGTCCACCCGATCAGTGGCGTGCTGCTGCCGCGTGCGGACATCGCGACCGAGACCCTGGCCGCGGCTCTTGGCGAGCTCGGCTGGCAGGTGGAGACGGTCACCGCCTACCGAACGATGCGTGCGGCCCCGCCGCCCGCTGCGACGCGGGAGGCGATCAAGTCGGGAATGTTCGATGCGGTCGTGTTCTCGTCGTCCTCGGCGGTGCGCAACCTGATCGGCATCGCCGGCAAACCGCATCGGCGCTCGATCGTGGCAGCCGTCGGGCCACAGACGGCGCGGACCTGCGAGGAGTTCGGGCTCCGGGTGGACGTCGTGGCGGCGCGGCCCGATCTGGGCCTGCTCGCGGATTCGTTGGCGCAGTTCGCAGCGCACCGCCGAGAGCGGCTGGAACAGTCGGGGCGACCCGTCCTGCGCCCGTCGCAGGTGGGTGGGCGGGGACGTCCCCGCCGTCCCCGCGGATAGGCGAACAACCCTCGGGCCCATCGGAGCGCCAACCGATCGCGCGGTCTGCCGCGC
This sequence comes from Propionicicella sp., assembly GCA_039811865.1. GTDB lineage: Bacteria > Actinomycetota > Actinomycetes > Propionibacteriales > Propionibacteriaceae > JBDHZK01. The sequence goes on along the minus strand of JBDHZK010000023.1, from coordinate 20,101 downwards.
CCAAAGGCTCGTCTGCCGCGAGGGCGCAGTTGTGAGAATGTGCGGCGCGTGGCGCCGCAAGCGGCTCGCCCCGCCTTGACGGAGCGCCCTGTGGCACCGACCGCCGCACGTTTTCACGCAAACCAGTGGCCGGGCTTCTCCTGGGTCATGCTCAGGGCAGCCAATGCTCGCCAGAGCCCGGCGCAAACAGCAGGGGTGCGGGCCGAAGCCCACACCCCTGCTGTTTGATGCGTTGATCAGGCCTTCGCGGGCTCCGTGACGGGAGTCTTGGCGGTGACCTTGACGACCGGCGTCCCGACAGACACGTCGCCGTATCCCTCGCCCTCGACCGATCCGAACCTCTTGTGGTTCATCACGAGGACCGGGGTGACCAGGGAGTACCCGGCCGCCTCGATCACGCCGCGATCGAAGGTGACCAGTTCGTCCCCAGCCTTGAGCTGATCACCGGTCTTGACCTTCACATCGAAGCCCTTGCCGTCGAGGTTGACCGTGTCGATGCCGATGTGGATCAGGATCTCCACGCCACTGTCGAGCTGCAGGCCGAAGGCGTGGCCGGTCTTGTGCGCCACCATGACCTTGCAGTCGGTGGGGGCGTAGACCTTGTTCTCCGACGGGTCGATGCCCACGCCCGGGCCGACCGCGCCCTTGGCGAACGCAGCGTCCGGAACCTCGGCCAGCGGCATGCAGCGACCGGCCAAAGGAGCGGGAATCTCGGTGACCGTCCCCGGAACCATCGCCGGCTTCGGGGCCTTCGGCGCCGCAGCCGCAGCCGCGACCGCAGCCTTGGGGGCCTCGCTGGCGACCGGCTCGGCCGTCGCGTTCTTGGCGGCCGCCTCGGCCTTCTGCTCCGGCGTGCGGTAGTCGGAGATGATCACCATCATCATCGCGGTGACGAACGCGGCGAGGATCGCGATCACGTAGAGCACGATCGGCTTGAACACCGGGATCGTCAGCAGCGAGGTGAACGCGAACGCGTTCGTGGTGACGCCCGGGATGGCCGCCGACATCGTCCCGTTATGGTTCCACTGGGTTCCAGGGAAGATGAAGCTGCCGATGCCGATGACGAGTCCGCCGACGCCGCAGCCGATCAGCATGCGCGGGTAGATCCGCTTGAAGCGCAGGTGGATGCCGTACAGGGAAGGCTCGGAAATGCCTCCCAGCAGACCGGCGGCCAAGGCACCGGTGGCCGTCTGGCGCATCTGGACGTCCTTGTCGCGGATCGACAAGAAGAGCACGCCGGCGGTGGCGCCGAAGCAAGCGAAGTTCCATGCGCCCATGGGGCCCTGGATGAAGTCGTAGCCGTTGTTGTTGATGTTGGCCAACATGATGGCGTTCAGCGGCCAGTGCAGGCCCAGCGGCACCAGGAACGGGTACAGCAGCGGAATCAGGATCGCGAACAGCCACGGTGCGACGCTGTTGAGCCAGCCCAGCCCGTTGCCGATACCCAGGCCCAGCCACACGCCGAGCGGGCCGATCAGGAACGCGGTCAGCGGAATCATGATCGCCATGGAGAGGAACGGCACGAAGACCAACTGGACGTTCTCGGGGATCAGCCGCTTCAGGAAGTGGTAGACGAGGCCGAGCACCGCGACCATGATCAGCGGCACGAACACCTGGCCGCCGTAATCCGGTAGCTGCATCGGCAGGCCGAACACCCTTGCGACGCACTGGGTGCCCAGGTCGCTCTTGGTGCAGACCACCTGGCCGTTCTTCTGCAGGTACTCCGCCGAAGACAGCATCAGGAAGTTGGGCGTCATCACGGCACCCATCACCGCTCCGCCGACCCAGGGGTCGATGTCGAGCTTCTTGGCGGCGTTGTACGCGACCATGATCGGGATGAAGTAGAACACGCCGCGCCACATGGCGTCGACGAAGACCCAAGAGGCGTCCTTTTCCGCGGCGCGGAAGTCGACGATCTTGAGGGCGTCGAGGACGGCCGCGAACGCGATGATCAGCGACGCACCCAGGAGCACGCCGAGGATCGGGCGGAACGAGTCGGAGAGGTACTCGAAGAAGTTGTCGAGCCAGGCGAACTTGCCGCGCGGGCCCTGTGAGCGGGCCGCCGCCTTGACGTCGGCATCGCTGCTGCCGCCACCGCCGCCGCCCTTGCTCATCTCGGGGAGCTTTTGGATTTCGTTGAAGACGGTCTGCACGCCGCCTCCGATGATGACCTGGTACCGGTCGCCCGCCTGGGGAACGGCACCCATGACGCCGTCGATCGCCTCGACCTCGTCATTGTTCACCTTGGACCCGTCGACCAGCTGGAACCGCAATCTGGTCGCGCAATGCGTCATTGAATCGATGTTGTCGGCGCCACCCAGACTCTTGACGATGTCTGCTGCCGGCGAGTTAGCCATGCAAGTCTTCTTTCACTTGTGGGACTCGGGCAGCAGCAGCCCCTGACCGACCCGCCCTCGCATGGCCGGGCCGCTCAGATCGTTGCCGACCCGATCGGACGACCGCTTGTCCGACAAGGATGAATCTGGCACATCAACCATCGAGGTGCAGCAAAGGATGAGGGATTGATGGGTCGTGGCGCCGGATTTCTTCGGGCCAAGTTCGTGATGTTCTCGTTACGTTTGCCATCCGCAACACAGGTGGTACACGGAATCCGATTGGCGGTGCCCGATCGTGTCCGCCTCGCCCCCGGGGCCCCCACGGACGGGATTCGGGGTGGACGGGGCGGTCCGGACCCTGCGGGTTAGGGGTCGGGGTCAGCGGTTCGGGAGCTTCGAGGGCTCGGGGGGTGTTTGCTCAGGGGGCGGGGGGATTCGGGCGCGTGGGGGCGGAAGGACGGGGCAGGCTCGGCTGGGCATCGCGGATCGGCGCTGCACAAGTAAGGTTGGCGCCACGCGAGCCGGGGAGCGTCCCAAAGGAGTGCACATGGAACCGACCACCGTTCACCTGGTCCGCCACGGGGAGGTGTTCAACCCCGACGGCGTCCTCTATGGCCGGCTCCCGGGGTACGGGCTTTCGGACCTGGGCGAGCGAATGGCTCGGCGGCTGGGGGAGTACTTCGCCGACGCCGAACTGGCTGCCCTGCGCTGTTCGCCGTTGCAGCGGGCCAGGGAGACGATGGCACCCATCGCCGAACGTCATCCCGAGTTGAACGTGACCTTCGACACTCGGGTGCTGGAGGCCGGCAACGAGTTGGAGGGTCAGGTGTTCGGAAAGGACAACTCGGCGCTGTTCAAACCGGCCAACTGGCGCTACTTCGTCAACCCCCTGCGTCCCTCGTGGGGCGAGGCGTACGTCTCGGTCGCCCGTCGGATGCGGACGGCGATCGCGGACGCGGCCGCCCAGGCGCCCGGGGCCCGCACGGTCATCGTCTCGCATCAACTCCCGATCTGGATCGCCCGCTGCGACGCGGAGGGACGTTCGCTGATCCATGACCCGCGCCAGCGCGAGTGCAACCTGGCGAGCGTCACCACGTTCTCCCTGATCGCCGGTCGCGTCGTCTCGGTCTCCTACGACGAGCCCGCGCGTGACCTACTGCCGGCCAAGAGCCGACGGAAGTTCGCTGTCGGGAAGTGAGGGCCAACCTGATCCGGCTCGTCGCCGCATTGGCGGCGACGGTGATCGGGCTGTCCGGATGTGCCTCCAGGGCGGGCTCGGACGGCGGGTTCGTCAGCGGTGACGGGACGATCACACGAGTGCCCATCGCGCAGCGAGCCACGGCCCCGGTGCTGCGGGGGCCGACGCTGACGGGCGAGTCGTTGGACACCTCGCGGTTCGCCGGGAAGGTCGTCGTTTACAACGTTTGGGGCTCCTGGTGCGCCCCGTGCCGCGCCGAGGCGCCCGCGCTGGTCGAGGCCGCTCACCGGAGCGCCGGCAAGGCGCAGTTCGTCGGGATCAACACCCGCGACCTGGACGCCGCACCCGCGAAGGCCTTCGTGCGCGCGTTCGGCATCGGATTTCCCTCCTTCTACGACCCGAACGGATCGCTCCTGCTCGAGTTCGGGACGTCGCTCCCGCCGGGTGGCATCCCCAGCACGGTCGTCGTCGACTCGCAGGGACGGATCGCGGCCCGCATCCTGGGCGAGACCAGCGCGGCGACCTTGAGCGGCCTGATCGATGACGTGGCGGCTGGTCGCTGATGGACCTCGGCGCCTGGGTGCAGGAGGCGATCAGCGGCTCGATGCTCGCCGCCGTGCCGGTGGCGTTCCTGGCTGGGCTGGCTTCGTTCTTCTCGCCGTGCGTGGTGCCGCTGCTGCCCGGCTACCTCTCCTACGCCACCGGGCTGGGTGCCGCGCAGGTGATCGAGGGGGACGTCCGGGGTCGGGCCCGAGCCAGGATGCTTGCGGGGAGTTCGTTGTTCGTGGCCGGCTTCACCGCCGTCTTCTTGCTGACCGGGGTCGTCCTCGGTTCGCTCGGCCAGGTCTTGCTGCAGTACGCCAGACCGATTTCGATCGGCCTCGGGGTCGTCACGGTCGCGCTCGGATTGGTGTTCGCGGGAGTCATCCCGGTGGGTCAGCGGACGGTGCGGCTGAGCCGGGTCCCGGCCGTCGGCGTCGCGGCGGCCCCCTTGTTGGGTGTGGTCTTCGGCCTGGGCTGGACGCCCTGCATCGGGCCGGCGCTGTCGATGGTGCTGACGCTGGCGCTGACGGAGGGTTCGGCCGTTCGGGGCGGGATGCTGGCAGTGGTCTATTCCCTGGGATTGGGTTTGCCGTTCGTGTTGGCGGGGTTGGCCTTCACGCGGCTGGCCGGGACGCTCGGCTGGGTCAAACGGCATCACGGTGTGCTGCAGAAGATCGGCGGCGCCTGCCTGGTCATCGTTGGGGTGCTGCTGATCACCGGCTGGTGGGACGGCCTGATGGGCGCGCTTCGCCAGTGGGCGTCCAGCTTCGGCACGGTGATCTGATGGCCGGGACGAAGGCGGCGGCCGCAGCCGATGCTCCGGCGGATCCGGCCGATGAGGGGCGCGATCCTGGCCGCGGCCTGAGAGCGGGGGAGGCGCTGCGGTTCGTCTGGACCCAACTCACTTCGATGCGCACCGCGCTGCTGTTGCTGTTCGCCTTGGCCCTGGCCTCGATCCCGGGTTCGCTGATCCCGCAGCGGCCGAACAGCCCGGCGGCCGTCCGCGACTTCATCGCCCAATACCCGGCCCTGGCCCCGTGGTACGAGCGGCTTGGACTGTTCGACGTCTTCGCCTCGCCTTGGTTCGCCGCGATCTACCTGTTGTTGTTCGTTTCGCTGATCGGGTGCATCGTGCCGCGGGTCGGCGCCTACGCCCGACAGTTGCGCAAGCCGCCGCCGGCCACGCCCCGCAACCTGTCCCGGCTGCCCGTCCACGCGACCCAGCCGCTGGGCGAGGCCGACCCGACCGTGACGCTGGACGCCGCGGCTGCGCACCTTCGCCGGCGCCGGTTCCGGCTGCGCCGAGAGGCCGGATCGATCAGCGCCGAGCGGGGGTATCTGCGCGAGTTCGGCAACCTGCTGTTTCACCTGAGCCTGATCGGCGTGCTGATCGGGGTCGCCTGGGGCAGCCTCTTCGGGTTCAAGGGCTCGGCGATCGTCGTCGAAGGCCAAGGCTTCGCCAACAACGTCACCCAGTACGACGAACTCACCAGCGGTCCGGCGTTCAAGCCGACCGACCTAGAGCCGTTCGGCGTCCTGGTCGACCGCTTCAGCGTCCGCTTCGAAACCGGGTCGGTGCAACGCGGCGCGGCCCGGGAGTTCAGCGCCGATGTGCGGGTGCTCGCCGACGGCTCGGTCACCCCGGCGAAGCTCGAGGTGAACCATCCGCTCACGATCAAGGACACTTCGGTGCACCTGCTCGGCCACGGCTATGCCGCCCTGGTCACCGTGCGCGACGGCGCCGGGAACGTGGCGTTCTCGGGTCCGGTCGTGTTCTTGCCGCAGGACGGCAACTTCACCTCCGCCGGGGTGATCAAGGCGCCGGACGCCCGTCCCGAACGGCTGGCGTTCGAGGGCTTCTTCCTGCCGACCGGCGTGATCGACATGCTCGGGCCGCGCTCCCTCTTCCCCGATGCCCTCAACCCGGAGCTGGTCCTGAACGCCTGGCACGGCGCGCCCAAGGCCGAGACCGGCGTCCCCGAGAATGTGTACACCCTAGATACCAGGGGGTTGAAGCAGTTCGAGTCGAAGGGCATCCCCGTCCGGATGCTGCTCAAGCCGGGTCAGCATTACGACCTACCGGGCAAGGGCGGATCGATCACCTTCGACGGGTGGAAGCGCTGGACCAAGCTCCAGGTCTCCCGGACGCCCGGGATGTGGCTCACGCTGATTTCGGTGGCCCTGGCCGTCACCGGGCTGTGCCTGTCGCTGTTCGTTCGTCCGCGGCGCCTGTGGCTGCGCGTGGCCGATGGCCGGATCGAGGGCGCCGGCCTGGACCGGGCGGACGCTCGCGCCGGACTGGACGACGACGTGGCCGACCTGCTGGCCGCGGCCGCGGGCGAGTCGCAGGCGGGGCGGGCCCGGGTCGCGAGCACCGGGTCTCTTGGGCCCTGACTCGCCGGGCACCCAGAGGCCCGCCCGACCCAGTCCGGCGACTGGCCTAGGGGGATCGGTTGGCCGCGGGATACGCTCCCCCCAGCCTTTGCGGCCCGACGAGGAGGACCTCATGGATCTCGCCTACTACTCCGGCTTGGCGATGGTGACCTCGGCGGTGCTGTATCTGCTTGCGATGGTCGCCTACGCCGCCGAGTGGTCGGCGGCGCGCGCACTGCCTGTGGGGGCCTCCGCGAAGACGAAGACGAGGGTCCTGACCGGGGCCGGCGGTCCGGACGTCCCCGAGGCCGTCGACCAGCCCGCGGCGGAGGTGTCGTCCCGGATTCGGGTCGACATGTTCGGCCGGATGGGGATCGCCCTGACGCTGCTTGCGGCCGGATCGCACCTGGGTGGCGTCGTGCTGCGTGGGGTAGCCGCCGGCCGGGCTCCCTGGGGCAACATGTACGAGTTCGTCACGGCCTCGCTGCTGGTGGTCGTGACCGTCTATCTCGTGCTCGCCCTGCGCTTGGGCATGCGCTGGCTCGGGCTCCCGGTCACGCTGCTGGTGACGATCGGCCAAGGGCTGGCGGTGACGGTCTTCTACGTCGCCGTATCGCCCCTGATGCCCGCGCTGCACTCGGTGTGGTTCCTCATCCACATCGTGGCTGCGGCGGTCGCTGGCGCGGCGTTCAACGTGGGCGCCATTGCCTCGATCCTCTACCTGGTGAAGTCGCGGGCAGAGGCCCGGGGTGTCGTCCGCGGCTATCTGGCGAAGTTGCCGTCCGCCAAGGCGATCGACACCCTGGCGTACCGGATGCACGCCTTCGGCTTTCCCCTTTGGACGTTCGCGGTAGCTGCCGGCGCGGTCTGGGCCGAATACGCCTGGGGACGCTACTGGGGCTGGGATCCCAAGGAGACCTGGTCGCTGGTCACATGGGTCGTCTACGCCGGCTACCTCCACGCTCGGGCCACCGCCGGTTGGCGCGGCAAGCGCGCCGCCTGGATCGCCGTCGTCGGGCTGGCCACATTCTGGTTCAACTTCGTCGGCGTGAACCTGCTGATCAGCGGCCTGCACTCCTACTCGGGCATCTGAGCGGCCGCCCCCGCACCGATTTGAGTGTCAATCGCGACGTCGGTCGATCGTTCTCAGCCGCCGAGGGCCAGGCGAAGCTCAATCGACGTCGTGATCGACACGATCGACCTAGTGATTGGCACAGCCTGGGCCAAGTGGGCCCGTCGCGGCTAGTCGAGCTTCAGTTCGAGCAGCGCGTTCTCGACGACCTCAGTGAGCGCGGGGTGAATCCAGTACTGGGCGCGGGCCATGCTGGGGACGTCCAAACCGAAGGTCATGGCTTGGATCAACGGCTGGATCAACGTGCTGGCCTGGGGTCCGAGGATGTGCGCGCCGATCAGTTGTTTCGAAGTGGGGTCGGCCAGCAGCTTCGCGAAGTGCTGGGTGTCCTCCATCGCCCAGCCGTAGGCCACGTCGGAGTAGGGCTTCGTGGCGGCCACATAGGGCGCTCCGCGCTCGATGGCCTCTTGTTCGGTCAGCCCAACGCTGGCGATCTGCGGCTCGGAGAACACGGCATGGGGGACGAATCGATGGTCGATTCGAGTGAGGGCGTCAGGGTGCAGCAGGTTGTGGGTGACGACGCGTCCCTCGGCATTGGCGACGTGCTTGAGCATGTCCTTGGACGACACGTCGCCAAGCGCGAAGACGCCGGGGGCAGTCGTCCGCTGATACTCATCGACGACGACGAAGCCATCGGCGTCCACCTCCACCCCGGCAGCGGCGCAGTTCAGGTCGGCGCTGTTCGGGACACGACCGGCGGCGACCAGCACCTCATCGGCCTCGAACAGGTACTCCAGTCCGTCGTCGTCGTTGGTGATGACGACGACGCGGCCCTCCCGCAAGCCCGTGTCGAAGCCGACCACCCGTTGTCGTAGCCGGACGTGCACCCGCTCGCTCATGAGTTCGGTGAAGCGGGCCGCGACATCGGCGTCCTCGCGCCGCAGCAGCGTGGCCGAACGGTTGAGGATGGTCACCTTGGTGCCACACGCGGCGAAGATGTGCGCGAACTCGGCCGCCACGTAGCCTCCGCCGATGATGATCAGCGACCCAGGTGCCTCCGGCAGCCGCATGATGTCTTCGCTAGTGTGCAGCCGGGTGGACACCTGAGGGTCATTGGCTCCGGGGACGTCCAACCGGCGCGGTGACGAGCCCGTCGCGATCACGAAGTGATCGGCGCTGATCGCCTCGTCGCCCACCTGCAGCGTTCTCGGCGCAACGAAACGGGCGTCGTCCCGAAAGAGCGTCACGTTCGAGCCCGGGCGTTCGCGCCATTGGGCTCCCGAAGCCGAGATGGGATCGATCCGACCGAACACCCGCTCCCGGATGGCTGCCCAATCGAGCCTGGCCGGGGCGCCCTGGACGCCGAGGCGGCCGGCTTCCTGCGCCAACCGCGCCAGATCGGCCGGGTAGACGAACATCTTCGTGGGGATACAGCCGGCGTTCAGGCACGTGCCGCCGAACGTCTCCGACCGCTCGACCAATGCGACGTCCCATTCGCGGAAGCGCTTGTCGATGATCGAGTTACCCGTGCCCGAGCCGATCACACAAAGGTCGAAGTGGCGCATGGCGATATCCTTCCACGACCCGCGTTACCGCCGGGGGTCGGTCAGGAGTGCACCTTCAGCTTCGACAGCGCGTCCCGGGCAGGTTGAACGAGTTCGGGTTTGGTGTCCGGGATGGAGGCGTAGAACAGGCTCGAACTCTCCGCTGAAGTTTGGACGATCGCCAGGATCAGCAACTCGCCCTTCGCGTTCAGCCCTTTGATGTCGAAGGTCAGGTGCGACTCGACCAGCCAGCCGTTCTTGCCGTCGACCTTGATCTCCTTGTTGACCTTGTCGTCCCGGTTGACCTTGGCCCCGCCGTAAAACTCGCCCACCACGCAGCGCACGACGATCTCCGAGCCCTGCTGGGGGCTGAAGAACCCGTCGCCGGCGGCCAACTCGGCCACCAGAACCGACGCGACCCAACTGCTGCCCTTGCCGTCGTAGTTGTCCTGGTCTGGGGCGGTCTGGACCTGGACGTCCCGCCCGAAGGGCACGCGCAGGTCCGTGGATGGCGGCCCGAAGGGTGCGCCCAGCATCGGGTACGAGAGCTTCCCGCCGTGCACGCGGCCGTCGTTGTAGGACGTCGTCGGCTGGGCGGCGGTGGGATTCTGCTTCGGGCAGTAGTCGCCCGTGGGGTTGGATCCAGGATTGCCGTTGCCGAAGACGCCGGCCACTCCGCGGATCACCAGCCACGCGACCAGCCCGACGACGATGACCGCCACGCCGATTCCGATCCACCAGCCGATCGGGGTGCGGCGCTTGCTCGGCTCTTGGTACGGAGCTCGCTGCCCGAGTGGTTCGGTGGGTGGGGTTCCGACGGCACCGGGGGGCGGGGGCGACTGTGGGTTGGGCGTCACGGACGCCGACCAGGTCGTTCCGTTCCAGTAGCGGTACATGCCCGCTTGGCCCCCCGGATCGGGGTACCACCCAGGTGCGCTCACGGGCCGAAGTCTAGGCCGATCGGAGGCCGGGCCGAAGCGCCGCCGTCGAGCCGACCTGCGATCGGGCCGAACGAGGAGGCGGGTCGTCCGAACCCTGTCGGACGACCCGCGAGTCTTGGGGCGGTCGGCTCAGCCGAAGCGGCCGGTGATGTAGTCCTCGGTGGCCTGCTGATCTGGTTTGGAGAAGATCTTCTCGGTGGGCCCGATCTCGACCAGCTTTCCCGGGGCGCCGGTGCCGGCGATGTTGAAGAACGCCGTGGAGTCGGAGACGCGGGCAGCCTGCTGCATGTTGTGCGTCACGATCACGATGGTGTAGTTCTCCTTCAACTCACCGATCAGATCCTCGATGGCGAGGGTCGAGATCGGGTCGAGCGCGGAGCACGGCTCGTCCATCAGCAGCACCTGCGGGCGCATCGCGATCGCCCGGGCGATGCACAGCCGCTGCTGCTGCCCGCCGGACAGGCCCGAACCCGGCAGATCCAGCCGGTTCTTGACCTCCTCCCAGAGGTTCGCGCCCTTCAGCGACTCCTCGACCAGGTCGTCCTGCTCCTTGCCCGGCATGCGGGCGTTGTTGAGCTTGATGCCGGCCAGCACGTTCTCCTTGATCGACATCGTGGGGAACGGGTTCGGCCGCTGGAACACCATGCCCACCTGGCGGCGCACCCGCACGGGGTCGACGCCGTTGCCGTACAGGTCCTCGCCGTCCAGGAGCACCTGCCCCTCGACGCGACCACCGTGGATGACTTCGTGCATCCGGTTGAGCGTGCGCAGGAACGTCGACTTGCCGCAGCCGGACGGCCCGATGAAGGCCGTCACCGAGCGGGGCTCGATGGTCATGCTGGCGTCCTCGACGGCCTTGAACTTGCCGTAGTAGACGTTGAGGTCCTTGACCTCGATCCGCTTGGACATTTGCGGTCCTTCCCCGGTCAGCGACCGGTCTTTGGCGCGAAGCGCGCGGCTACGAACCGTCCGACGAGGTTCAGCAACATGACGATCAGGATCAGGGTGAGAGCTCCGGCCCACGCGCGGTCGGTGTAGGGCTGGGCGTCCGCGCCGGGATTGGCGTAGGAGTCGTAAACGAACACCGGCAGCGTCATCATCGCGTTGGCGGCCGGGTTGCTGTTCTGGCTGGCGGTGAACCCGGACGCGATCATCAGCGGCGCGGTCTCGCCGATGATGCGGGCGATCGCCAGAATCACTCCGGAGACGAGGCCGGAGATCGTGGTGGGGATGACGACCTTCAGGATCGTGCGCCACTTGGGCACGCCCAGCGCGTAGGACGCCTCCCGCAGCTCGTTGGGGACCAGGCGCAACAACTCCTCGCTGGAGCGCACCACCACCGGAATCATCAGGACGGACAGCGCGATCGAACCCGACAGGGCGCTCACCGTGCCCGGCCCGACGATCAGCGCCATCAGCGCGTAGGCGAACAGGCCGGCCACGATCGACGGGACGCCGGTCATCACGTCGACGAAGAAGGTGATGCCCCGTGCGAGGGCGGACTTGCCGCCGTACTCGGACAGGTAGACGGCCGTGAGCAAGCCGATGGGAACCGAGATCAGGGTGGCGATCCCGGTGACCCACAGCGTCCCCGTGATGGCGTGCAGGGCGCCGCCGCCGGGCCCGACGACGTTGCGCATCGACATGGTGAAGAAGCCCAGGTCCATCCGCGTCATGCCCTTGCTGAGCGTCCCGAGGATGATCGAGAGCAGCGGCACGAGCGCGAGCAGGAAGGCCCCTGTGACCGCCTGGGCGGCGAGCCGGTCAACGGCCTTGCGCGTGCCCTCCACCGCGGACGACCAAGCGAACATGCCGACGGCGAAGATCACGACGCCAAGGGCGATGGTCCCGGCCAAGTTGAAAGCGCCGAAGGCGGACGTCAGCGAGCCGGCGACGATGATGGCCGCGGCCAGGACGACACCGGTCGCCCAGGACGGCAGGCGTCCGGCCGTGAGCGAGCCCACGGGTCGAGTGGTGGTGATTGCGGACATCAGTTGGCTCCCGAGTACTGGGCGCGCCGGGAGACGATCCAGCGCGCGAGCATGTTGACCCCGAGGGTGATGCAGAACAGGACGAGGCCGGCGGCGATCAGCTGGTTGATGCCGAGGCCGGACGCCTCCGGGAAGTTCAGGGCGATCGTCGCGGCGATGGTGTTCGGGTTCTCCGAGGTCAGCATCTGGATGGAGATCACGTTGCTGCCCGACAGCACCATGGCGACGGCCATGGTCTCACCCAGCGCGCGACCGAGGCCGAGCATGCAGGCGGACACGATCCCGGCGCGGCCGAACGGGAGCACGGCCATCCGGATCATCTCCCAGCGCGTGGCGCCCAGCGCCAACGCCGCCTCCTCGTGAAGCTTCGGGGCCTGCAGGAAGACCTCGCGGCACAAGGCGGTGATGATCGGCAAGATCATGACGGCCAGCACGATCGCGGCGGTCAGCTCGGTGCGTCCGGTGCCGGAAGGGGTGCCGCCGAAGAAGGGGATGAAGCCCAAGTGGGCGTTCAGCCAGACGTAGAGGGGCTGCACGGCCGGCGCGAGCACGAGGATGCCCCACAGGCCGTAGACCACCGACGGCACCGCCGAAAGCAGGTCGATCACGTAGCCGAGACCCTGAGCGAGCCGGCGGGGGGCGTAGTGCGAGATGAACAGCGCGATACCGATGGCCACGGGCACTGCGAGCAGCAGCGCCCAGACGGACGCCCACACCGTCCCGAAGCCGTAGGGCAGCACCCAGCTCCAGAACTCACCGTAGCCCTGGGCCTTCAGTTGCTCCGGCGAGGACGTCAGGGCGGGCACCGCCTGGATCAGCAAGAACCCGGCGACCAGGGCCAGGATCACCAAGATGGCGATGCCGGATCCCGTGGACAGGTTCTTGAAGACTTTGTCGCCCACCCGCGGGCGGGCCGGGACCAGCCCCTCCTCGGCGGCAGGCACGGCCTCGCCGTCTTCGGGTGGCGCCTCTCGGGTCGTCCGGGTCACGGTCATAGCTTCTCCATCAGGCTGCCGAAGTGGTGGATTGGCGCAGCGGGGACCGTTGCCCGCCCCCAGCCGGTGGGGACGGGCAACGGCCCGGTGCTCACTTGATCGAGTCGATCGCCGTCTTCACCTTGGCCTGGATGGCCGCCGACAGCGGGGCGGAGCCCGCTGCGGAGGCCGCCGAGGCCTGGCCGTCGGCCGAGGCGATGTAGCTCACGTAGGACTTCACCAGGGCGCCGGTCTTGGCGTCGGAGTACTGCTCGCACACGATGACGTAGGAGACCAGGACGACCGGGTAGACGTCGGCAGCCGTACGGTTCAGCTTGTAGGCCAGGTCGTTTGCCTTGCGGCCGGCGACCTGCTCCGACTTCTCCAAGATGGCCGCAGCGGCCTCGGCGGTGGGCTTGAGGTACTTGTCGCCCACCTTGATCTGCGCGATGCCCACACCCTTGGCCTGGGACTCATCGGCGTAACCGATGGTGTTCGTCCCGCCCTTGACCGCGGAGACCACACCGGCGGTGCCCTTGGCGGCCTCGCCCTTGTAGGCCTCCGGCCACATGCCGGACGCCTTGTTGGTCCAGACCTTCGGCGCGGCCGATGCCAGGTAATCGGTGAAGTTCTTGGTGGTGCCCGAGTCCTCGGAGCGGTGCACCGCCGTGATGTTCGCCGCCGGCAGCTTGGCGCCGGGGTTCAGGGCCACGATCTTCGGGTCATTCCACTTGGTGATCGCGCCGGAGAAGATGCCAGCCGCAGTGTCGGCGTCGAGCTTCAGATCGGGCACGTCGGCCAGGTTGTAGATCAGCGCGATCGGGGAGACATAGACCGGCAGGTCGAGAGCCGAGCTGCCGGAGGCGCACTTGGCGAACGGCCCCTTGATCTCGTCGTCGCTCAGCGCCGCATCGGAGCCGCCGAAGTCGACCGCACCGCTAATGAAGCCGGAGCGTCCCGGGCCGGAGCCGTCGGGGGAGTAGTTGACGGTGACACCGCTGTTCTTGCCCTGGAAGTCGGCGATCCACTTCTCCTGCGCGGCCTTCATGGCGCTGGAGCCCTTGCCGGTCAGCGTGCCGGACAGCGATCCGCTGCCGGGCGTGCCGCTACCGGCGGGAGCCTCGTTGGCGGCGCACCCCGCGAGCGCCAGGCTGGCGGCTGCGACGAGCGCGATCGGCGTGCCGAACTTGGTGATGGTCACAAGTGTTCCCTTCGATGAGTCGTTCGCAGATCACGGTGCCAGCCGCGGTTAACGCGATTGGTCGCGCCGAGTGAACGCAGGGTGAACAGCCAGGCGACCAGCGCTCGGTAGGCATCTGGTCGTGCGAACTGGCCGACCCGATTCGTCGGCCGTCATGCGAGCCGGGGTGCCCCATCATCCAGCCTTGCGGTCGCCGATCCTCGATCTCGCGCGTTCATATTTGCGGGCACCTGAAAGACAGGATGGCGATTTGTCGGCCGGGGAACACGAGGCAAACCCGTCCGGTGCACTATTGACTTCCGGTAGGTCGAAGCCTAGCCTCAGGTGACCACCCCATTTGGCAGGAGCATTGTGCAAGCTAACGAATGTCGTTCCGGGAAGTCGCGGCCCTCGAGGAGATGGCGGGCCAGGGGTGTGGCTGGTGCTTCCATAGCCGTTGCTGTCTTCAGTCTTACCCCCACGGCGGGCCCCGCCCCCCCTCAGAATGCCTGCGGATATCCAACGAATTATGCGTGCTTTTGGACCGGAAATGGTCAGAATACGCGCGTGCGAACAACCCCATATTCGAGGCGAAGCGAAGCTCGCTCGGGATTCGGAACCATCGACGTCACCGCGGCCCACTACAACAGCTGGGCAACGGGATACGGGTACGCCCGCGTGGACTATGGCCCAGATGGACGGCTGGTCTGGTGCGATGCTGGCGCCGGCATCACGTGGCGGGTCTTGGTCGGCTGCAACTACGTCAGGGCATGAGAGATGACCACTCGGCGGTATTACCGGCTGTGGGCGGTCGGCCTCTCGGCGTTGCTCGTCGCTTTGGTCTTGGCAGCGTTGGTGGCACCGTCCTACTTCACGCGTCCCACCCCGGACAGCTTGACCTTCGAGCCGCTAAGCCGAGCAGAGAGCGCCGAAGATCGCTCGGCCAGGAACGCCATTCGGCTTGACCTCGGCAACGATCTGAGGAACGCGCGCTTGCTGGCCCGAACCGGTAACGCGACTTACCTGCTCTTTCACGACCCGGTTCGCGGGGTATGTCTAGTGGCGGCTCTGAACGCGAGCGATCTTCGAACTGCCTGCCGCCAGGTTTCGGAACTGAAGAATGGCGGCTTGTGGGTCGAGTACGGCGACTCGACGACCGGCGACTCATTCTTGGCCGTGGCCGTTCCCGTCGAATACGGTGACGCCCGGGTGGACACGGATGGAAAGATCCTGTCGCGAACCCGGGGATTCGTTCTGGTGCAAACCGCTGGACGCCGAATGACCAGATTCGCGCTGCGCAGTTCGAAGTACTCGGATCTGATCGTGAATGCAGGGTGAGGCGCTCAGCGCAGCGGGCGGACCCATTCGACGGAGTGCACCTGGCCGGACGACTCCAGGTGCAGCACGCCAGCGGTGGCGGGCGTCATCGCCCGGATCGGGACGCCCACCGCGGCGAGCATCGTGGGCAGGACGGGCCGATGCCCGCAAACCGCCGCCCCTCTCGCGCTGGCGACGGTTTCGGCCGCCACCCGCTTCATCAGGCGGTCGACCGCCCTCGGATTGTCGACTCCTTGCTCCTCGCTGAGGGTGGCCCAGCCCGTGATGTCGAGCTTCGAGTCCTTGCTGAAGGGCTTGAGCGTGGCCATGCACCGGTTTGAGGTCGAGCTGGCCAGACGGGCCACGCCGTAGGCGTGGAGCAGTCCGACCAGGTCCACGCTTTGGCGGCGGCCGCGGCCGTCCAGCGGACGGGCGGCGTCGCGTCCACTCCAGTTCTTGCGCAGCATCGCCTTGGCGTGCCGGACGATCAGCAGCGGCGTCGTCTCTGGCATGGTCAACGCCTGTTCGAGCACGGCCTTCTCGTCACCGTAGGTCATACGCTTCAGGGCCGCGGCCGGAGTCAACCAGGCCAGCTTGTCCGTCTCACCGTTGGGCTTGAAGCGTTGCTCTCGCAGCACGCCGGCCCGCCAGAAGTAGACCGCCTTGGGGCCCTTCGGGGTGTCGTAGGTGATGATGTCCATCGGGACGCCCAGGCGGGCGACCACGCCCGATTCCTCGAACACCTCTCGGACGGCGCACCCGGCGATGTACTCCCCGGAATCGAGCTTGCCCTTCGGTAGCGACCAGTCGTCGTAGCGAGGCCGGTGGATCAGCAGAACCTTTGGCGACTTCCCCTTGTCGGTGCGGACGACGACGGCGCCGGCTGCCGTAATAGGCCTCATCTGGACTCGCTTTCGCCTGCCGACGCTGAAGGGACCGCCTCACTAGCCTGAAGGAGGTGTCAGGCTCTGTCCAGCGTGTACAAGAAGTCCGCCCGCACTACTTGGAAACCGGCCCGCCGATACAGCCGCAAGGCCGTCTCGTTGTCCGCCTCGACCCACAGCTTGACCTCGCGGAGGCCCACCTGGGAGAGGTGGGCCAGCCCTGCGTCCAAGAGGACGCGACCCAGCCCGCGCCCGGCGAAAGCGGGCCGAACGCCGAGGACGTACACCTCGCCGGTGCCGTCGTCGTGCCGTTTGGTCCAATGGAAGCCGGCCGGCTGGCCATCGGCGAAGGCCAGGATGAGCCCGTCGGCGTCGAACCAGGGCTCGCTCATGCGAGCGCGCAGGTCGTCGACACCGAGCCGGCCCTGCTCGGGGTGGGCTGCGAACGCCTCCGCGTTCATGGCGTGGAGCGCGTCCAGGTCGGCGGCGGTGTACGGGCGCAACTCGACGGCTCGCGGAGCCGGTGTGGCGGCGTCCCCGAGGGCGCGCGACAACACCAGCAGCCCCCGGGATCGCGCCAGCCCGGCCCGGTTGGCCAACGCTCGGGCGGCGGGTAGGTCGCCGAACGCCCATACGGCCAACCCGTCCCCGGCGTGGGCGCTGAGCGCGTCCAACAAGACGATGCCGCGGCCCTGCCGGCGGGCACTCGGATGGACGACCAACTGCCCGGCGCCGTCGACGAACTGGGCGTAGCCGGCCAGGCGTCCCGCTTCGGTGGCAAGCCAGTGCCTGGCGTGCCCGGGGTGGCGCAGCGCCAGCAAAGCCGACTCGTTCAGGGGTTCCACCCCGTCGCTGGCCGCGGCTGCGGCGGTGATCGCCAGCACCTCGTCGGCCTGTTTCGAAGTCAGCGCGTCGGTGCTGTCGAGGTCACTCATCGCGGGGCTCGGGGCGGGGGGTGCCCTGCGGGCTGAAGCGGTAGCCGACGTTGCGCACGGTGCCGATCAGGTGCTCGTGCTCGGTCCCCAGCTTGGCGCGCAGCCGGCGCACATGGACGTCCACGGTGCGCGTGCCGCCGTAATAGTCGTAGCCCCAAACGTCGGCCAGAAGATGCTCGCGGCTGAACACTCGTCCGGGGTGCATGACCAAATACTTCAACAGCTCGAACTCGGTGTAGGTCAGGTCGAGTGGCTCGCCGTCGAGGAGCACGGTATAGGCCTTCTCGTCGATGACGATGCCGCCGCCGCTGATCAGGCCGTCGCTCACCACGGTGGCCGCGAGCAGGCGGATCCGGGCGTCGACCTCGGCCGGGCCCGCGGTGTCGAGGACGACGTCGGAGATGCCCCAATCTGGGTTGAGCGCGGCGAAGCCGCCCTCGCGCACCACCAACAGCAGGGGCACGGTGACCCCCGACGCCACGAACAGCCGGCAGATGCCCCGAACGGCGGCCAGGTCGGTGGTGCCGTCCAGCACCACCACGTCGGCTCGGGCAGATTCGGTCAGCGCCGACGGATCGGAGGTGATCGTGCGCACGTCGTGGGTCAGCAGGGCCAGCGAGGGCAAGGGATCCAGAGCAGTCGCCCCCTCGGCCACCAGCAACAGCAATTTCGCCATTTCCTCACCCCCTTCGGCCCAGATTCTCGCACGCACGCAGGGAGCTGGCTTCCCGGCGAGCCTCTCCGGACGTCCTCAGGAATCGAGAATCAGGGTGACCGGCCCTTCGTTGACGAGGGCGACCGACATAGTGGCGCCGAAAGTCCCCGTCTCGACCCGGGCACCCCGCTGGTGCAGGGCAGCCACGAAGGCGTCCACCAACGGCTCACTGACCGGACGCGGCGCCGCGTCGTTCCAGGACGGCCGGCGTCCCTTGCGGGTGTCGGCGTAGAGCGTGAATTGGCTGACCACCAGCAGCGGCGCGTCCTCGTCGGCGCAGGAGCGTTCGCCCGGCAGGATGCGCAGCCGCCAAACCTTCTCGGCGAGCCGGTCGGCGTCGGTGGCGGTATCGGTGTGGGTCACCCCCACCAGCACGAGCAGGCCGAGTTCGTCGATTCGTCCCACGAGACGCTCGTCCACCGTCACGCTGGCCGAACTGACCCGCTGCACGACTACCCGCACCGCTCGCCTCCGGAATGTTCGTTGGTTGACAGCAGTTAGACTCCCACGGTGACTGGCTTAGCGATCATCGAGGTCACCGGTGGGACCGTGACGCTGATCGTGGCCACGATCCTGCTGGGCCTGCTCGCGGTGTTCGCGCTCATTCGCCTGTTCGCGAAGCGTGGCAAGGAGTGACATGTTCGAGATTCCGCAGGACCTGAATCCGGCGCTGGTCGGGTTGGCATGGTTGCGTGGCCGGTGGGAGGGCACTGGGTTTCGTGAATGGCCCGGGCTGGGCAAGGAGCAGTTCTTCCAACAGATCGACTTCGACGACAACGGTGGGGACTATCTGCATTACCTGTGCCAGACCTTCGAGGCGGACGCGGACGGGCAACCGGTCCGGCCGCTGCTGATGGAGTCGGGTTTTTGGCGTCCTCAGCCGGACGGGACGGTCGAGGTCGTCCTGGCCAGCCCGGAGGGATTCGCCGAGATCTGGTTCGGCAAGCTGCAACCGGGGCGAATCGACCTGATCACCGACGCCGTCGCGCGGACGTCCACCGCCGAGGTGGAGTACACCGCCGGCCGGCGGCTCTACGGCAATGTCGACGGCAAGCTGCTGTGGTCGTTCGACCGGGCCACCACCGACCAGCCGCTCCAGTCGTACTTGTGGGCGACGCTCGAGCGCCGATGAGACCCGTGCTCGTCGCAGTCGGCGTGGACGCCGGGCTGCCTTGGCACTACGGCGACCCGTTCGCCGAGCAGCGGCTGCTGGAGTCCGGGCGCGGGTCGGTGGACCTGTCGAACCGAGGCGTCCTGCGCGTCGAAGGGGTCGACCGGCTCGGCTGGTTGCACTCGCTGACCTCGGCGCACCTGGAGCGCTTGGCGCCCGGCGTGGGCACGACCGCCTACGTCTTGGACCCGAACGGCCACATCGAGTACGTCCTTTCGGGCGTCGACGACGGCGAGTCGTTCTGGGCGTTCACCGAGCCAGGCGCGGTCGGGCCGCTGGTGGCGTGGTTGGACCGGATGCGCTTCATGATGCGCGTCGAGGTCGCCGACGTCACCGCCGACTACGCGGTCATCTGGCGGGCGGGCAACGCCGGCTCGGGCCTGGTCCGGACGGCTGCGGACTCGCTGGGCGGGCACGAGGAGTTCGTGCGTCGGGCCGAACTGGACAACGGCCTGGGGGATGCCCGGGCCGGCACTTGGGCCTACGACGCGCGCAGGGTGGCCGCTGGCGTTCCGCGCATCGGCGTCGACACCGACGCCCGCACGATCCCCAACGAACTCGCCATGCCGGATGGGCAGACGCTGGGCCCGGCCGTCCACCTGGCCAAGGGGTGCTACCGCGGACAGGAGACCGTCGCCCGGGTGCACACGCTGGGACGCCCACCGCGCCGGCTCGTCCGGCTGCAAGTGGACGGCTCCGCCGAGGCGCTGCCCGAGGCCGGGACTCGCGTGCTGCATGAGGGACGCGATGTCGGCTTCGTCGGGACGTCGGCTCGGCACTACGAGTGGGGCCCGATCGCGTTGGCGCTGGTCAAGCGCAACGTGCCCGTGGCCGCCACGCTGAGCGTCGCCGGGATCGCGGCGGCCCAGGAGCCGCTGGTCGATCCGGACGTCGGCCTGCACGTGCGGCCGCTGCACTAGCTGGTCG
>JBDHZK010000022.1:0-26439 GCA_039811865.1 Propionicicella sp. | reverse complement strand
CACGTCCACGAAGTCCACGAACGCGGGCCAGACCGACGATCTCTCGTCGGTGTGCCAGGCCGGTTGAGATGATTGCGCCTCCCGCCGGGGGTTGGCCCGGCGTCAGCGTCGTCATGCCGGTGCTGAACGAGGAGGACCACCTCGAGTCGGCCGTCCGCCGGATCATCGCGCAGGACTATCCCGGTCAGCTCGAGGTGGTGATGGCTGTCGGGCCCTCCAAGGACGCCACGCAGGAGATCGCTGAGCGTCTGGCCGGCGATCTCCCGGGAGTGCGGGTCGTGGCGAATCCCACCGGCAAGACGCCGGCGGCGCTGAACCTCGCGATCGCGGCGACCCGCTACGACATCGTCATCCGTGTGGACGGCCACGGTGAGTTGACCGATCAGTACCTGGCCACCGCCGTCCGGACGCTGGCGCAGACGGGTGCGGCGAACGTTGGCGGGCTCATGGACGCCCAAGGCCGGACTCCGTTCGAGCAGGCGGTCGCGGCGGCGTACAACTCCAAGCTGGGGCTCGGAGGGTCGTCCTTTCATCTTGCGGACAGCCCCGCCGGACCGGCCAAGACGGTGTTCCTCGGGGCCTTCCGCAAGGACGCACTGCTCGCGGCGGGCGGGTTCGACGAAACCATGCATCGGGCGCAGGACTGGGAGCTGAACCACCGCCTGCTGGCCGCCGGCGAGCAGATCTGGTTCACCCCGGCGATGCGGGTGATCTACCGGCCGCGGTCCAACGTGAAGGCGCTGGCCCGGCAGTTCTTCCAGACCGGTAAGTGGCGTCGCGAGGTGATTCGCCGCTACCCCGAGACCGCGAACCCGCGCTACCTCGCTCCGCCGGTTACCGTGGTCGCCGTGGGCGCCGGGACGCTGATCGGCCTGATCGGGCTGTTCGGGCCGGCGTGGCTGCGGCTCGGCTTCCTGGCCCCGGCGGGGTACCTAGCCGGGATCATCGTCGGGGCCGCCGCGCTGCCGAAGGTGCCGCTGGCCGCCCGGTTGCGCCTGCCCGGCGTCCTGGCCGTGATGCACGGGGCGTGGGGGGCAGGCTTCTTGTTGGGCCTTTCCACCCACGAGCGTCCCGAGGAACACGTCGAGGCACCGATCTGAGCGGTGCGGATCCGGCGCCGGTCGATGCGGCGAGGCGCCCGTTTCGTAGACTCGTCGGTAACCTACGGTTGGTGAACCGTCGCCGATCAGGAGTTCCGGAAATGACGACAAAGCCACCCGCAGACCCCAGCCTGCCGGCCAAGCGCAGCCAGGATGCTCACACCGCTGACGGCGGCGCGTCCGCGACCGACGCCTCGGTGGTTACCGCGTCGAACGGCACGCTTCGCCTCGCCTCGGCGTCGGCGTTCCTGATCGGGGTGATGATCACGATCGTCCTGCACGAGGGCGCACACGCCGCAGCGGGGTTGGCGCTGGGGTACCAGATCCATCAATACCCGTTCGCGGTTACGTTCACGCCCGACCAGACCGTGACCGCCAGCGTGATCACCAACCTGGCCGGGCCGGTGTTCAGCGCCGTCCTGGGCTCGATCCTGATCTTCTTCCAGCCGTTCAAGGCCCTGCTGCCGGCACTGATCTGGAAGTGGTTCGCGTTCACCTGTGCCATGGAGGGCATCAGCTACTTCTGCCTTACGCCCCTGGGCGTGGGCGATACGGGCAACGTGGCGACGCTGCTGAACTGGCCGCTTTGGCTGTCGCTGATCCTGTGCGCGGGCGGAATCGCCGGCATCTTCTGGCTGAGCCGTCGCTACGCCAAGACTCTGGTCGGCATGGTCGACCAGCCCGGCCAGGTGCAGGCCGTGGCGTTCCACGCGTGGGTCATCGGTGCCGTCGTGGCGGTCGGGTTGGCCTGCTTGTGGCTGGCGCTGGCGAACCTTCCGCTGGGCGCCGGCGACTTCATCGCGGTAGCCATGGACAACGTGTCGCTCGGGGTCTACGCGCCCATGGCCGTCCCGATCGCACTGCGCTCGCTCGGCCGGGCCAAGGTGCTGCAGCCCATTCGCACGCTGGTCCCGGCCTACGTCGCGGTCGGCGTCGGGGTGGTGATGAACCTGCTGCTGACCCGTGGGTTGACCGTGGGCTGACGGCGCCTTGGAGTCAGTGGGCGGCCGCCGGCGCCGGCTCGGATTCCGTCGTGTCCTCGGCTCGAACCTGCGACTTGGCGCCGCGCACGAACAGGGCGCAGACGACGGCGCCGGCGGCCAGCCCGACCGCTACCCAGAACGCCTGCGTGATGCCGTGCAACTGGGCGGCCACGGGGGGCGTCCCGGTGCGCATCAGCGCGTCCGAGGTGATGGCCATTACCGATACCAGCGTGGCCGTGCCCGCGGCTCCGGCCACCTGCTGCAGCGTCCCCAAGATCGCGCTGCCGTGCGAGTACAGGTGCGGGGGCAGCACGTTCAGGCCCGCGGTGAACATCGGCGTGAAGATGAACGCCAGGGCGAGGCTGACCGTGACATGCATCGCGAGCAGGATCCACAGCGGGGTCTCGGCGGTGACCAGCGTCATGGACGCCAGTGCGAGCGTGAGCAGGATCGCCCCGGGAACGGCGAGGACTCGGGGACCGAACCGGTCGTACAGGCGTCCCACCCAGGGACCGAGCAGGCCCATCGCCAGGCCACCCGGAAGGAGCAGCAGTCCCGTGGTCACGGTTGAAAGCCCGTGCACGTTCTGCAGGTAGATCGGCCACAAGATCGCCACCCCGAGCAGACCCGCGAAGGCGATCATCATCACGCCGATGGCGAAGGTGAAGTCGCGGAAGGCGAAGGTGCGCAGGTCGAGCAGCGGACGGTCCTGGCGCTGCAGCACCAACTGCCGCCAGACGAACAAGGCCAGAGCCACCGCACCCACGGCCAGGGCCGGGATCAGCACCTGCGACAGACCGTAGATCAGCGCGCCGAAGCCGATGGCCGACAAGGCCACTGAGGCCAGGTCCACCGGCACCTTGCGGGTCTCGGAGACATTGACGAGCTTGACCGCGCCGAGGACCAGCATCGCCGCGGCGATGGGCAGCACGAAGAAGAAGATCCAGCGCCAGGACAGGAACTGCAGGATCAGGCCCGAGATCGTGGGCCCGAGCGCCGGCGCGACGGAGATCACAATGCTGACGTTGCCCATCACCTGGCCGCGCCGCTCGATCGGCACGAGGCTGAGGATGGAGGTCATCAGCAGTGGAAACATGATCGCCGTGCCGCTGGCCTGGACGAGCCGTGCGAGCAACAGGACGACGAAGCCGGGCGCGACCCCGGCCAGCAGCGTCCCGGCGCAGAACAGGCTCATGGCCATGATGAACACCGTGCGGGTGGTCAGCCGCTCGAGCAGGAAGCCGGTCAACGGGATCACCACCGCCATGGCCAGCATGAAGCCGGTCGAGAGCCACTGCGCGGTCTGGGCATCGATCCGCAGATCATGCATCAGCACGGGGATCGCGACGCTCATGATCGTCTCGTTCAAGATGACGACGAACGCGGCCGCGATCAGCAGCCAGATGACGCCGGTGTGCGACTTATTGGTGGGGGTGTTCTCGGGCATCGGGCGATGCTACTCGCTGACGCCCTCTTGGCGCGCGATGGTTTCCAGGTAGTCGGCCGGGACGTCCGGGCCGGCTACCACCACCGAACCGCCGCCGGCCAGCGGCTCGACCAGCCCCGCCAAGACCGCCTGGCGCGCACCCGTGGCGACCACCAGCATCCTGCCGGACGCGGCCGGCACTGCCGCCAGCTCGGCTCCCGTGAGCCCACCGATCTGGTCCACCCACCAGACCTGGTCGGCAGCCAGCGGCTCGGCCCAATGCGCGTCCGGCATCGCCAGCACCTCGGTGGTGAAGTCCAGCAGACCCGAGCCAAGGCCGACGTTCGCCAACCCGAGCGGGTGCAGCGACGCGACCAGGGTCGAGACGCCGGCCCGCGGGTAGGGCGCTTCGGGTCCCACCACAGCCAAGGCGGTCTCGGGGTCGTCCGCGGCCACCACGCCGACGCCGGCCTGCCACGCGCCCATCGTCAGGGCCAGCCCCAGCCAGTGGCCCGGGTGGGTGGTGAGCAGGGGAGCGGCGATCCGGTCCCCCTGACCGACGCCCAGGTCAGCCAGTAGGTTGGCCGTCTTGTCGGCCCAGTTGGCGAATGTCTTGGCGCTGAGCTCCGTTCGGCCCGCCGCGCCGTAATAGGTCAGCAGGGGCCTGGCGGCGTCGGTTCGGACGCGCGCCGCGAGTCGTTCCACGCAGTTGCGCTCTGCCATGGGCCCAGCTTATGGACCGTTACGCTGAACGCCATGCGCTACGTCGTGATCATGGCCGGGGGTTCGGGGAAGCGGCTTTGGCCGCTGTCGAGGCAGGGGACGCCGAAGCAACTGCTGGCCCTGGTGGAGGGGAAGAGCCTGCTTCGGATCGCCTTCGAGCGCGCGCTGGGTGTCGTCCCCGCCGAGCAGATCCTGGTGTGCACCGGCGCCGCCTATTCACCGGCCGTGGCCGCCGACCTGCCCGAACTGCCCGCGGCGAACCTTCTTGGCGAACCGGTTGGACGCGACTCGCTCAACGCCGTCGCCTGGCCGGCCGCGGTGCTGGCCCTGCGCGACCCGGACGCCGTGATCGCCCAGGTGACCGCGGACCACATCATGCACCCGGTGATTGCCTTCCAGGACGCGCTGCGCGACGCCTTCGCCGTGGCCGAATCCGATCGGCAGGCGCTGGTCACGCTCGGCGTCGTCCCCACCGGGGCGCACACCGGCTACGGCTACCTGCACCGCGGCGAGGCTCTGCCGGGCTTCGGCGAGGCCTGCCGCGTCCTGGAGTTCAAGGAGAAGCCGAACGCCGAGACCGCCAAGGCCTACGTCGATTCCGGCGCCTACTGGTGGAACTCGGGCATGTTCGTCTGGCGCGCCGACACTCTGCTGGACCAGCTACGCCTGCTGCTGCCCGAAACCTATGCGCAGGTGCTCCGCCTGGCGGCCGAGCCCCAGTTGCTGGAGGAGATCTATCCGAAGCTGTTCAAGACCTCGATCGACTACGGCGTGATGGAGCCGGTGTCGCGCGGCGAGGCGTCCGGGCACGTGGTGGCGGTTCCGCTGCCGATCCAGTGGCACGACGTCGGTGGGTTCGCCAGCCTGGCCGAGCAGCTCGCCGCAGACGCCGACGGCAACGCGATCGATGGGCTGGCGCTGCAGATCGACTCGCACCACAACCTGCTGATCAACCGCGGCGAGAACTCGCTGGTGGCCGTCGTCGGCTTGAGCGACACGGTCGTCGTCCGCACGCCCCAGATCACCATGGTGTGCCCGATGGACGCCACCGAGCGGATCCGCGAACTGGTGGACAAGGTCGCCGCCGAGCTGGGCGCCGACTACTCCTGAGCCCGGGTCTCACCGGCGCCGGTGCGGCGGGCTGTCCGGCGTCCGACCTAGGGCTGCGTCAACAGCGCCCGGACGAACCCCGCCAGGCCGGGCTCGAGTTGGCGGGCGAGCGCGGCGGTGAGTTCGTCGACCACCTTCTGCGGGTCGGCCCGCACCAGGCGCTCGTAGTCGTCGGCACGACCCAGCGCGTGCAGCACGGCCTGCAACACGGCCTCGCGCGTGCCCAGGGCGAACAGGTCGGCGGCACGGGGTCGCTGCAGGACGCGCGCCCCGGGCGCCGCCTTGTCGACCAGGTGCGCCAAGCCGCGGACGACTGCGACCGGGGTGGCGCCCAGCTTGGACTTCACCAGGTCGGCGGCGGCGGCCAGTTCGTCGGCGACCGCCATCTGCGTCACCTTGAGTTCGTTGCCGTAGGCGTCGGTGCGCCCGGCGTAGTCGAGCAGCCCGACCACTCCCGCCAGCCCGATCGCGTGGTCGGTCTGGCCGACCCGCCAAGCCCGGCCAGCGGTGTCACTGACGACTACCCCGACCTGGACCCCGGCCAGCTCGGCGATGCGCTCGCGGATTCGGACCGATGAGGCGTCCGGATCGAGCGGCAGCAGCAGGATTTCGCCGCTGGCCACGTTGGACGCGTCGATCCCGGCGGCGGCCTGAACGACTCCGAGCCGGTTCTCCACGATCAGGGGCGCACAGATCGGACCGGGAAGGGCCGGTTCGATCCCCGCAAGGGTCGAATCTGGCCGTTCGGCGTTCGATCTGTGCGCTCCGGAGTCCGGGCGCGGCCTGGCCGCCACCGTGCGGACGGTCTCGGCGGCCAGGGCGGCCTCCCGCTGGTGCTCGGGGACGCGTCGTCCCTCCGCCTTGCTGACGATCTTGGAGGTGACGACGACGATGTCGCCGTCGCAAAGCGGGCCGAGGGGATCCGCCGCGACGGCGGAGCAAACGAGCTCGCCGACGTCGTCCCCGGCGACCACTTCGCCGATGCCCTCGGGCGCGAAGATCAGAATGCTCACGCCAGCAGCCCCAGGCCGAAGCGAATGATGTCCGCGGTCGCCTCGGGTGTGCGCATCAACAGGTCCGTCGCCCCGGTCGCGATGCCGTCGGCCACGAGTCCGGGCACCGCGGCGGCGTCGGCGTTGTCGACCACCCAAGCGTCCAGCAGGGCCCCCCGGGCGCGGGCGCCGTAGAAGCGGGCGACCGCGGCCGCGCTCACCTCGACGCCGATGACCGGGAGCAGCTTGTGCGCCATCCCGAGCAGCGGGGCGCCGGCGATGATGCCGGAGAAGCCCACGATCGGCGCGGCGGCGTTGACGAGCAAGTCGATCATTCCGGGCACGTTGATGATCGGGGAGATCGAGACCACCGGGTTGCTGGGCGCCACCAGCACGACATCGGCTTGCTCGATCGCCTCCGTGACCGCTTCGGAGGGCCGGGCCCGGTCAAGGCCTTCCGTCCACAACTGCGTGATTCGCGGCGCCGCGTGGTAGCGCACCCAGTACTCCTGAAAATGGACTTCTCGAACTCCGTCGGCATCGCTGATCGTGAGTCTGGTCTCGACCGGCTGATCGGTCATCGGCAGCAGCCGGATGCCGGCGGCGGGCAACCAGCGCCGCGCCAGACGAGCCGTCACCTGAGTCGGGGTCAGCCCCTGGGCGAGCAACTGGGCACGCACCAGGTGCGTGCCCAGGTCGCGATCACCGAGGGAAAACCACGTCGGCTCCTGCTGGTAGGCGGCCAGTTCGGCCATCACGCGCCAGCCCTCGTCGGCGCGTCCCCAACCGCGCTCGGTGTCGTTGCCGCCACCCAGGGTGTACATCATGGTGTCCAGATCCGGGCAGATCCGAAGGCCATGCAAGGTGATGTCGTCGGCGGTGTTGACGATGACCGACAACTCCGCACCTGGAAAAGCCAACCGGGCGCCCGTGACGAAGCGCGAGCCGCCGACGCCACCAGCCAGTACGACGACTCGATTGACCTGATCTGCCTGCACGGCTTCAGTCTTGCAGCCCCCGGCCGCCCCCTCCGTCCGTCAGGACGCGGGGTGTCTCAACGAGACCGCGGACGTGTCGGCCTAGGCTTGAGTCGCATTAGCGAAGAGGTGGAGCTTGATCGATCAGCTGAAGCGGTTTCGGGAGTTGGCGACTTGGGTCGTGCTGGCTGTCCTGCTCGCCGGCATGGGGCTTGCCGTGGGTCAGATCGTCTACGGATTGCTGGTCGAGGGCCTCACCGTCACGCGCGCATTCGAGGCGGTCAGCGGCAAGGTCATGAACCTCGTGGTACCGATCCTGCTGATCGGTTTGGTGCTGTCGTGCCTGTTCGTGGCACCGGCGACCCCGCGCGCACAACGGCTGACCAAGATCTCCGCGTGGCTCGTCACCATCGGCACAGCGCTCGGGCTGATCTTCATGATCGTCGGGGTCGCCGCCTCGGCCACGCCATTCGCCATGGTGATGGAGGTTCTCGGCGGGCTACTCGACACCGTCCTCAAGGCGGTCACGGCGATCGTGTTGTGGCTCTTGGTCCGAGGGCTGCGCGCCGGCCGGGTGACTCCGGCCACCACCGCACTGGTTGATGAGCCGGCAGAACTCGAGGAATCGCGACCTGCGCCCGCCGAGGCTCAGTCGGTGCTGGCGCCGGTGTGGCAACCGGAGCAGGCAGCGGGGGCCTCATGGCGAACCGCCTCCGACGCCGCGAGCGGGGCGTCCGCCTCGTCTTGGGGCGCAGCCGGCCAGCCGGCTGCTGCCGATCGGTGGCAAGCGGCGCCTGGCACGCCGGCGTCCGCGTCGGATCAGGCCGCCGAGCCGACGGATTCCGCTGGGCCGGCCTCGCGACAATGGCTCCCCGTGGAGCAGCCGAAGCCTTGATCCGTCGCACCTCGCGGCCACGGGGACTGCCCGTCAGCGCGCCTGCTGGGACGGCGCCCTTACCTCACCGGGATCGCGGACGAGCCGCGCGTCCAATTCGAATTCCGCTCTTGACGGATGCAACTTACAGGCGTGTAATTCCTGTCATGTAGTTCGCGTCCCCGGTCGAGGAGGATTCATGCAGGACGTGCTCGCGCTCGTAGACAGCGACGATTCGGGGGTGCTCGGTTGGCAGGACAAGGCGTTGTGCGCGCAGACCGATCCTGAGGCATTCTTCCCGGAGAAGGGCGGTTCGACACGCGAGGCGAAGCGGGTCTGCCACTCGTGCGACGTCCGGAGCGACTGCCTCGAGTACGCCCTGTCCAACGACGAGCGGTTCGGGATCTGGGGCGGCCTGAGCGAGCGCGAGCGGCGCAAGCTCAAGCGGCGCGCCGTCTGACGCACCCTTCGTCCGACGGTAGCTGGGGCAAGTCGCACCAGGCCGGCGGGACCCAAAACTTGATGCAGGTTGGTCGACCAAGTGACCAACATCCCAAACCACTTCGGCCGGGCCGGTCATGTCAGCACCACATGACCGGCCCGGCCGGCTGTGCTCAGGTCTCGTTTCCGCCAACCGAGCCGTGCCCGCCGACACGGTGGGGGCGCAACTAAGCTGAGTCGTTCTGTTCGGTCGAGGCAGGGACGACGGTGACGCAAGCAGATGACCCGTGGGCGTGGGCCCACGAACGGCCCGCCGAAGCTGTCCCCGACCTCAACACGGCATCGGTCCTCGCCGTCTTGGTGGCCCCCCGGACCAGGGTCGCAGGCGTTCTGGACTGTCTGGGGCGGCTTGAGCGGCGTCCCGACCGGATCGTCGTCGTCGGCGAGCAGACCGCGGACGGCACGACGGGCGGGGAGGCACCCTGGCCCGGGGCGCAGTTCCGGGGGACGTCCGGGGCGGGTTTCTCGGCCGCGGTCAAGGAGGGCCTGAGGGGGGCGACCGAGGAGTTCGTCTGGCTGCTGCACGATGACGCGACCTTCGACCAGGACACGCTTTCGATCCTGCTGGCTCGCCTGCTCGTGGAGCCGGATCTGGCGGCGACCGGCCCTCTGCTGGTCCAGCCGCGCCGCCGGGGTTTCGGACGGTTGATCGCCGAGTTGGACGTCTCGGTCGGCCCGGCCGGGGCGGCCGTCGAGTTCGCCGAGCCGGGCGAGCACGATCAGGGCCAACACGACCCGGTCGACGTTCTCGGCCTGCCGACCTGCGGGCTGCTTGTGCGGCGGGCGGTGCTGGTCGACCTGGGCGGCCTGGACGAGCGGATCGCCGATTCTCGCGTCGGCGTGGAGTTCGGCTGGCGGGCGAATCTGGCCGGGCACCGGGTCGCCCTGACCCCGGGCGCCGCGATGCACCACCGAGGCGAGGCGGCCGATCCGGTCGCCGACCGGGCGAGCGGTCTTTTGCTCGCCGCCGCCCACGCCCGCACGGCCTATCCGTTCTGGCTTCCCATCTGTAGCGCTCTCGCCGCTTTGGGCTACCTGCTCGGCAAGGACCCGCGGCGCGCGGCCGACGAGATCCGGGCGCTGCGCTCGTGGCTGCGCGATCCGCATAACCAGACACTGCGGGAGCGCGTCGCCGAGCTTCGTCCGGACGCGAGCACCAGGGCTCGGGTGGCGAAGCTGCGGCCTGGCGCGCGGGGCTGGGTGCGCCGGAGGGCGCAGGCGCTCGCCGGTTGGGTCGCAGATCTGGGGGAGTGGTCGGGGGAGGAGGAGCCGCCCGTCTCCACCGAAGAGTTGGCCGGCGACGGGTTCTTCTCGACCGCAGCCGGACGCCCTCGCCGTCGGCTGCCGGCGCTGGCCTGGGTGCTCGGAGCGACGCTGCTGGCTCTGATCGCCGCCGTCTCGCTGCTCGGCGAAGGCCACCTCGTCGGGCCCAGGCTCCTGCCGGCGCCGGAATCGGCCGCGGGGTTCGCCGGCTGGTCGAGCGTGGGTTGGGAGCAGGTGCTCGCCGTGGCGTCGGTGATCGGATGGGGACGCCCGGTTTGGCCGATCACGCTGCTCGTGCTCGGGTTCGTCCCGGTCTCGTGGGCGTGCTGGGTGGTGGGTCTGGGACGCCTGGTTCCCGGCGGCGCGGGACTGGCGACGCACGCCGCCGCCGCCATGGCAGCGCTGGCACCCGTCGTCTTGGGGGCGGTTTCCCGGGGGGAGTTGGCCGCCCTCGTCCTGGGGATCGTCGGACCCCTGTTGCTGTGGTCGGCCTGCCGCTGGCCCGACCTGGCCGAAGAAGCGGGCCAACGCTGGCGCTGGCCCTTCGTGGTGGCCGTCCTGACCACGGTCGGCGGGTCCTTTTGGCCACCGCTGCTCGGCGCGGCCGTCGTCGTCCTGGCTGTCGGTGCGCTACGAAAGGTAGTTCCCGCGGGCCCCGCGGCGGTCGCCGCGCTGACCCCGCCGCTGCTCGTGTCCCCTTGGCTCGGGACGCTCGTCGCCTGGCCCGGACGGCTGCTGACCGGACCGGATCCCGTCCCCGCAGGCGCCCTTCCGAGCGCGAGCGAGGTGCTGCTTGGCCGCGACCACAACGGCGTCCCCGAGTGGGCCGCCTGGACGTTCGCGATCGCGCTGCTCGCCCTCGCGGTCGCCGGTGCGACCCGGCGTGCCCGCTCGCTGTGGTGGGTCGCCTCGGCGGCCCTGTGCCTGGGCGTCGCGGGCGTCCTGGGCCGCACGCTGGTGCAGGTGGCGCCCGGGGTCGCCGTCCGCCCCGACGCCGGTCCGTGGCTCGTCGCGGCGTCGGGCGCCTTGGTGTGTGCGGCGGTCGTGGGCTTGTTCGGGGTCGACGAGCGGCGCCGGCTGGCCGCGGCCACGGCCGTCGTGACGTCGGTGGCCCTGATCGCCGGCGCCGTGGGTTGGCTGGTCGGCGGGTCGGCGGGACTGCGCCGCGACCCGCTAAAGACCCTGCCCGCGTTCGTCGCTCAGGCTCAGGTCGGCCAACCGCCCACTCGGACGCTAGCCATCACCTTCGCCGACGGCCGGGCCGGTTGGGCCCTCCTCCAAGACGACCAGCCTCGCCTGGGCGACCAGGAGTCCGGCGGCCTGTTCGCCGGCTCTCCCGATGCCCTCGCGCTGGGCGGTTCGGTCGCCGGCCGCCTGGTCGGTGGCAGCGCCGATGCGAGCCTGCTGCCGGATCTGCGCCAACTCGGTGTCGGCCACCTCTGGGTGCGCGGCTCCACGCCGGCGCAACGAGTCGCCATCGCCAACGCGCCCGGGCTCGGAGTCGGCACCGGCGACGCGCGGGGCTGGGTCTGGCCGGTCCGCGACTCCGCGCGGGCGATGCTGCTGGGCGGTGGCCTGGCCAAGCCGCTGCCCTCGGGTGCGGACGTCCCGTCCGGGCCCGCCGGGCGGACGCTCACCTTGGCCGAAGCCGGAGCGCCGTGGCAGGTAAGGGTCTCGGGACGCCAAGTCGATCGGGCCTCCAGCGCCGGCTTCGGGCAGCGCTTCGAGATCCCTGCCGAGGGCGGCCGCGTGGATTACGGCCGTGCTCCGGCTGGCGGGTGGTGGGTCTGGGCCCAACTCGGCCTCCTGGTCGTCGCGATGGTGATGGCGGCGCCGCCGCTGCGCCGACGAGGGTCGGACGCGCCGCGCCGCGTGCTGCGGGAGGTGCGCGGATGAAGGGCTGGCCAGCCGGAGCTCTCGCCGCCGCCTTGGTGGCGGTGGGCGCTGGCCTGGGCGCCGGCGTCCCTGGCGTGTCCGTTCCGGCGCCGACCCCTGAGCCGGCGCCGGACATAGCGACCGTCTGCCCCGGACCGATCGGCTCCGAACGATCGACCCGGCTGGCCGCCGGCGGCGCCAGTGGCGTGGCGCCGCTCGGGCGTCCCGAAGCGGCGTCGAAGGCGGAGCCAGGCGCCGTCTCGGTCTTTGGGCCGAGCGTCGTCACCGGGCCGGCCACGCACCTGGCCTCGGTGGCGGGGGCGGGCGCCGGCGCTCAGCGCGGCGTCGCCGCCGCCAGTTGTGCCCCCGCGCGCGGGACCCAATGGCTGGTGGGCCTCCGGGTCAGCCAGGACGCCTCGGCCGATCTGCTGCTGCTCAACCCGGACGCCGCCGACGCCGCGGCCGACCTGACGCTACTCGGCCCCGACGGACCGCTGGTCACCCCGGGTGGACGAGGCCTGATCGTCTCCGCGCACGGCTCGCGCAGCGTCCCCCTGGGCCCGTTGGTGGGTGGCTCGGCGCTGCCCAAGGACGCCGCGCTGGCCGTCCGAGTCGAGACCAGCCAGGGCCGGGTGGCCGCGTTCGCCGTCCAGCACGCCTGGTCGGGGACGTCCCCAGCCGGCGTCGACTGGATCGGCTCCGCCGCCGATCCGGCCCAGACCAGCGTCGTGCCGGCGGTGCCTGGCGGCAAGGGCGAGCGGGTGCTGGTGGTGACCAACCCCAACGACCGGATCGCGTCGGTCGACATCGGCGCCATGAGCGGCGCGGGGACCGCCGGTCGGGTCGGGGCTGATCACCTGGACGTCCCCGCGAACGCGACCCGCACGCTCGTCCTCACCTCGGCGCTCGGCGGGGAGGCCGTCGGCCTGCGGCTCAACGCGTCGCAGCCGGTCACCGCAGCCGTCCTGGCGACCAATGCGGATTCGCGCATCCCGGACTTCGCCTTGAGCGCCGCGACCACAGCCCTTCCCGCCCAGGGGTCGCTCGCGCTGGCCGATCCGACGACGCTGTGGTTCGCGAACCCAAGTGGTTCTCCGGCGACGGTCAGCGTCGAGGTGGGCGCCGCAGGTCCGGCCCGTATCCGGGTGGCTGCCGGCGCGAGCGCCGGGCTGGCGCTGCGATCGGCGGGCACGTTCCGCTGGACCACCGACTCGGATTCGGTGCATGCGGCTGTCACCATCGACCAGACTTCGGGCAGCCGCGTCGGGCTCGGGATAGTCGGCCTCAACGCGCCGACCCGAAGTTCGGGCCCCAACGTCTCGCTGGACCCGGGAGCGGCGCGCGGTTAGGACGCCCGCGCAGCGACTGAGCCTGTCGCAGGTCGTCCGCTTATGCCCCCGAGCCTGTCTGAGGGTCCGAGCCGGAACCCGGCGGTGTTCGCCCATGGCCGCGTCATGTGCGTCCAAGTGCGCGCGGCGAGGGCACCAGTCGGCGCTGGTTGCGCGTCGAGCAATTCTCGATTCTGCGCTGGCCGATCGGGTTTGGACAACTGACCGCGTCCACCCGTATTAAGTCGTACGGTTCCGCGGCGCGACCCCGCCACGGCGATTCCTGTTGCTGAACTGGCCACACCCCGGGAGTTGTAGTCATCGAGAATCGAAGCTTGGAGCAATCATGAAGGTCAGGTCTGGATTAGTGGCTGCCGCAGTAGCCGCAACAATGTTCTTGGGGGCGGGGGCGGCCGTTGCCCACGCCGACCAGGGGTCGGATATCGCCACGTTGGCGAGGCTGGGCCGAGTTCCGGCCGGCCAGGTGAAGGCTGCGGCGCAAAGGACGGCCCAGACCCAGCGTCGAAGCGTCGAATCGGTCCTTAGTGGCTGGGTCAAAGAAGCGCAAACGGCTAAAGCCGCTGTGGCCAGGGCCCGAGGGAATCGTGTCCGCGGAACTAGCTCGGCAAGCGGGGATCGGCCGCTGGGCTACGCGTTGTACCGGGGCGACGTGTTTGTGTCCACGTCGGGGTTCCTTTGGTATGGACACACCGGCATCTTTGTGTCGTCGAGCAGCATCGTTCATGCGCCGGGGAATGGCCAAAACAGCGTCTGGGTGAACTCCTGGAACGTGATGGTGGGCGCGGGCTCGGTGCAGGACTATGTGGCAGCCTCGCCGGCGTCGCGCGACTCAGCGGCGAATTTCGCGATCAACTACCTCCGCGGAAAGCCCTACAACCTGAATTTCTGGGACAACCATCGGGTGTGGGCCAGCAACTACAACTGCTCCCAGCTTGTCTGGGCCGCTTACGCGGGCGGATCGGGAATCGATCTCGACGGTAACGGCGGCTCGGGGGTATACCCGTGGGACATCGATGCCAGTGGCTGGACGCGCACTTATCGTGTGTACTGAGACACGCAACCGGCGGGGGCGGAGAGTTCCGCCCCTGCCGGAAGTTCGGGGGTTGGCCGCTCTACTTGTGGGCCTTTGTTTGGCGCTGACGGGTTGCACGGCGGCGGACCGGCGGGCCGATGCGGTCGGTGAGGCCGAGATTGCGGTGGTCATCGCACCGCAGTCGTGGGACGTCGCCGTGATGGCCGGTCGAATCGTCCTGATTGGGCCAGATAACTCCTTGAGCAAGCTGGACACAGCGGGAATAGATACGCCGAGACTGGTCTGGGGGGAGGCTGGGTTGGCCTTCTCGGACAGGGGTCAGGACTATGTCTTGTCCAGCTCACTTCGGGCCACGCCCAGAAGCGTTGCGGCGAGTACCCAGACGGGGATCTATCCGGGTGCGGTGAACGGCGAGTTCATCGGCGTATTCAATGCGGGCTTTGTGGCGGCCGGATATCGCTTCGACGTAACCACATTCGGTCCGCGGGGGAGCGTCACCAGGCCGTTGGACGGCATGGCGGACGCAATCGGTGGGTGCGGCTCGTCCTATTTCGCGATCACTCATCCCTCTATGGCCCAAAGCCGCACGCATCGGATCGTCGCGTTGCCGGCCGGGTCGGTGGCCGCCGCGCGGCCAATCGGACGGTCCAGCGACGGCGTCACCATCGGTGGTCTCAACTACCGCACACCGTGTGTCAACGACCAGCTTCTCGTGTTGCACGGCGATGATGACGCGCGGCCGGATCGACCACCGACGAGCAGCCCCGATGACGACCTGGTGCCGGGCTTCCTTACGGTCGCGGATGTTCGGTCGGGGAGTCTGCGGTTGATCGAACTCAAGGGCGCGGACGGGCATCCCCGCGAGTTTGCCAGGGCGGCGATCTCCCGGCCCCAGTACGCTGCCACGACCATTTCGGATGGCTACGTGTCATGGGTAGCCGGCGACGGCGTCGTCTACCGGACAGCCGTAAAAGACGGGAGCACTCGGCAAGTCAGGGCGGGTTTGCCGAGGGTGGGCCTCGACAATGCCATCTACAGCTTCGAAGGCGACCAAGCCTTTGTGCTGACCGGGCTCGGATCCGACGGGGATGGTATCCGGCTCGTCACCTACCGGGTGCGCGACTGGGAACTGGTGTCGACCCGCGAGCTACCGGGTTTGGCCGAAATGCGAACGGGATTCGGATTCATTCAGGATTTCGCGGTCCGGCCGGTGCGCCGGACGTGAGTCGCTGGCGCCGGGCACTACTCGCCCCAGTCGTCGTCGGCGGCCAGGCCCTCGGGGTCGATCTCGGAGACGGGCATGCCGGTCAGGGCGGAAAGCTGCTCGACGATCGTCCGGTAGACGAGGATGCGCAGGCCCTTGCGGCTGGCCGCGCGGTGCTCCAGGGGACGCCGGTAGATGATCACCTGGCTGGGCCGGTCGGCTGTGGCCTCCAGCGCGGCCGCCAGCGGGACGCGGTCGCGCGACCAGGCGCCCTCCAGCGTGGGGACGTCCTCGATGCCGATCTCGACCGATTCCAGGACGCCCGGGCACTGGCGTCCGATGCGGGTGACCGCCTCACCGACGCAGGTGACGAAGAACTCGCCGGGACGCGGGCGGCGCCGGATGCGAACGGGGCCACCCGTCAGCGGGTTCGGCAGCGCCATCGGACCGCGCAGGCCACGGGCGTGACGGTCCCGGGACTTCGACATGGCGGCCACCCTACTGCGCCCGACACGACGCCAAACCGGGCGGCCGGGTCGCGCCGGACCGGTAGCGTGCCTCGGGTGAGATCCAGGACCTGCTCCCGGACGGGCTGCGCCGGCGCCGCCGTTTCCACGTTGACTTACGTCTACTCCGAATCGGTGGCCGTGCTCGGACCGCTGGCCGTCATCGCCGAGCCCGGCAGCTACGACTTGTGCGCCACGCACATGCGCGGGCTGTCGGCGCCCCGCGGCTGGGAAGTGATCCGGTTGCCGATCGAAGCGACGACGCCGGGCCCGTCCCACGACGATCTCCTAGCGCTGGCCGATGCGGTGCGCGAGATCGGCCTCGGCCTGCCCGCCACCCCGGCGCCCCCGCCAGCCGCACCCATCGTCGAGTTGCGCCGCAAGGGCCATCTCGCTGTCCTTGCCGACCCGGGAAACTGAAAGCGACACCATGATCTGCGCCGAGATTTTCAAGGCCAACGACATCCGCGGGCTGGCTGGCGTGCCCGACGCCCAATGGGACGAGGCCGGCGCCCGCCGGATCGGCGCCGCGTTCGCCGACGTGTTCGACCTGGCCGGCAAGACGTTCGTGATGGGCCGCGACATGCGTACCACCGGACCGCAGCTGGCCGCGGCGTTCGTCGACGGCGCCACCTCGCGGGGCGCCAGCGTGGTCGATATCGGCCTGGCCAGCACCGACCAGCTCTGGTTCGCCTCCGGGCGGCTGGAAATGCCGGGCGTCCAGTTCACCGCCAGCCACAACCCGGCCTCCTACAACGGGGTCAAGTTCTGCCTGGCCGACGCCGCGCCGGTCACGCCGGACATGCTGGTGCGAATCCGCGAGCTGGCCGGAGACGACCTGCCGGCGCTCGATCGGCCGGGAACTCGCCGGGAGCAGGACCTACTGGGCGACTACGCCGCCTACCTGCATTCGCTTGTGGACCTTTCGGGCATCAAGCGGCTGAAGGTCGTCGTGGACGCCGGCAACGGCATGGCGGGGCACACCTGCCCGGCCGTCCTCGAGCCGCTGAACCTCGAACTGGTCAAGCTGTTCTGCGAGTTGGACGGCTCTTTCCCCAACCATCCACCCAACCCGCTCGAACCGCAGAACCTGGTGGACGCCCAGCGGGCGGTCGTCGAGCACGGCGCCGACCTGGCGCTCGTCTTCGACGGCGACGCCGACCGCTGCTTCATCATCGACGAGCGCGGCGAGGTGGTCAGCCCGTCCATCATCACCGCGGCGATCGCCGCGCAGGAACTCGCCCGCGAGCCCGGCGGCACGATCGTGATCAACACGATCACCTCCCGGGCGGTCGCCGAGGCGGTCAAGGCCGCGGGCGGGCACACCAAGGTCTCCAAGGTGGGCCACACCTACGTGAAGGCGCTGATGGCGCGGCACAACGCCGTCTTCGGCGGCGAGCACTCCGCGCATTACTACTTCCGCGACTTCTGGAGCGCCGACACCGGCATGCTGGCCGCGCTGCACGTCCTGGCCCTGGCGGGCAAGGCGGACGTCGGTTTGTCGGACCTTGTGGAGCGCTACTCGGTGTACGTCGCCTCGGGCGAGATCAACTCGACGGTCGGGGATCCGGCGGCGGTCATGCAGCGGGTGGCCGACGCCTTCGCCGACCGCGCCGAACTGGACTGGCTGGACGGGCTCACGGTCAACGCGCCGGACTGGTGGCTGAACGTGCGGCCGTCCAACACCGAGCCGCTGTTGCGCCTGAATGTGGAGGCGCGTTCGGGGGCGACCATGGCGGCGCTCCGCGATGAGGCGCTGGCTATCATTCGCACGACCGACTGAGGGTGCCCTGAGTGGGCCGAAGGGATTGCGATGAGCATCGAACTGGCGCCGGAATTGCTGGCCATCCTGGCCTGCCCGAACTGCCACGGCAAGCTGGCCGTGGACTACGACGCGGGCGAGTTGGTCTGTACCGCGCGCACCTGTGGGCTTTCCTACCCGGTGCGTGACGGCATCCCGGTGCTGCTCGTGGACGAGGCCCGCCGGCCGCGTCCGCAGCGCTGAGCGGGCAAACCTGATGGCGCAGTTCGAGGATTATCGCCTGGACGACCCCGACGCCCTACACCGGGCCGACCCGGCGTTGCGGCACCTGGCCCAGGCGGGGGCTCGCATCCGGATCGAGCATGCCGGCGCCGAGGAGCCCTTGGCCGGGCTGTCCGATCGGAGCCGACCCCGGGCCGTCCTGGCGATCGGGCCGGAGGCTCGGCTCTTGCGCGCCATGCTGGAGCCGACCTGCCCGGCGCCATTCGTGGCTTGGCCGGCGTCGTCCCTGCCCGGCTGGGTAGGCCCGCTCGATCTCGTCGTGGTTCTCGATGGGCCGGACCACTCCGCGCTCCCGCTGGTCGGTGAGGCCGCCCGGCGCGGTGCTCAACTGATCGTATGCAGTCCGCCGGATTCGCCCCTGGCTCGGGGGGCCGACTCGCGGGCCACCACCATCTTGCCGACGCGGACCGGGGATCGCCTGGCCGCCGCCGTCGTCATGCTGATCGCGCTGCACCGGCTCGAACTCGGCCCCTATGTTTGCGCCGAGGCCGTCGCCGGCGCGATGGACGCCGTCGCGCAGGAGTGCTCCGTGCACGCGGACGCCAGCGTGAACCCGGCGAAGCTACTGGCGCTCGAAGTGGCCGACGGTTACCCCCTCGTCTGGGGTGGGTCGGTGCTTGCCGCGCGGGCGTCGCGACGCGTGGCCGAGGCGCTTCGGCAAGCCAGCGGCCGAGTCGCGCTGGCAGCGGACGCCGGCGAACTCCTACCGCTGCTGACGTCGGCGCTCGCCCGCGACCCGTTCGCCGACCCATTCGACGAGGACTCCTCGGCCATCGATCCGCGCCCGGCGCTGGTCGTCCTGGACGACGGGCTGGAGGACGATCGGCTGCGGGCCGCGCAAGCGGACCTGATCGCGGCCGCCGAGGCCAAGGACCTGCGTGTCGCCCGAGTCTCGCACCTGGCCGATTCGGCGATGGAGCGTTACGCCACCTTGCTGCAGCGCGGCCGCTTCGGCGCGGCGTATCTGCGCATCGGCCTGGATCGCCTCTAAGGACGATCCGCCCGGTTGCGGACCGCCCGGCGACTTGCCGATCGCGACCCCCCGGGCGTCTGGCAGGATGTCGCGCGTGAGCGCATCCGGTGGCACGAAGGCCGTCCTGGCGGCCTTGACGGCGAACGCGTTCATCGCGGTCACCAAATTCACGGCCTGGGCACTGACGGCGTCCTCTTCGATGCTGGCCGAAGCGATCCACTCCTGCGCCGACACCGCGAACCAGTTCCTGCTGCTGGCCGGGTCGCGGGCCGCGAAACGCGAGGCGACCGAGGAGCACCCCTTCGGCTTCGGGTCGGCCCGTTTCGTCAACGCCTTCTTGGTGTCGGTGATCCTGTTCAGCCTCGGCGGGCTGTTCGCCCTCTACGAGGCCTACGAGAAGTGGCACGAGGTGAACGCCGGGCACCCCAACGAAATGCTCGAGGGGCCCTGGTGGTGGGTGCCGCTGGTGGTCTTGCTGGCGGCGATCGCGGCGGAGGGGTTCTCGTTCCGGACGGCGATCCGCGAATCCATCGTTACCAAGGGTCGCCAGAGCTGGGCGCAGTACGTGCGCCGAGCCAAGGCCCCCGAGCTTCCCGTGATTTTGCTCGAGGACTTCGCCGCGCTCCTGGGCCTGCTGTTCGCGCTCTTCGGCGTCGGCATGACGCTGCTCACCCACAACGGCTATTGGGACGTCGTGGGCACCGCCATGATCGGCGCGCTGCTGATCGTGGTGGCGATCGTGCTCGCGTACGAGATGAACAGCCTGCTCATTGGGGAGGCCGCCTCGCCGGAGTCGATCGCCGCCATCAAGTCGGCGCTGGGCGGGTCGTCCGGAGTGACGAAGGTGATCCACATGCGGACGCTGCACCTCGGACCCGAGGAGGTACTGGTCGCGGCGAAGATCGAGATCGAGCCGACCGCGTCCGTCCAGCGGGTGGTCGAGGTGATCAACACCGCCGAGGCGGCCGTCCGCGAGGCCGCGCCGTCGGTGGCGCTGGTCTACCTCGAGCCGGACGTCTACCACCCCGACGAGGACGAACACGCTCCCGGAATGCTCGGCTACACCGAGGAGGAGGGGCTGTGAGCGATCGGGTCCTCGTCCTCAACGGCGTCAACCTGGGCCGTCTGGGCACGCGCGAACCGCACATCTACGGCGCCACCACCCATGCCCAGCTCGCGGAACATCTGGTCACTCTCGGCGCCGAACTCGGCCTGGACGTCGAGGTGCGCCAAACCGACGCCGAGGCCGAACTGGTCGCTTGGCTGCACGAGGCCGCGGACGCCGGCACGCCGGTCGTCCTCAATCCGGCCGCGTGGACGCACTACTCCATCGCGATCGCCGATGCCGTCGCGCAGGTGGAGACCGTGATCGAGGTGCACATCAGCAACGTCCACGCCCGTGAGGAGTTCCGCCGGCACTCGGTCATCTCGCCGTACGTCTTGGGCGTGATCGCCGGACTCGGCTTGGACGGCTACGCACTCGCCCTTCGATATCTGGCCGGGTAGGCACATCCTTGGGGACGGCGGTTGGCCCGCCGGGAGCTGCCCCGGGTAGGCTCCACCCCCGTGGACTTTCGCGTAGCTGACCTGAGCCTGGCCGAGTTCGGCCGCAAAGAGATCACCCTGGCCGAGCACGAAATGCCCGGACTGATGGCGATGCGG
The DNA here is from genome assembly GCA_039811865.1 of Propionicicella sp. Lineage (GTDB taxonomy): Bacteria > Actinomycetota > Actinomycetes > Propionibacteriales > Propionibacteriaceae > JBDHZK01. Next base: position 5,844 of record JBDHZK010000022.1, on the reverse strand, counting down.
GAGCGCTATGCGGAGTCGAAGCCGCTGGCCGGCGCGCGGATCGCCGGCTCGCTGCACATGACGGTGCAGACCGCCGTCCTGATCGAGACGCTGGTGGCGCTGGGTGCGCAGGTCCGCTGGGCGTCGTGCAACATCTTCTCCACCCAGGACCACGCCGCCGCCGCGGTCGTCGTCGGTCCGGACGGCACCGCGGACGCGCCCGCCGGCGTCCCGGTCTTCGCCTGGAAGGGCGAGACTCTGGAGGAGTATTGGTGGTGCACCGAGCAGATCCTCGACTGGCCAGACGCCCACCCGAACATGATCCTGGACGACGGCGGCGACGCCACGTTGCTGGTGCACAAGGCGATCGAGTTCCTCAAGGCGGGGGCGGTACCGCAGCCCACGGCGAAGGACTCCGCAGAGTATGCGGTCGTGCTGGCCACCCTGACGCGCTCGCTGGAAGCGCGGAAGGTCGACTGGATCGCGCTGTCGAACAGCATTCTGGGCGTGACCGAGGAGACGACGACCGGCGTCCATCGCCTGTACGAGATGGCGAAGGCGCAGTCGCTGCTGTTCCCGGCGATCAACGTGAACGACTCGGTGACCAAGTCGAAGTTCGACAACAAATACGGCATCCGCCATTCCCTGATCGACGGGATCAACCGCGGCACCGACGTCCTGATCGGCGGCAAGGTCGCGGTGGTGTGCGGGTACGGCGATGTCGGCAAGGGCTGCGCCGAAGCTCTGGCCGGGCAAGGCGCCCGCGTCGTGGTCACCGAGGTGGACCCGATCTGCGCCCTGCAGGCGGCCATGGACGGCTATCAGGTCGCCACCTTGGACGACGTGATCGCCGAGGCGGACATCGTCATCACCGCCACCGGGTGCCTGGACGTCGTCACCGCCGAACAGATGAGCCGCATGAAGCACCTGGCGATCGTCGGCAACATCGGCCACTTCGACAACGAGATCGACATGGCCGGCCTCGCCTCCTGGCCGGGCATCGAGCGGCGAAACATCAAGCCGCAGGTCGACCAGTGGGTCTTCCCGGCGTCCGACGGCGTCTCGCCGCACGCGATCCTGGTGTTGTCCGAGGGACGTCTGCTGAACCTCGGCAACGCGACCGGCCACCCGAGCTTCGTCATGTCCAACTCGTTCACCAACCAGGTGCTCGCCCAGATCGAGTTGTTCACCAAGCCCGAGGAGTACCCGATCGGCGTCTACACGCTGCCCAAGCACCTGGACGAGGAGGTCGCCCGCCTGCATCTGGACGCCCTGGGCGTCCGGCTCACCAAGCTGACCGACGAGCAGGCGAACTACCTGGGTGTCGACGCCGCCGGCCCGTACAAGGCGGAGTTGTACCGCTACTAAGGACGGCTCCTTCGGTGACCAGCCGAAACCGTTCCTCGCGCCCTCCGGTGGCCCTCGGTGTTTTCGAAAGCCGCAAACGGCCAGCTAGCCCCGCGGAATGTCGAACGAGACGAGGGTCGCCGCCGGCGGGCGGATCCTTGCCCAGGGCACGTCCAGCTCGAGCGTGGCGATGGCCGAGGTGGGGAACTTGTTGAAGATGTCGGGGAGCAACTGCCGCGGGTCGGTCCGGACCAGGTGGGCCACCAAGTCGCTCATCGTGGGCTCGTGGCCGAACACCAGCACGGTTTTGGCCGCCTCGGGCAGCACGCTCAACTCCAGGATCAGGTCGATCGGGTCGGCGTGATAGATGCTCGGCCGAAACTCCACCAGCTTCGCCTCGACGCCCTGGGCGGCGACCCGCTGCCAGGTCTGGCGCGTCCGCGCCGCCGCGGAGCACAGCACGAGATCGGGACGCACCCCTCGGCCGGCCAGTAGCCGGCCGGCCACTGTCGAATCACGACGACCGCGATCCGACAGCGGCCGCTCGAAATCGGGAGCACCGGTGCTCCACGACGACTTCGCGTGCCGCATGATCAGCAGCGTCTTGTCGGCCACGACCGCAGCCTAGCGCCAGCTCGACCCAGCTCTTCTCGGCCCGGATCGCCGGCACCAAACAAGCTGTTGATTCGGGCCGGATAAGCGGCCCTGATCAACAGCTAAGGGGCCTTCTATCGCCAACCCGCCGGCAGATCCTGCGACGACGGCACCCCGAACGACGCCAGCACCTTGCCCGTGGCCCGGCGGCGGTTCTCGCCGAGCAGCGTGATCAGGAAGTCCTCGGCGCTCAGCGCAGCGGGGGGAGCGGGCGCGGTGCGCCGCGTGATCTGCGCGGCCAACTCGCCGATCAGCAAGGCTCGGTAGTCGGGACGCATCTGGGCCCGGCGCGCGAGCGCGTAGCGGGCGGCGGCGAACTGCTCCTCGGTGACGCGGCTCATCTCCAGTTGCTGCGCCCACGACGCCCAGCGCGGGTCGGGGTCCGGGATGGGCTCGGAGGCCTTCGGTGACCGGGTGCGGATCTCGATCGTCCCGGCCAGGATGTCGCCGACCCTTTTGCCCTGCGGGTGCACGGCACAGACGATCGCGCCCAAGGTGAAACCGGTCCAGACCGAGTAGTCGACGAGCCAGAACGCCAGGCCGCGCATGAGCGCGTGCCGAAAGCGGATCGACCCGCCGTCGTCCCGGACGACGCGCAGGCCCAGCGCGTAGGCACCCGGGGTGCGGCCGCGGGTCAGCGTCTCGAACGTGATCGGGTATCCAAGGCTGATCACGATGAACCCAAGGATCGACACGGCGCGGACGGCCGCCGTCGAGCCGTCGAACTGCCGGGTCAACCAGTCCCAGCCCCATGCGAGCGCCGCCATCGCGACGATGTCGATCAGGTCGGCCAGCAGCCGAGTCGGCAGGCGCGCTGGACGTAGGTCGAGGACGACCGCGTCGCCCGTCACGATCTGCGTCACGGGCTCAAGGGTAGTCAGACGACGGGCGGATATCGTGGCGGCGTGGACCTCGACGCCTATGTCCTGTCTCATCGGGCCGATTGGAACCGTCTGGCGGACCTGACCGAGCAGACGGGCACCCTGACCGGCGCCGAAGCCGACGAGGTGGTCACGTTGTACCAACGCACGGCGACGCACCTGTCGGTAATTCGCGCGTCGGCCTACGACCCCGAGCTCGAGGCGAAGCTGTCCGCGCTGGTCACAGACGCTAGGAGCCTGGTCACCGGATCGTCCGTCCCCTTGCTCGGCACGCTGGCCCGCTTCTTCACCGTGACGTTCCCCGGCGCGGTCTATGCGCTGCGCTGGGGCTGGATCGCGGTGGGTGTGGCCTCCATCGCCCTCGCCTTCCTGATCGGCTACCGCGTGATCAACGAGCCCGGCCTCGAAAGTTCGATCGCCACGCCCGGTCAGATCGAAGCCCTGATCAACCACGATTTCGCCGCCTACTATTCGGAGAACCCCGCCTTCGACTTCGCCTTCCAGGTCTGGCTGAACAACTCGGTGGTCACCGCCACGGTGATCCTGCTCGGCATCACGGTCTTCCCAGTGCTGCTGGTTTGGTACTCCAACATCTCCAATCTCGGGGTGATCGGCGGGATCATGGTCGGCCATGGCCGTCCCGACGTGTTCTACGGCCTGCTGCTGCCGCACGGGATGCTCGAACTCACCTGCATCTTCATCGGCATCGCCGCCGGCCTGACGATGGCCTGGGCCTGGATCTCGCCGGGCCGCAGGACGCGCGCGCGAGCCTTGGCCGAGCAGGGCCGCTCCGTGGGCGCGGTCGCGCTCGGGCTCGCCCTGGTGCTCGCCATCGCCGGCATCTTGGAGGCGTTCATCACGCCCTCCCAGCTTCCCGCCGAAGCACGGCTTGCGATCGGCGCGGCCGTCTGGGTCGGGTTCCTGGCCTACATCTTCACGCTCGGCCGCCGCGCCGCGTTGGCGGGCGAGACCGGTGACGTCGCCGAGGCCGATCGCACTCAGTACGCGCCGACCGAGGCGGCGTAGCTTTCAGCACCGGCCCGGACAACGCCTTCCTACCCTGGACGCGCTCCGGGAACGGTGCGGCGAACTACTCCTCGTCGTCGCGCAACTGCTCCCAGACGTTCAAGCAGTCGGGGCATACGGGAAACTTCTCCGGGTTACGGCTCGGCACCCACACCTTGCCGCACAGCGCGACGACCGGCGTCCCCATCACCATGGCTTCGACCAGCTTGTCCTTCGGGACGTAATGGCTGAAGCGCTCGTGATCGCCCTCGTCCACCCGGTAGTCGGTGCGCTCTTCGAGGATCGTGGTCGTGCGTGGGTCCTGGCTCACGCACGCCAGTCTAGGCGCCGACCACTGAGCGGCACTGGATGAATCGGCGGCGCTCCCGCAGCCGAGGCCGACGCCCGCGCCGAGCATGGACGACCGCCGGTCTCGTGATGGGATGGCGGGCGTGCCGCAACCACAGCGCCGGCCCACGGCCGCTTTGACGTTCGGTCTGTTCATCGTGGTTACCGCGCTGGCCTTCGAGAACATGGCCGTCCAGACGGCGATGCCCGCCGCGGCCGCTGAGCTGGGGCAGGTGCAGCTGTACGCCTGGGTTTTCACCCTGTTCGTGATCGCGATGCTGTTCGCCACCGTGGCCGCGGGACGCTGGTGCGACGCGCGCGGGCCGGTCACGCCCGCCTGGGTCGGGTTCGGCGTTTTCGCGGCGGGGCTGGTCCTGGGCGGTTCCGCACCGAGCATGGGCGTTTTGCTGGCGGCCCGGTTCGTTCAGGGACTCGGGGCTGGGATCCTCAACCTGACCGCGACCGTCCTCGCCGCTCGCGCCTACGACGAGCGCGAGCGCGCCACCTTGATGACCTGGTTCTCGGCCGCCTGGATGCTGCCGGCGTTCGCCGGACCGCCGCTGTCGGCGGCCATCGCGCAGTACTGGAACTGGAGATTCGTCTTCTGGACGGTCCTCCCGGTGACGCTGCTCGCCGCCGCCTTGTGCGCGGCACCGCTGATCCGGCTCGCGCGCTCCGCGCACGGCGGCGGCCACGCCGAGGCGAACCCGGTGCCGATCTGGGCCGCCGCGGCCGTCGCGCTCGGGACGGCGGCGCTGCAGTTGGCTGGTCAGCGGCTGGAGTGGACCTCGCTGGCCATCGCGGCCGCCGGTGTCCTGGGGCTCGGCTTTGGATTGCCGAAGCTGCTGCCCGCCGGGCTGCCAAGGACGCTGCTCCCGGCGCCCGGTCTGGCCTCCCTGATCGCCGTGCGCGCCCTCACCGCCGGCGCCTTCTTCGGCGCCGAGGTGTTCGTCCCGCTGATGCTGGTGCAGTTGCGGGGATGGACGCTGTTTTGGGCGGGGGCTGCGCTCACGGTCGGGTCGGCCGGGTGGATGGGCGGAGCCTGGCTGCAGTCGAGGCCGTGGTTAGGCTGGCGGCGCGATCGGATCATAGTCGCCGGCGCCGCCTGCGTCGGTGGTGGTGTCGCAGCCGTGGCGGTGGTCACGTGGCTCCCAGCTGCATGGCTGGTGCTCGCGGTGACGGGGTGGGTGGTGTGTGGCTTCGGGATGGGGTTGCTGGTCGCGAGCACGACGCTGGCCACGCTGCAGCTCTCGCCCGCACCGCAGCAGGGGCGAAACACCGCCGCGATCCAACTCGCGGATGCGCTCGGCACCGCGGTCGCCGGCGGGGTGGCCGGGACGATCTTTGCGGCGCTGCACTCCCGTACCGAAGGTGCGGCCACCTTCGGCTGGGTACTTGTGACGATGGCGATCACGGGCACGCTGTCCGCGCTGCTGGCGGCGCGGATCGGTTCGATCCGCAACTACTCCGCCGATCCGGCCTGAACCGGGTGAGCCGATCGGAGCGCCGGCGCCGGCCCGCTCAACCGAAGATCGCGACCGTGGTGAACAACGTCAGCGCGAACAGGACCACGATCCCGGCCGTCAGGGCGAGGTAGAACGCGGGCGAGTGCCGCGCCTGCGCCGGCGCG
>JBDHZK010000021.1:0-26585 GCA_039811865.1 Propionicicella sp. | reverse complement strand
GCACGATCCGCGTCGGCGCCGGCGGCGGATCGCTCGCCCGCCGCTGCGCCACGAGCTCAGCCAGGGCGAACTTGAACTGGTTCAACCCGGCGCCCGATTTGGCCGAGACCTCGAAGACCCTCAGCCCTCTTGCCTGAAGTTCCGGCCGGACGAGCTCGGCGAGTTCGGCGGCGTCCGGGACGTCCACCTTGTTCAGGGCGACCAGCCGCGGACGATCCTCCAGCCCGCCATGGGCGGCCAGTTCGCCCTCGATCACGTCCAGGTCGCTGACCGGGTCGCGTCCCGGCTCGTAGGTGGCGCAGTCGATCACGTGCACGATGGCCCGACACCGCTCGATGTGGCGCAGGAACTCGTGCCCGAGCCCGCGTCCCTGGCTTGCGCCCTCGATCAGACCGGGGACGTCGGCGACGGTGTAGGTGACCGCACCGGCGACGACGACGCCGAGATTCGGGACGAGCGTGGTGAAGGGGTAGTCGGCGATCTTGGGGCGGGCCCGGGAGATGGCCGCGATCAACGAAGACTTGCCCGCCGAGGGAAACCCGACTAGGCCGACGTCGGCGACGACCTTGAGTTCGAGCTGGATCGTCCGGGCTTCGCCCTCCTCGCCGAGCAGGGCGAAGCCGGGGGCCTTGCGGGTGGCGGACGCGAGCGCCGCATTGCCGAGTCCGCCCTTTCCCCCGGCCGCGACGACGAACTCACGGTTGCCGCCGGTCAGGTCGGCGAGCAACTCGCCGGTGTCCAGGTCGGTGACCACGGTTCCGTCCGGGACGGCCAGGACGACGTCCTCGCCGGTCGCGCCGTTGGCATGATCACCGCGACCGGGCTGGCCGTTGGGTGCGCTGCGGCTGGACTGGCGGTGGAACTCCACCAGGGTCGTCAGGCCCGGATCGACCCGCAGGATCACCGATCCGCCGCTGCCGCCGTTGCCACCATCGGGACCGCCGAGCGGCTTGAACTTCTCGCGGTGAATCGACGCGCAGCCGTTGCCACCGTTGCCGCCGGCCACACGCAGACTGACCCGATCGACGAAGGACGGGACTGCCATCACGACTCCCTATCAGCTCGGGCCAGTGAAATGGTTCGGGCGTCACCGAAAGTGGTGACGCCCGATGTCTCAAGCTGCTGCTTGGTGTGACGCTCAGGCCTCGGCCTCTGGCGCCACGTTGATCACGCGTCGGCCACGCCGAGTGCCGAAGACGACCTTGCCGGCGACCAGCGCGAAGAGCGTGTCGTCGCCGCCACGCCCGACGCCGTCACCGGGATGAAAGTGGGTGCCGCGCTGCCGGACGATGATCTCGCCCGCACCGACGGACTCGCCGCCGAAACGCTTCACGCCCAGGCGCTGGGAGTTGGAATCGCGGCCGTTTCGTGAGGACGACGCGCCCTTTTTGTGTGCCATGTCTGCCTCAGCTCTCGATGCCGGTGACCTTGACCTGGGTGTAGCGCTGGCGGTGGCCCTGGCGCTTCTTGTACCCGGTCTTGTTCTTGTACTTCAGGATGCGGATCTTCGGTCCCTTGATCTCGCCGAGCACCTCGGCGCTGACCTTGACCTTGTCCAGCTTTGCGGCCTTGGTGGTGACCTTGTCACCATCGACCAGCAGCAGCGGGGTCAACTCGACCGAGCCGCCGACCTCGGCGTCGATCAGGTCGATCTCGACCACATCGCCTACGGCGACCTTGTGCTGCCGGCCACCACTGCGCACGATCGCGTACACGCTGACCCACTCTCCTCGAAAGACTTCTACGACCCGCACCGCTTCGCGGCGACTGGGCCTGGGGGGCGCCTCCAGCCGGGTCCGGCCGGGGTGAGGCCGTACCCGTGCGGGCACCGAGGGTCAAGATTACGTTGGCGAGCCGAGAGGGTCAAACCGCGCGCGCGGGACGTGCCATGCTGACCAGCGTCGGCCAAACGCGGAGGAGCCATGGACTTCTACAACCTGTACGAGCACGGCTTCGTCCGCGTCGCGGCGTGCACGCTGCCGTTGGCGTTGGTTCGCCCGGACGTCAACGCCGCGGCCATCGCCGCCGATGCCCGCGAGTGCGCCGACCAGGGCGTTGCCCTTTGCGTGTACCCGGAGATGGCCCTGACGGGCTACTCGATCGAAGACCTCGTGCTGCAGGACGCCGTCCTGGACGCCACGCAGGCCGCCCTCGCCACGTTGGCCGAACAGACCGCCGATCTGGGCGCCGTGCTGGTCGTCGGCGCCCCGCTGCGGAGCCTGCACCGCGTGTACAACTGCGCGGTGGTGCTGCACCGGGGCGAGATCCTCGGCGTGGTGCCGAAGTCTTACCTGCCGACCTATCGCGAGTTCTACGAGCGCCGCCAAATCGGTGCCGGGGACGACGTGACCGGCGACATCCGCGTCGCCGGACGGGACGTCCCCTTCGGCCCGGACCTGCTCTTCGCCGCGGACGACGTCCCCGGCTTCGTCCTCGGCGTCGAGATCTGCGAGGACATGTGGGTACCCGTTCCGCCGGCCGCCGAGGCGGCGCTGGCGGGGGCGACCGTGCTGGCGAACCTCTCCGGGTCGCCGATCACCGTGGCCAAGGCCGAGGACCGCAAGCTGCTGTGCGCCTCCGGGTCTTCGCGCTACCTGGCGGGCTACGTCTACTCCGCCGCCGGCGAGGGCGAGTCGTCCACCGACCTGTCCTGGGACGGGCAGACGCTGATCTACGAGAACGGCACGCTGCTTGCCGAATCCGAGCGCTTCCCCCAGGGTGCGGGGCACAGCATCGCCGACCTGGACGTCGCCACCCTCGCCTCCGAACGCGCCCGGCAGGGAACCTTCGACGACAATCGCCGGGCGCTGGCCGAACGCATCGACCGGTTCCGCTGGGTCGATTTCACCCTCGGCGCACCGACCGGCGACCTGGGGCTACGCCGCGACATCGCTCGCTACCCGTTCGTCCCGGCCGACCCCGCCCGGCTCGCCCAGGACTGCTACGAGGCTTACAACATCCAGGTCGGTGGCCTTGAGCAACGCCTGCGCTCGATCGGGCAGCCCAAGATCGTGATCGGCGTGTCCGGCGGCCTGGATTCCACTCACGCCCTGATCGTGGCCGCCCGCGCGATGGATCGCCAGGGACGTCCCCGAAGCGACATCCTCGCGTTCACCATGCCCGGCTTCGCGACGTCCGACCACACCAAGAACAACGCGACCGACCTGTCCAAGCGCCTGGGAGTCACGTTCGAAGAACTCGACATCCGCCCCACCTGCCGGCAGATGCTGGCCGAGATCGGGCACCCGTTCGCCGATGGTGAGCCGGTGTACGACGTGACCTTCGAAAACGTCCAGGCCGGGATGCGCACCGACTTCTTGTTCCGCCTCGCCAATCAGCGCGGCGGCATCGTCTTGGGCACCGGCGACCTGTCGGAGCTGGCGCTGGGCTGGTGCACGTACGGTGTGGGCGACCAGATGTCGCACTACAACGTCAATGGCGGCGTCCCGAAGACCCTCATGCAGCACCTGATCCGCTGGGTGATCGCCTCCGGCCAGTTCGACGAGTCGGTCGGCGAAACGTTGCAGTCGATCCTCGACACCGAGATCACCCCCGAACTGGTGCCCACCAACGAAGGCGAGAAGCCGCAGTCGACGCAGGCCAAGATCGGCCCGTACAACCTGCAGGACTTCAACCTCTTCTACGTCCTGCGCCACGGCATGAGGCCCTCCAAGATCGCCTTCCTGGCCCACCACGCCTGGGCGGACGCCACGGCGGGCGCCTGGCCGGAGGGCTTCCCGGACGACGAGCGCGTCGCCTACGACCTGCCGACGATCAAGCGCTGGCTGGAGGTGTTCTGCTCCCGCTTCTTCGGCTTCGCCCAGTTCAAGCGCTCGGCGCTGCCCAACGGCCCGAAGGTCGTCCGGGGTGGCTCGCTGTCGCCTCGCGGCGACTGGCGCATGCCAACGGACGCCTCAGCGCACCTGTGGTTGGAGGAGTTGCGCGCGAACGTCCCCGGCTGAGTCCTCCCCGCGACGCTCGGCCATAGCCGGTCGGATTCTCAGCGGCGCCGCCGCCGATTGTCGGGCCGCTCGCCACCGTCCACCGGCGTCACGGACTCGACCGGCTCATCGTGCGGGTGATAGCCGCGGCCCTTGCACTGCTCGCAGGGGACGGTGAACGCCTCGGCCAAACCGGTGCCGATCTTCTTGCGAGTCATCTGCACCAGGCCCAGCGAGGTCACCTCGGCTACTTGATGACGGGTGCGGTCGCGCCCCAGGCACTCCACCAAGCGCCTCAGCAGCAGTTCTCGGTTGCTGGCGAGCACCATGTCGATGAAGTCGATGACGATGATGCCGCCGATGTCTCGCAACCGCAGCTGCCGGACGATCTCCTCGGCCGCCTCCAGGTTGTTCGACGTCACCGTCGCCTCGAGGTTGCCGCCCGCACCGGTGAATCGTCCGGTGTTGACGTCGATGACGGTCATGGCCTCGGTCCGGTCGATGATCAAGGAACCACCCGACGGGAGGAACACCTTGCGCTCGAGCGCCTTGGCGATCTGCTCATCCACCCGGTTGGCGCCGAACAGGTCGCCGTCGGCCTCGGGGTTCCACCTGACCAGCCGTTCGCCAAGGTGTGGGGCGACGTGGTTGACGTACGCATCCACGGTGTCGTAGGCGTCGTCGGCGGCGCCGTTGCCGTCAACGATCAACTGCGAGAAGTCCTCGGTGAACAGGTCACGGACGATGCGGACGGTCAAGTCCGGCTCGCCGTACAACAGTTGCGGCGCGCTGCCCTGGGCGACCTTCTTCGAGATCGCCTCCCACTGGGCGGTGAGCCGGTTGACGTCGCGCACCAGTTCGCTCTCGGACGCCCCCTCGGCCGCCGTCCTGACGATCACCGAAGCCTGCTCGCCGATCAACTCGCCGAGCACCTCCTTCAGGCGGCGCCGCTCCTGCTCGGGGAGCTTGCGGGAGATACCCGACAACTGCCCGCCCGGGGAGTAGACGATGTACCGGCCGGGGATGGAGATATGGCTGGTCAGACGGGCGCCCTTGGCGCCAACGGGATCCTTGGTTACTTGCACCAGGACCACCTGGCCCGACTTCAGGACCTTCTCGACCTTGCGGGCTTGACCTTCGGCCCCGAACGCGTCCCAGTCGACCTCGCCGGCGTAAAGGACGGCGTTGCGTCCTCGTCCGATGTCGACGAACGCGGCCTCCATCGACGGCAGGACGTTTTGCACCTTGCCGAGATAGATGTTTCCGATCATGGACGTCGCCTCGGCCCGGTCGACGTAGTGCTCGACCAGGACGCCGTCCTCAAGCACGGCGATCTGGGTGTATTCCTCGCGCTGGCGGATCACCATCTTCCGGTCCACCGACTCGCGTCGGGCCAGGAACTCCGCCTCGCTCAGGATCGGGGATCGGCGACGTCCGGCCGCCCGGCCCTCGCGCCGCCGCTGACGCTTGGCCTCCAGCCGCGTCGAGCCGTCGATGCCGGTGACCTCCTCGGACGCCGGCGTGCGCCTGCCGCGCGGCTCGCGCACCCGCACGACCACGTCGCTCGGATCGTCGTCCGCGGCCGTGGCGTCCTCGCCGCGCCGCCGCCGACGCCGACGCCGACGCGAACTGCTGGACCCGCCGCCATCGGCAGTGGTCTCCGGCTCGTCGGGCTCCTCCGAGGTCTCAGCAACGGCCTCTTCGCCGTCCTCGGACACGTCATCGGACGCCTCGTCCGCCGGCTCCTCGCCCACCCGGCGACGCCTCCGGCCACCGCGCCGCCGCCGGCGGCGTCGCTGTGCGTCCGTGGCCTCTTCACCCTCCGAGCCGTCACCGACGTCGGCCGGCTCATCGTCGTCGACTTCGGAGATCTCGGACTCGAAGTCGGCCGCTTGCGCTGCCGCCTCGTCGGGGTCCTGCTCGGCCGCCTCGTCGGCGTCCAGCACCGGCTCGGCCGGGACGCCCGCCTCGGCCGGGCCGCGGCCGATCGCCAGAGCCAACTCGGCGAGCGCGGCCTCGCGCTCGGCGGAGGGAGGTTGGGTCAGTTTCGCCGCCCGTCGGGCCTGTGCCTCGGCCTCCAGACTGCTCAAACTCGCCTGCAGGTCCGCGGCGTGCTCGGCGGCCGGTTCGACGCCGGCGACCGCCTCGGCGACCTCAACGCTCGTGGCCAACTCGACGCTCGTGGCCAACTCGACGGGCGCCGCTTCAACGGGAGCGGTCTTGACGCGTCGACGACGAGTGGGGGGAGCCGATTCCTGGCCCGGTTCGGGCGCGACCTTCGGCGCGGCCGCCTTACGGCGCGTCCGCTTGGGCTTGTCCGGGACGTCCTCGGTGACGGACTCGCTCGGCTGCTGGTCAGTCGAGGGCTGGTCGGCCACGGCTTGTTCGGCCGGCGGCGGATCGACGGGCGCCTGGCCCGCCGCCGCATCTGGCGGGGCGGCGTCGGCAACCACCGGTTCGACGGGGGCGCTCGGGGGCCCGGCGGGGCGACTCGCGCTTCGCCGCCGCCTCGGCGGGGGTGGCACCGGCAGGTCACTGGCCGGGGCCGCCGACTCCTGCGTCACGTCGGTCGTCTCATCGAGCATGTGTGCTCCTCCCCCGGCGGGGGTACGCCGGAGCTAAGTGCGCCGCGATAACGCGGCAAAGCTTGCGGGGCGACGAACACGAAAGCGGCTCCCGCGGTCGAGCGGACTCGTCGCGGTTGAGCGGTCGAAGATCGGCGCTTCGGGCATCGGCGATGCCCTCCGACAGCCAGTATCGCACAACCCCCCTAGCGAACCCGAAGAGTCGGGCATCGCGAGGTCAAGCGGATTTCGTGCGGCGCTCGGTGGGGTGCGCGGCCCGCGCAAGCGCAAGAAACCATCCGCCCGAGTACCACTGCCGCACGTTTCCACCCAATTCGGTCCGAGCCGGCCCCGGCTCCACGCATCAGCCCCGCAGCGGGTCCCCCACCTCGCCGTCAGCGAGGAATCCCTGCCGTAAGCGCGTGTACAGCGGAGTGGGCACGTCCGCAAGCCGCGGATCGCAGCGTTGCAGTGCCCCGAACACGTCGTCCGGCCGCACCAGCGGCGTCGAGTGCTTCGAAACCAGCCGAAGCCGGCCCTCGTCCAGGCGCAGGGACACGATCGCGGCCCGCACATCGAACTCCCGCAAACCTGCCTTGGTCATTCTCGACACCAGCGCGGATTCGCACTCAAGCAGTGCGGCCGAGGCCTCGGCCACAACGTCCGGGTCGGCCTCGATCGCCAGGACCCACACCGACCCGGTCAGCCGATCGGCCAGGGAACTCCCACCGCCCTCGACGACCTCCTCGATCCGCATTCCGGACGGCATGGCCTCGTTCAATGCGGCCTTGACCGCCGCCGGGTCGCAGCGCTGAGCCAGCCCGATCTCGAGATACTCCGCGTGCGTCGCGGCCCCCGTCGGCGCCGCGTTGGCGTAAGAGATCCTCGGGTGGGGCGAGAAGCCCGACGAATAGGCCATCGGGACCCCGGCTCGGCGCAACGCGCGCTCGAACGCGCGGCCGAAGTCGCGGTGGCTGGCGAACCGGGCCCGGTCGAGCTTGGAGTAGCGGATCCGCAGACGCTGCACCGGCGGCGCCTGCTGCTCTGGCTGGCGTCTGGGCTCATTCACGGGAGGTGAGCCTAGTCGGCCGCGCTGTGCCATTCCGACGCCATCCCGGTTGCGCCGTCCCACCACGGGAGCATTTCGCCGGACACTGCTGTCCCCCGCGCGGGCTATTGCCAGCCAGTAACTTGCTGGCAGCATAATGCCGTGCCCACCACGCGCCGCGACTTCGTAGCCAGCCTGCTGATCATCCCCTTGGCAGCGTGTTCCTCGCCGGAGGCTGCCAACGATCTTCGGGCCCGGGCCGTGCGTGCGCTTCGGGGCCAGGTCGGCTGGATCTCCGACGAGCGCACGAGCGTGGCGAAGGTAGCGACTTCGGTGCTGCACAACTGGGAGGTCGTCGACGCGACCCTGGCCACCGGGACCCACCCTCGCCGAGTCATCGCCGGAATCCCGGTCAGCGAAGGCACCGGCTACATCCTCTCGGGGCAGCCGGCGAACTTCAGCAACCTCTTGACCGCCGACCAGGTCAAGCTCGACAAACCACCCTTGGCCCTGGACGCCGGCCGGCTCTTCTTGGATACGACCCTGGGATTCGTCGGGCTGAACTACCGCATCGACTCTCCCGCCAACGTTCGTTGGACGCCTCAGGCCAGCGCCGCGGCCAAGAAGGCGTTCACCGAGGCGTGGAAGGGCAAGATCGTCAAGCCGACCCCGCAGAAGGTCGGTTCAGCCCACAAACTGCGTCTTTGGTCGATGCACGACAACGAGCTCTACTCCCACGACTTGATGGTCGGCTTCGACGGGCACGTCAGCGACTCGGCCGCCGTCCAAGCGGCCGGGCTACCGACCCAAGTCGGTCTCTGAGAGGCTGCCGGGCACCCGCTACGCTTGCTGACCGCAGTCGGCCGCCCCCAGCCGACCTCTCGGGAATGCCTTGTGCGCCCGGCATCCGAAAAACTGCCATCAACATCGTGAACGATCGGGTGGACCGACCCTAGGCGAGAGGGGCAGCCAGCATGCGCAACCGTCTGCTGCTCCTCTTGGTCGCCCTGGTGGCCTGCCTGCCCCTGTCGAGCAGCGCTAACGTCCCGGACAAACCGCCGCCGTGCGTCCGCTTGTCCGATCCGGTCTTCCAACGACTGAACCCACAAACCGGCGCGGGCCTGCTGACCACCCGACGAGCCGAAGCCAATCGGGCCGAACTCGCCGGATTCACCACCGACCTCGGGGCCGGCTTCCAGGTACTCGCCAGGGCGAAACCGGGGCTGGTCGCCGTCCACCGCCTCGCCAACCCGGCCAGCGCAGACCAAGCCTTCGAGAGCGCCGAGGCCCGAATCGTTCGCCTCAAGTCGTCCGGCTATGTGGACGAGGGCGTCGTCTTCTTCGCTGCCGAGCGCGCGGCGACGGGTTGCGGACTGCCCATCCTGCGCCTCACTCGGCAAGGCAAACACCGGTATTTCGCCGGCCACATCCCCGTGGAATGGGAGCGGGAGGGCTGGCGACTCGACGGGGTCGCGTTCTATGCCGCCGCATACGAGTCGCACTTCGGGTTCGCCGTGATGCCGGACACCCAACTGGAGTCCCACGATCGGGCGGACCCGCGAATGGGCAAGCGCATCTCCTGGCTGATCGCGAACAAGGATGAGCTTGACCTGCGCTGGGTGCTGCACACCGGGGACGTCCAGGATTGGGACAGCCCCGGGCACCCGCAGTACGTGAACAACTCGACCTGGTTGAGCAGGCTTCCGGCCGCGGGCCTGCCCTTCTTGGCGGCGGTGGGCAACCACGACACGAACGCGGTGTGTGCCGGTGGTGGCGCCTGTCCCGGGATGGATGCCCGCGAGCAGGTGCGCAACACTGCGGTGTGGAACCGTTTCTACCCGCCGTCGCGGTTCGGTTATGAGGGGACGTTCCAGCCGGGCAAGTCCGACAACGGATTTCGGACGTTCTCGGCGGCCGGGCTCGACTGGCTGGTGCTCGTGGTCGAGTTGTGGCCGCGCCAACGGGTCATCGACTGGGCCCAGACCGTGATCGCCAGCCATCCACGCCACAACGTGATCGTCGTGACCCACTGTTTCCTGGGCGCGGATCTTCGCATCAGCAACTGGGACGGCGGTTATGGCGCCACTGCACCGACGACGTTTTGGCAGATGCTGACGCAGTACCCCAACGTCCAGTTCGTCTTCTCGGGTCACGTCGGCATGGCGGGCCACCGCGTGATCAACGCCCACGACGGTCATCGGGTCGTGGCCTTCCTCGGGGCACTGCACGATCGCGACCGAAATCCAGTCCGCACGGTGGATATCGACGCCGCCACCGGCGTGGTCACGTCCAAGATCCAGGCCAGTTGGGACGCCAGCCAGGTTGGCCAAGAGGGTAACGGGCACGCCTATCCGCAGTACGACGTGACCGTGGACGCCATGACCTTCGTGCGCTGAACTCCAGGTGCAGGAGGTGGCCGGGACGTCCCGGATTGGTTCAAGCGGTTCGCCTCACAACGGGGTCAGCGGCAACAGCGAACGTCCGGTCGGGCCGATCTGGATCTGCGTGCCCAACTCGGGGCAAACGCCGCAGTCGTAGCAGGGGGTCCAGCGGCAGTCGTCCACCTCGACCTCGTCGATCGCGTCTTGCCAGTCTTCCCAGAGCCAGTCGCGGTCGAGCCCCGCGTCCAGGTGATCCCAAGGCAGGACCTCGGCATAGTCGCGCTCGCGCGTGGTGTACCAGTCCAGGTCCACCCCGTGTTCGGGCAGGACGCGCTGGGCGGCGGCGACCCAGCGCTCGTACGAGAAGTGCTCGCTCCACCCGTCGAAGACGCCGCCGGCACGCCAGACGGCCTCGATCACGGCGCCGACGCGGCGATCGCCGCGGCTGAGTAGACCCTCGATCGCTCCAGGCTTGCCGTCGTGGTAGCGCATGCCGATCGCGCGTCCGTAGCGGCGGTCGGCCCGAATCGCTTCGCGCAGCTTGCCCAACCGGGCATCGATCGTCTCGGGGGAGGCTTGTGCGGCCCACTGGAACGGTGTGTGCGGTTTGGGCACGAAGCCCCCGATGCTCACCGTGCAACGAATGTCGCGCGTGCCGGACACCCGGCGTCCCGTCTCGATCACTCTGGCCGCCAGTTCGGCGATAGCGGTGACGTCGGCGTCGGTCTCGGTCGGCAGCCCGCACATGAAATAGAGCTTCACCTGACGCCACCCGTTGCCGTAGGCGGTGGCGACAGTGTCGATGAGGTCGTCCTCGCTGACCATCTTGTTGATCACCTTGCGCATCCGCTCGGTGCCGCCCTCGGGAGCGAAGGTGAGCCCGCTGCGCCGGCCGTTGCGCGACAACTCGTTGGCGAGGTCGACGTTGAACGCGTCCACGCGGGTGCTGGGCAAGGAAAGCGAGACGTTGGTGCCGTCGTAGCGGTCGGCGAGCTGTCTGGCCACCTCGGCAATCTCGGTGTGATCGGCGCTGGACAGGCTGAGCAGCCCCACCTCCTCCAGGCCGGTGGCGTCCAGTCCGCCGGCCACCATGGCCCCGATGGTGGGCAGCGACCGTTCCCGCACCGGACGCGTGATCATGCCGGCCTGGCAAAACCGGCACCCCCTAGTGCAGCCCCGAAAGACCTCGACGGAGTAACGCTCATGCACGGTTTCGGCGAGCGGGACGACGGGCGCCTTGGGGTAGGGCCAGGCATCGAGGTTCATCAAGGTGTGCTTGACCACCCGCGCTGGGACGCCGGACCGGTTCGGCGCGACCCGGCGAATCCTGCCGTCCGGTAGGTAGCTGACGTCGTAGAACCTGGGGACGTACACCGAACCGGTCGCGGCGAGGCGTTGCAGCAGACCGTCACGCCCACCGGGACGACCCGCCTCCTTGTGTTCTCTCACAATGTCGGAGATCGCCAAACAGGCTTCCTCGCCGTCGCCGAGCACGGCGGCATCGATGAAGTCGGCGATGGGTTCGGGATTGAAGGCGGCGTGACCGCCGGCGATCACGATCGGATCCGCGGTGGTGCGTTCGGCCGCGTGCAGCGGGATCCCCGCCAGGTCGATCGCATTCAGCAGGTTGGTGTAGCCGAGCTCGGTCGAGAAGCTGACGCCCAGGATGTCGAAATCGCGAACGGAGCGGTGGCCGTCCAGGGTGAACTGCGGCAGCCCTGAAGCCCGCATGAGCCTTTCGAGGTCGGGCCAAATGCTGTAAGTACGCTCGGCCAAGATCCACTCGCGCTCGTTGAGCAGCTCGTAGAGGATCGCGACGCCCTGGTTCGGCTGACCCACCTCGTAGGCGTCCGGGTACATCAGAGCCCAGCGGACGAGGGCGCCGGCCCAGTCCTTCACAACCGAGTTCACTTCGCCGCCGACGTACTGCACCGGTTTGCTGACCCGAGCCAGGAGCGGCTCCAGGCGCCCGAACAGCGACGGCGACTCCTCGACCTGGTGCTGCGTCATGGGCGCAAACCCTACGACACGCCGTCCCGCGAACCCACCCCTTGGGCCTGGCCGAATGGCTCTCCCGGCAACGAGGGCGGCGCGCTCGGTGCAGCCGGGACGCCGCCGGGGGCGGCCGGAGCGGATTGGCGGACCAGCTTCAGCCGCTTGGCCTGCCATAACAACAGCACCAGCGCGACCACGATGACGCCTAGTTGGATCAGGATCGTCGGATCGGCCGTGCCCGGCCCACGTTCGAACTCACCGCTGATGTCGCGGAACGGCATCGTGACCTCGCCGACCAGGTTGTTGACGATGTGCATGGCGATGGCCGCCTCGAGTCCGCCCGTGCGCCAAACGAGCACCGTGGCGACAACCGCGAAGATCAGGTAGAAAGCGTTCAGCCAGGGGTCGCCGGCGCCGTGAAGCGCGGCGAACGCGACCGAGGTGACGATCGCGGCGAGGATCAGGCCGACCTGGCGGTTGGGGATCCAAGCCGCCAGCGACCGGGTCATCAGCCCACGCAAGGCGAGTTCCTCTCCGGCTGCCTGGAACGGCGTCGTCAGCAAGATGCCCACGGCCAGAAGGATCGTGTTCGAGTTGGGCGCAAGCCCGCTCAGGCCCTCACCCGAAATCAGGATCTCCACGGCCAGCATGGCGACCCACAGGGGCAACAAGATGACCACGCAGCGCCCGAACCATCCCCAGCGGAATCCCCCCACCACCGAGGACAGCCACTTCGGTCGCTGCCCGAAGACGAGCCACTGGGTGAGGTAACTGATCGGCACCGCGAGTGCGATGGCCACGTTGTTCGCGAGAAAAGCGATCGGGGTGATTTTCAGGTCCGGCTTCGAGGGCGTGCCGCCGACGATGGACGGGTCCAGTAGCCAGGCGATCAGCATCACCACGATGGTGGCGAGGAACCACGCGGCCGTCGCCGTCAGGATCGCGACCAGCGGCTTCCACCAGCGATTCGCCGGGGCGCGATAGAACTCGTGGTACTCGCGCAGTTCCACCGGCAACTGCGGCGGCTTCACCAGCGGGGCCACTAGGAACGCGGTTCCAGGACTTGGATCGGTCCCCCATTTCGGACCTGGCGGTCCGCCGTAGTGGCCCGCCCCCGGCCCGCCTGCCGAACTCTGCCCGCCCACGTCCGGCGCGAGGTGCGCCGTCCCGGCCGGCACCATCGGCGGAGCTTCATGCCCCGGCGCCCCATGCCAACCACCGCCACCCGCAGCGACCGGGCCAGCCCCCGACGGCGCAGCCCAACCCCCCGGCACCATCGGCGGAGCCTCATGCCCCGGCGCCCCATGCCAACCACCGCCACCCTCGGCGACCGGACCGGCCCCCGACGGCGCAGCCCAACCCCCCGGCACCATCGGCGGAGCCTCATGCCCCGGCGCCCCATGCCAACCACCGGGAGCGCTCGGGCCCGCGCCAGGGGCATCCCTGGGCTTCGGGGCGGGACGATCCGGCTTCGGTGGTTGCGGCTGCGGCTTGGCCGGCTTACCCGGGACGAGCCGATCCGGAGGCACCATCGGTGGCGGTTCGTGGCCGGGCGCGCCGTGCCAGCCACCAGAGGTCGGGGACGCCGGGCCGGTCATCACAGGCTCGGGAACCAAAGGGAGATCTCGCGCGCCGCCGCTTCGGTCGAATCCGAGGCGTGCACTAGGTTCTCCCGGTTCGACAATGCGAAATCCCCGCGGATCGAACCTGCGGGGGCGCTCACCCCGTCCGTCGGCCCGTTGAGGTTTCGCACCGCGTCGATCGCGCTGGGCCCCTCCAGGACGGCCGCGATCAGCGGTCCGGAGGTGATGAACTCCCGCAGAGCGGGATAGAACGGGCGTTCCACGTGCTCGAAGTAGTGCCGGTCGGACTGCGCCGAGTCGATCAGGCGCTGCTCCATCGCCACGATGGAAAGCCCCTTCGCCTCGTATCGGCCGATGATCTCGCCGACCAGGCCACGACGCACCGCGTCAGGCTTCAACAACACCAGGGTGCGCTGCACTTCGCTCATGCCCGAACCCTATGACGCTGCCCCGAGCGTCTCCGCGCCTATCCACACCCAAATCTGGCTCAAGCGGCCTTCTGGTCCAGCTTGCGCCCGAGGACGAAGGTGACGACCCACAACAGCGCGAACATGCCGCCGGCCAGATACATCATCGGCGTGAGGATGCCCAGCGCGACGCCAGCCACCTGGGTGAGCCACCCCAGCGGATAGCCCCACCCTCGCCGCAGCGTGGCCGCCGCGACCACCGCGATCAAGGCACCCACGCCCGCCGTTGCAAAGGCGACCGCCGGGGCGAGTCCGTCCACCTGGATCATTCCGGGCACGGCCAGTCCGAACACCACCACCTCGAAGCCGAGCAGCACCCGCAGCACCCGCGCCATGGGGTTGCTCGCCGCCAGTCTCACGACGTTTCCGCTTTGGCTGGGACCAGAAGCGCGCGAGCCTCACCGGCGGCGATCACCGAGCCGGCGATCAGGATGCCGGCGCCGGGCCCGGCCTCGTCGGCCAACCGGACGGCCTCCTCGATCGCGTCCGCCATGGCCGGCACTGCGCTGACCCGGTCGTCGCCGATCATGCCGCCCGCCACCTCGGCCAGGCGCTCCGCGCTCAGCCCACGGCCGGTGGAGGAGACCTGCGTCGCCACGATTGCGGACATCTCGTCTGCGAAGACGCGCAGAACTCCCTCGACATCCTTGTCCGCCATCATGGCGACCACCCCGATCAAGGGGGCGAACGCGAACGCCTCGTCGAGCGCGGACATGGTGGCCCTTGCGCCGTGCGGGTTGTGGGCAGTGTCGATGACGATGGGCGGTGAGGTCCGGGCGAGTTCCAGTCGGGCCGGGGCCACGACGTCGGCGAACCCATCGGCGATCACCTCAGCCGACAGGGCTCGCAGGCCCGCGAACGCCTCCACCGCCGCCAGCGCGAGGGCGGCGTTTTGGGCCATGTGCGCACCGTGTAGCGGTAGGAACAGCTCACCCACAGGGCCGTCTGCGCCGTTGAGCCGAAGCAACTGCCCGCCGATGGCGACCTGCCGCTCGAGCAGGCCGAAGTCGATGCCCTCGCGATGCGGTAGCGCCCCCACCTCGGCGCAGCGGGCGAGCAGGACGGCGGCCGCCTCGGGTTGCTGCCCGGCCAGGATCGCGTGCGCACCGGGCTTGATGATCCCAGCCTTCTCACCGGCGATCTCGGCGACTGTCTTGCCCAGGATGTGCGTGTGGTCCAGGTCGATCGGGCAGATGACGGCAACCTGGGCGTCGGCCACGTTGGTGGCGTCCCAGGTGCCACCCAGGCCCACCTCGACGATTGCGACGTCCACCGGTGCGTCGGCGAAGGCGGCGAACGCCATCCCGGTGATCACCTCGAAGAACGTCATTTCGACGCCGTCGATGCGTCGCTCGTCCACAAGTTGCACCAAGGGTTCGATCGCGGCCCAAGTCTCGTCGAAGAGTTCGGCCGAGATCGGCTGGCCGTCGATGCAGATCCGCTCGGTGACGTCAACCAAGTGGGGGCTGGAAACGCGGCCGGTCCGCAGCCCCATCGAACGCAGCAGCGCGTCGATCATGATTGCGGTGCTGCCCTTGCCGTTGGTACCGGCCACCTGGATGACCCCGTAGGAGCGCTGCGGCTCCCCCATCAGGTCGCAAAGGGCCTCGATGCGCCCCAGGGTGGGCGCCACCCGGTGCTCCGGCCAGCGCGATTGGAGCGCGGCGACGATGCTGGCGTGGCTCATGGGCCCAAAGCCTAATGCGGCCGAGAGGACGAGGCGTCGGCGCCCGGGACGCCCGGCCGCCGGTGTCCGGCCCGCCCTCGAACCGGCACTGACCGCCGAGTGTCCGTCCGGCCTTGCCGCTCCGGGAGCGGCGCATCGTGCCCGGGTATGCTCTGCTCGTGCCGATCAACCCTGCCATTCACGCTGCGCGGGACTGGCGGGACTGGGTCGGATTGGTCGCCCGGCTGATCCTGGGCGGAGTTCTGCTGGTCGCCGGAGCCATGAAGGTCGGCAACCTGGAGCGCTCAGTGCTGGACGTCCGCGCCTACAAGTTGGTGCCTTACGAGCTTCTGCGCATCGTGGGTTACGGCCTGCCGCTGTTGGAGATCGCGCTGGGCCTGGCGCTGCTGGTGGGTCTGTTCACCCGAGTGTCGGCGATCGGCGGGACGGTGCTGATGGTCGTCTTCATCGCCGGAATCGCGAGCGTCTGGGCGCGCGGACTCTCCATCGACTGCGGTTGCTTCGGCAACGGCGGGGAGATCGACGCGGCCAAGACGCAGTACCCGGCAGAGATCGCCCGGGACGTCGGTCTGGCCGCTCTGGGCCTGTGGCTGACGATCCGGCCGCGCACGCCCTGGGCGATCGACAATTGGTTGTTCCGGCCGGCCGAAATCGAGGCGCTCGTCGACGACGAGCCAGAGCCGACCGGCGCGCCGGCCACACAGACGGAGAAGGAGCCCGCATGAGTTCGAGCGACACCGATCCCGACAAGACCGTCGTCCGCGGAAAGCCCGGGTCCAAGCCGGCCGCTTCGGGCAGGACGGCCGCGAAGTCGGGTGCCAAGACCGGTGTTTCGGGCAAGGGTCCGGCGGTGTCCGCCGCCAGCAGCCGCGCCCGCCTTCGGGCCCAGCAGGAGGCGGCCGCCAAGCAGCAGCGGTTCAACCGGATCGTCGGTGTCGGAGCGGGGGTGGTGGCCGCGCTCCTGGTCGTGGTGTTCGTGGTCGTCTTCATCCAGAACCAGCCGAAGGTCACGCCGGGTGCGACGGCCGTCCCCGGCGGCGCCCAGATCGTGCCGCCCAGCGCTACCGACGACAAGGTCGGGATCCTGGTGGACAAGGGGAAGGCCAAGCCGGGCGTCCCCAAGGTGGCGATCTACCTGGACTACCAGTGCCCGTCGTGCCGAGCGCTCGAGGCCTACTTCGGTGCGGAGTTCGAGAAACTTGCGGCCAGCGGCGAGATCTCGCTGCAGTACAACACGATGACGTTCCTGGACGTAAAACTCGGCAACAACTCGTCCACCCGGGCCGCGATCGCCGCCGCCTGCGCCGACACGGTCGGCAAGTACGCCCCCTACCATGACCAGACCTACCTCAATCAGCCGCTGCAGGAGGGCGCTGGTTACACCGAGCAGCAGATCCGGGTGGACATTCCGGCTGCCGCCGGGATCACCGGGGACAACCTGGTCAAGTTCCAGCAGTGCTACGACAGCCGAGCCACCGCAGACTATGTGAAGGGCACCGACGAGGCCGCCACCAAGGCCGGCATCACGGGCACGCCGACGATCACGGTCAACGGCAAGACGGTCGACAACAAGCTGCTGCCGCAGGAGGCGTCCGGTCTCAAGGCGTTCATCCTCGAGCAGGCCGCCGCCGCCCGCTGAGCCGAGAAGGTGGCGACCTGATACGTGCGCAACCAGGGTTGGGAGGCTCAATAAGATGCCGCCCATGACTGTCGACGCCAGGACCGACCCGACCACCACGACCCACTCGGGCCAGGCGGTACCGGAGCGGGTGGCGTTGGAGGGCCTGGAGGCCAAGTGGTCCAAGGCCTGGGCCGAGGAGGGGACGTACTCGTTCGAGCGCCCCGCCTCGCGAGACCAGGTCTTCAGCATCGACACGCCGCCGCCGACGGTGTCCGGGTCACTGCACGTGGGTCACGTGTTCTCATACACCCACACCGACCTGATCGCCCGCTACCAACGGATGCGCGGCAAGCAGGTTTTCTACCCCATGGGTTGGGACGACAACGGGCTGCCGACCGAACGTCGGGTGCAGAACTTCTACGGCGTGCGCTGCGTGCCGTCGGTGCCCTACGACCCCGACTTCACTCCACCGGCCAAGCCGGACCCCAAGCGTCAGGTGGCGATCAGCCGGCGCAACTTCATCGAGCTGTGCCACGAACTCACGGGCGTGGACGAGCAGGTGTTCGAGCAGTTGTGGCGCACCCTTGGGCTGAGTGTCGACTGGTCGCGGCTGTACACGACGATCTCGGACTCCTCCATCGCCGTCGCGCAGCGGGCGTTCCTGCGCAACCTGGCGCGCGGCGAGGCCTACCTGTCGGAGGCTCCGACGCTGTGGGACGTCACCTTCTCCACCGCGGTCGCCCAGGCCGAGTTGGAGGCTCGGGAATACCCCGGCCACTACTACCGGGTGGCCTTCCAGGGCGAGTCCGGCCCGGTCCACATCGAAACCACGCGGCCGGAGTTGCTGGTCAGCGTGTGTGCCCTGATCGCCCACCCCGACGACGAGCGCTACCAGCCCCTGTTCGGCAAGACGGTGCGCTCCCCGGTCTTCGGGGTCGAGATTCCTGTGCTAGCTCACCCGGCCGCGGAGCCGGACAAGGGCGCCGGCATCGCCATGTGCTGCACCTTCGGCGACCTCACCGATGTCATCTGGTGGCGTGAACTGCGGCTCCCGACTCGCACCGTGATCAACCGCGACGGACGCCTACAGTCCGAGACTCCGGAATGGCTGCCGGACGGCACCGCGTACGCCCAGTTGGCTGGCAAGACCCCCTTCTCGGCGCGGGAGGCGACCGTGGCGCTGCTGCGCCAAGGCGGCTACCTCGAGGGTGAGCCAAAGCCGACCAAGCGCATGACGAACTTCTACGAGAAGGGCGACAAACCGCTCGAGATCGTCTCGACCCGGCAGTGGTACATCGCCAACGGCGGGCGCGACGACGCCCTCAAACGAACCTTCCTGGCCCTGGGCGAGGAACTGGCCTGGGTTCCCGAGCACATGCGGCACCGCTACGCCAACTGGGTGAACGGCCTCAACGGTGACTGGCTGATCTCCCGGCAGCGATTCTTCGGCGTCCCCTTCCCGGTTTGGTACCGCTTGGACGCCGACGGGGAACCCGACTACAGCGCGCCCCTGGTGCCCACCGAGGCCCAGTTGCCGGTCGACCCGTCGACGGACGTCCCGGCGGGCTTCGGCGCCGACCAGCGCGGCGTCCCCAGTGGGTTCACCGGCGATCCCGATGTCATGGACACCTGGGCAACTTCGTCGCTCACCCCGGAGATCGCCTGTGGGTGGGAGAGCGACCCCGAACTGTTCCGCCTCACCTTCCCAATGGACATCGCGCCCCAGGCCCACGACATCATCCGGACCTGGCTGTTCAGCCGGGTGGTGCGCTCCTACTACGAGTTCGGGACGCTGCCGTGGCGGCGGGCTACCATCTCGGGTTTCGTGGTCGACCCCGATCGCAAGAAGATGAGCAAGTCGGTCGGCAACGTGGTCGTGCCCACCGAGGTCTTGGACCGGTTCGGCGCGGACGCTGTCCGCTGGCGGGCGGCGATGGCGCGTCCCGGACTGGACTCACCGTTCGACGAGACCCAGATGAAGGTCGGTCGCCGACTGGCGATGAAGGTGTTGAACGCGAGCAAGTTCGTGCTCGGCTATGGGACGAGCCTGGACACCGGTGCGATCACCGAGCCGGCCGACCTCGCCATGCTCGCCGGGCTGCGTGTCGTCGTGGAGAACGCGACGGCGGCTTTCGACGACTTCGACTACACCACCGCCCTGGAGGTGGCCGAGCGCTTCTTCTGGTCGTTCTGCGACGACTACCTCGAACTGGTCAAGGAACGCGCCTACGGCGCCCACGGCGAGGAGGCCGCGGCGTCGGCCCACAACGCACTGGCGTTCGCGCTGCGCGTGCAGTTGCGGCTGTTCGCGCCGTTCATGCCCTATGTCACCGAGGAGGTCTGGTCGTGGTGGCAGCCCGGATCGGTACACCTGGCGGCCTGGCCAAGCGCGGACGAGTTCGTCCGGACCGGCGACCCGGCGTTGTTGGGCGATGTGGCGGCCGCACTGGTCGCACTGCGCGGGGCGAAAACCCAGGCGCAGGCGTCCATGAAGACGGAGGTCCAAAGCGCCGCCTTCGCCGGGGAGCAGGAGGTCATCGAGCGCCTCCGCGGGATCGAGGCGGACCTGCGGTCGGTCGGCCGGATCAGCGGTGAGATCACCTGGACGATCGCCAACGGTCAGTTGAGCGTCGGCGTCGCGTTGGCCCGAGATGAGCAAACCGCCTAGCCGCTTCCTTCGATGCCCCAGGGCACCACTAACATCCTGACTGCAAGCTACCCGTCGGTCTTAGTCGACACCTCCTGACCTTGGGGGGTGCCGAAAGGAGCCTCATGCGAAAGTTCGTGTCCCTTCTTCTGCTCCCGGTTGTCGGTGTGGGTCTGGCAGCGTGCGGCAACGACGCACCCCGCGACTCCCGCGGACAGGTCACCTCGTCGGCCAAGGCGGACGTCTTCCAGCTAAAGGTCGGCGACTGTACCGGGTCGTTCGACAACCTCTCCTCGATTGAGGACGTAAAGCTGATCCCGTGCCCGCAGGCCCACTACTACGAGGCTTACGCCGCGACCAAGATGACGGACGCAAGCTTCCCCGGCGACGCGGCGGTGAAGGAAAAGTCGCGGACGTTCTGCCGCTCGGAATTCCAGAAATTCATCGGTGTCTCGGTAGACAACTCCAAGTATGAGTCGTCGTACCTGTTCCCCTCCAAGGAAAGCTGGGACGGCGCCAACGACCGCGAGATCATTTGCTTGGTCGGATCCGACAAGGGCGGGATCAAGGGCACTCTGAAGGGCATCAAGAAGTAATCGAGAGCTGCCGAGCGGCGCCGCGAATCGCGCGGTGCCGCTCGTTTTTCGTCCCCTGGATCTGCGGCCGACAGCAATGAGGCATTTGCTTTGGTCGGTAGGCCGCACCGCAGGAGGGTCGATGTCCCCCTTCACTCCACTTCCCCGGACCGTCCGCAGGCAGGCCGGGGAAGGCGAAGCGCATTGACGACCGCTTCACCTGCCAAACTTGGGGCACCCCCGGCTCCAACCCGGACCCGTGGCCGCGCGCCGCGGACGTTGGGGTGGGTGATCGGGGTCACGGTCGGGATCGCAGCGATTCGGGTGGCTACCGGGCTGGTTTTGCCCAGGCCCGGCATTTGCTCTCGTGAGGAACAGCCGCGCCGAGCGAACCCGAACAGAATGCTCCGGCCCTGACGGTCGGCGATTGCTTGGCCAAACTCGTCGAGGACGATATTGCCCAAACCCCACGTGTCGACTGGCCCGGCGCCACTACTTCGAGGTGTACGCGACCACCCAGGACCACTGGAGCACCTTCGGCGGAGACGCCTGCGAGGGCAATCGGGCGCTCGCTTTCGCAAAGAGCGGTTCGCCAGCTTTGTCGGAGTTCCCATGGAGCGCTCGAAGTTCAACGTCTGGTATCCGTACCCGAACCGGTCGAGTTGGGAGCGAGGCAACGACCGATCCTGGGTGTGCCTGGTGGGCCTGGACACCGGCGGGGTCAGAGGGTCGTTGAGGGGGCCAAGCGGTAGCACCTGGTTACCCGCAGGCGCGGGGTTTGGCGATGCCCGGCCCGGGCGACCCGCTGGCTGTAAGAATGAGGCTCTATCCCGCAGGTCGAGCGCGCGAGGAGGCGCCATGTTGTTGTCCAGATTCTCCGGAGTCGCCGCCGCAGCTCTGATCGGAACGATTGCCCTCACCGGCTGTGGCACTCCCACACCCGGCACCAGCCCGCTCCCCGGGGACGCGACCACCGTATCCCCCACCGCTGCTTCCTCGTCTCCGGGCACAGCCAGCCCAGCTTCGACGGAATCCGCCGGCGCCACGCCGGCCGACAGTGTGTCACCCTCGGCGATGGGTACCCCGTCGCCGAGCGCATCGGTGAGCGGGACGCCCTCACCAGCCGACACCGCTACCCCCTCTGCTTCCACGCCAGCGACTCCCGTGGGCGCGCCGGTGACGGTCGTCCAGGACAACGCCACGGTCGGGATCGCCTGCACCGGAACGGCGCTGATCGTGCTGTCGAACAACAGCCAGATCACGACCACCGGCACCTGCATGGACGTGATCGTCGTCGGTAACCAGAACAAGCTCACGGTCGCCCTCGCCAACGGCCAGATCACCTTCTACGGTCGGGACAACAACCTGACCTACTCCGGTGACGCGTCCGTGAAGGACAACGGCGCGGGCAACGTCGTAACCAAGAAGTAGTCCAACGCAATCGCCCCGGCTCCCATGAGGAGTCGGGGCGTCACCGTTCGCACGGGCCTTGCTCGGGCCTTGGGGGTGCGGCCGCCTCGCAGCTAGGCGCTCTTGGGGCGCCGGTCGCTGCGCGCCAATTGGGCCCGGGGCACCAATGTGGGCGATTCGCCGTCGCGGACGACATCGGCCCCCACCAGCACCTGGACCACGTCGTCATCGCTGGGCACGTGGTACATCACATTGAGCAGGATCTCCTCGAGGATCGACCGCAGACCGCGGGCCCCGATGCCGCGATCCAGCGCCAACTCGGCAACCGCCTCGATCGCTTCTGAGGAGAACTCAAGATCAACCCCATCGAGTTCGAACAGTTTGCGGAACTGCTTGATCAGGGCGTTCTTGGGCTCGACCAGGATCCGGACCAACGAGGTGGAGTCCAGCGGGCTCACCGTCGAGATCATGGGCAGCCGACCGATGAACTCCGGGATCAGCCCGTACTTGTGCAGGTCCTCCGGTCGAACCTCGGCGAACGGATTGGTGGACGACGTCTTCCGCAGCGCTGCGTCGTTGTTGAAGCCGAGGGGACGTTTGCCGACGCGAGCGTTGATGATCTCCTCCAGCCCGGCGAAGGCCCCACCGACGATGAACAAGATGTTGGTCGTGTCGATCTGGATGAAGTCCTGGTGCGGATGCTTGCGCCCGCCCTGGGGCGGTACGGACGCGGTCGTCCCCTCCAAGATCTTGAGCAGCGCCTGCTGGACGCCCTCACCGGATACGTCGCGGGTGATCGACGGGTTCTCGCTCTTGCGAGCCACCTTGTCGATCTCGTCGATGTAGATGATGCCGGTCTCGGCCTTCTTCACATCGAAGTCGGCCGCCTGAATCAGCTTCAGCAAGATGTTCTCGACGTCCTCGCCGACGTAGCCCGCCTCGGTCAGCGCGGTGGCGTCGGCCATTGCGAAGGGGACGTTCAGCATCCGCGCCATCGTCTGAGCCAGGTAGGTCTTGCCACAGCCGGTCGGACCGATCAGCAGGATGTTCGACTTGCCCAGCTCGACCGACTCGTCTTCCGAGGCTCGTCGCGCCGGCGTCGCTGCTTGCGCCTGGACCCGCTTGTAGTGGTTGTACACGGCCACCGCGAGCGCCTTCTTGGCGGTCTCCTGGCCGATCACGTACGAGTCGAGGAACGCGCAGATCTCCTTCGGCTTGGGCAGATCGTCGAGCAAACCGACATCGGGCCCCTCGGAGAACTCCTCCTCGATGATCTCGTTGCACAGGTCGATGCACTCGTCGCAGATGTAGACGCCTGGTCCGGCGATCAACTTCTTGACCTGCTTTTGGCTCTTCCCGCAGAAGGAGCACTTCAGCAGGTCACCGGACTCGCCGATCCTGGCCACGACGCCCCCTTCTGATCGATTTTGGGCCAACAGTACGGCCACCCTAGCCGCCCGCATCCCCAGGTCAGGGGATTTGTTCCACGGGCGGCCGGGGCGGCTAAACGTCCTTCAGTGAGGTCAGGATGTCGTCGACGATGCCGTACTCGACAGCTTGCTCGGCGGTCAGGTACTTGTCGCGCTCGATGTCCTTGCTGATCTTGTCCAGCGGCTGCCCGGTATCGGACGCCAGCATCGACTCCATCAGCGCCCGGATGCGCAAGATCTCGCGGGCCTGGATCTCCAGGTCGGACGACTGACCGTAGCCACCTTCGGTGGCCGGCTGATGAATCAGGATCCGGCTGTTGGGCAGGGCGAGCCGCTTGCCCTTCGTCCCGGCCGCCAGCAGGACGGCCGCCGCGGAGGCCGCCTGGCCGAGGCAGACGGTCTGGATGTCGGGCTTGATGTAGCGCATCGTGTCGTAGATGGCAGTCAGCGCGGTGAACGACCCTCCTGGGGAGTTGATGTAGATGCTGATCTGCCGCTCGGGGTCCATCGATTGCAGACAGAGCAACTGGGCCATCACCGCGTTGGCGATGTCGTCACTGATCGGCGTCCCGAGGAAGATGATCCGGTCCTCGAACAGCTTGGTGTACGGGTCGACCCGGCGAATCCCGTAGGACGTCCGCTCCTCCCACTGGGGGATGTAGTAGTCCATCGCCGGGCCTGTCGGGGCCAGGCCGCCGGGCAGGGCGGGCATGCTCATGTCGGTCCTCACTGGTTCGGGGCCTGAGTCTTGATCTGGGCGGCCCGCTCGTAGACGTGGTCGATGAAGCCGTACTCCAAGGCCTGTTCGGCAGTGAACCAGCGGTCGCGGTCGGAGTCGGCCTCGATCTGCTCGATGGTCTGTCCGGTGTGCTCGGCGATGAGCCGCGACATCGTCTTCTTGATGTGCAGCGACTGCTCGGCCTGAATGCGGATGTCGCTGGCCGTGCCACCAAGGCCCCCGGAGGGCTGGTGCATCATGATCCGGCTGTGCGGCAGCGCGAACCGCTTGCCCTTGGTTCCGGCGCTCAGTAGGAACTGACCCATCGAAGCGGCCAGGCCCATCGCCACGGTGGCGACGTCGTTGGAGATCCACTGCATGGTGTCGAAGATCGCCATGCCGGAGTCGACCGACCCACCGGGAGAGTTGATGTAAAGGAAGATGTCCTTGCGGGGGTCCTCAGCGTTGAGGAGCAGCATCTGGGCGCAGATGGCGTTGGCGTTCTCGTCGCGCACCTCCGAGCCCAGGAAGATGATGCGGTTGGCCAGCAGCGACTGATAGACGCTGTCGTGGATCCCAAGTCCGGGCGGCTGGCTGGCCGCGCGCGGACCCGGCTGGGTGGATGCGTACTCGTTCACGCCGCCGAACCTACCGGTGGCCCCGGACAAAACGGAGCGGTTCGCCTCACTGTTCGCTGACGGCGCAGGTCGAACGCGAAGGTCGTACACCCGGAGTCCAGCCGGCCGGACTCCGTCCCGGGGTCAGGGGAAGAGGCCCGCCACCGAGCCCTCGGCGAGGACTCCTCCAAACGCTCGAGGGCCTCCCTTGAAGGAAGGCCCTCGATGCCGAAGGGGAGTCCTCAGCGAGGGCTCCGGCTGCGGCAGGCGCGTCAGGCCGGCGTGGACGACTCGCTCGACTCCGCCGCGTCCGATTCCGCCGCGTCCGACTCATCGTCGGCCTCAGCCGTAGCCTCGTCGAGGTCCGCGTCCCCCGCGGTGAGCGTGATCGCCGTCCCGTTGGTGTCGGTGATCTTGGCGCCCTCCAGCAGCGCGGCCAGGGCCTTGCCGCGGCGAATCTCACCCATCCACTCGGGCAGGTGATTGTGCTCCATCATGTGCTGCGCCTCGGCCTCGGGCGTCGTCCCGGCCTGGGCGGCACGGTTGATGATCATCTGGGTGAGATCGGCCTGGTCGACCTGAATGTCGCTCTCCTCGGCGATCTTGTCCAAGATCAGTTGCGCCTTCAAGGCCCGCTCGGTGGACGCGGCCAGGTCGTCCCAGAACTCGTCGGCGGTCTCGGCCTCCTCGTCGGACTGCTCGAGGTACTCCTCCAGGCTCAGCCCGGCGCGCTTCAACTGCTCCTCGACCGAGCCGCGGCGCGAGGCCACCTCGTCGGCCAGCAACTTCTCCGGCAGCTCGAGATCGACCTTGCCGACCAGCGCGTCCAGGACGCGGTCGCGGGCCTGGGCGACCTGGGACGCCCGCGCACCCTGCGCGGCGACCTTGCCCAGGTCGTCGCGCAGCTCAGCGACGGTGTCGAACTCGCTGACCAACTGCGCGAAGTCATCGTCCACTTCGGGGAGGTTACGCTCGGAAACCTTGGTCACGGTGACGTCGATGTCGGCGGCCTCGCCCTTGGCCGGGCCGCCGGCAAGTTGGGCGCTGAACTTGGCGGACTCTCCTGCGGACAGCCCGGTAACGGCCTCATCCAGACCGTCCAACATCTCACCGGAACCGATGATGTAGGTCAGGCCGTCGGCGGACGCGTCCGGGACGGGCTCGCCGTCCTGCGTCGCGGCCAGGTTGATGGTTACGGTGTCCCCGTCGGCCGCCGGGCGGTCGACCTCGTTGACGCTGGCGAAGCGGGCTTGGAGCAGGCCCAGTTGCTCGTCCACGGCATCCTCGCCGGTGGCGACCGGGTCCACCTCGACGACGAGCTCATCGAAGTCGGGGACGCCGAAATCGGGACGCACGTCAACCTCGGCGGTGAACTCCACCGACTGGCCGTCCTCAAGCTTGGTGACCTCGATGTCGGGCTGCCCGAGCGGGTAGATGTTCGACTCCTCGACCGCCTTGCCGTAAGCACCCGGAAGCGCTTCGTTGATGGCCTCCTGCAGGATCGCGCCCCGGCCGAAGCGCTGGTCGATCAGCGCGGCAGGCACCTTGCCCTTACGGAAGCCGGGAATCGCGACCTGCTGGGCGATCTCGCGATAGGCCTTGTCAAGGTGAGGCTTCAACTCGCTGAACGGCAGATCGATGGTGAGCTTCACTCGCGAGGGGCTGAGCTGCTCGACAGTGCTGGGCAAGGCGACGACTCCATACGTTGGCGGATCGCGCACCCGGTAGGCGGGCGCGCACAGACCCACTCATCCTAGCCGTGGGCCACCGGTGGCCGCGACCTGGCCGCGGGCCCCGCGACGCCGCGAACCGCTGCGAGCGGGACGGCCGGCTGCGCCGAGGTGGGCGCCTCGAAACCGGCCAAGGCTCGCCGCCTGCACTCCTGCCGGCAGGCCGCTCCC
>JBDHZK010000020.1:0-27048 GCA_039811865.1 Propionicicella sp. | reverse complement strand
GCGCCCTTGGGACGACCGAGGTGGGCCAGGACGACGGTGCGGGCCCCGGCGTCCTTCAACTGGGTCAGAGTGGGCAGGGCCGCCTTGATGCGGCCATCGTCGGTGATCGTGTCGCCAGACAGCGGCACGTTGAAGTCACAGCGGATCACAACCCGCTTGCCCTTGAGATCGCCGAGATCCGATACGGATTTCACGTCGAAGCCTTTCGATGGATCGTTTGGTGCGGTGAACAAGACGGCCGTAACCAAAGGGGTGGAGCGCCGGATGGCGCCCCACCCCCGTGGTCACATGGATGCTGAGATCAGAGCTTGCTGCCAACGAGCTCGGTCAGGTCGACCAGGCGGTTGCTGTAGCCCCACTCGTTGTCGTACCAGGAGAGCACCTTCACCAGGTTGCCGATGACCTTGGTCTCGGCGGCGTCGAAGATGCTGGAGTGCGGGTCGCCGACGATGTCGGCGGACACGATCGGATCCTCCTGGTAGTACAGGATCCCCTTGAGCGGGCCCTCGGCGGCAGCCTTGACGGCAGCCTGGACGGCCTCGACGGAGACCTCCTTCTCGGCCTGGAAGGTGAGGTCGGTCAGCGAGCCGGTGGGCGTCGGGACGCGCACCGCGAGGCCGTCGAACTTGCCCTTCAGGGCGGGGATGACCAGGGCGACGGCCTGAGCGGCACCCGTCTTGGTCGGGATCATGCTCAGCGCGGCCGCGCGGGCGCGACGCAGGTCGCTGTGCGGGGCGTCCAGGATGCGCTGGTCACCGGTGTAGGAGTGGATGGTGGTCATGATGCCCTGAACGATGCCGAACTCGTCGTTGAGCACCTTGGCCAGCGGCGCGAGGCAGTTGGTGGTGCAGGACGCGTTGGAGATGATGTTCTGCGTCGCGGGGTCGTAGTCGCCGTCGTTGACGCCGATGACGAAGGTGCCGTCGACGTTCTTGGCGGGAGCCGAGATGATGACCTTCTTGGCGCCGGCGTCGATGTGGGCCTTGGCCTTGTTGCCGTCGGTGAAGAAGCCGGTCGACTCGACGACGATGTCCACGCCGAGGTCGCCCCAGGGGAGATCGGCCGGGTTGCGCTGGGCCAGAACCTTGATGTGCTTCCCGTCCACGATGACGGACTCGTCGTCGTGGCTGACCTCGCCGTCGAAACGGCCGAGGATCGAGTCGTACTTGAGCAGATGCGCAAGCGTCTTGGTGTCGGTCAGGTCGTTGACGGCAACGACATCAAGATCAGCACCCTGCTCGAGCATGGCGCGGAAAAAGTTGCGGCCGATCCGGCCGAAGCCGTTGATTCCAACCTTAACGGTCATTCTTCCAATCTCCTTCGAGAGGGACAGTTGCCTCCGCGTCTGCGTCGATAAGGCAAGGATGGTCAGGGCCCACTGTAACCAAAACGCTATGGCCGCGAGCCTCGGGGGGTGAACAAGCGAAAGCCCCACGTAGGCGGGCAAATCCGGATGGTCGGATGCGTGGTACTCGTCCCACTTACTCAGGGGGTGAAGTCTCGATGCAGGCTTCGCGAAGGCGCAGGGCGTCGTCTAGGGTCCGCGCGGGACCCGAAAGGACGACTTATGGCTGTCATGCAGCGCCTGGCACTGGCTACCGCGAGCCTCACGACGGGACTGGCCCTTGTGCTCGGCCCGGCGACCACCGCCCCTGCCCGGGCCGCCGTGGTCGACCCGGTGCTCCAAACCAAGATCGCCACCCTGATGACCGATTGGCGGGTGAAGGCCGCGATCGGGGTCGGCGCGATGGTGCTCGACGCGGACTCTGGAGGTCTGGTCTACTCTCGGGCGTCCCAGGCTTCGCTGACCCCGGCGTCCACCATGAAGCTGATCACCGCGGCCGCCGCGCTGCGCACCTTGGGTACCGGCTTCCGCTTCCACACCGATCTTTACGCCACGGCCCCGATCCGATCGGGAACGCTCACCGGCGACCTCTACGTCAAGGGCTTCGGCGATCCCACGACGATGTCCGCCGACTACGCCAACCTCGCCGGACAACTCCGCGCTCGCGGCGTGACCTCGGTCAGCGGGCGGATCGTCGCGGATGCGTCCTACTTCGACGACCAGCGTTACCACCCCGCCTGGTCGACGAGTTGGGCCAACGACTACTACGCGCCCCAAACCAGCGCCCTCACCATCGCTCCCACCACCGACTACGACGCCGGGACGATCATCGTCCGCTACACCCCGGCGGCCACGGTGGGCGCCCGCCCACGGCTGGACGTCGTGCCGGCGTCCGCGGCGTCGGCGATCCGCCTGGTCAACCAGGCGACGACGTCGTCGGCCGGCAGCGGTGACACCATCAGGGTAGTCCGCACGCTGGGCACCAACACGATCACCGTCAGCGGCCGGATCGCCGTCGGACGCGGCACCGGCCGCGCCTTCCGGACGGTCGACAACCCGTTGCTGGTGGCCGCCGCCGTCCTGCGCGGATCCCTGAACGCCGCCGGCATCAGGGTCGCCGGGGGGAATGTGGCCGGGACGACTCCGGTGACCGGGCGGACCCGCCTGGCCGTCGACTACTCGATCACCTTGAGCCAGCTTCTGGTGCCATTCCTGAAGCTGTCCAACAACTCCCATGCCGAGGCGCTGGTGAAGACGATGGGCGCATTGCGCGGCCGGCCGGGCAACTGGGCCGACGGACTCGCCTACAACCGGGCCTGGCTGGTAGCGACGGGAGCCAACCTCGACCCCATCGTCTTGTCGGACGGGTCGGGTCTCTCGCACGCCAACAAGGTCACCGCGCAGGCCCTCGCGCTGACGCTACGGCTGGCCAAGTCGCAGCCCTGGTACTCCGCCTACAAGCAGGCATTGCCGATCGCTGGGAACCCCGGCTACCTGGTGGGCGGGT
Organism: Propionicicella sp.; assembly: GCA_039811865.1. GTDB lineage: Bacteria > Actinomycetota > Actinomycetes > Propionibacteriales > Propionibacteriaceae > JBDHZK01. The sequence goes on along the minus strand of JBDHZK010000020.1, from coordinate 24,196 downwards.
CGCTGCGGTCGCGGCTGGTCGGCACGGTCGCCGCGAATCGCACCTACGCGAAGACGGGCTGGCTCAGCGGAGTCAACTCGATCGCCGGCTACATCGATGCCGTCGACGGTCACCACTACCTGTTCGTCATGCTGACCGAGTATCGCGACTATTGGACTAGACCCGTGGAGGACCGCCTCTGCGTGACGATCGCCGGTCACGTGCGCTAGTGCGCTGCCCATACCGGCCCGCGGTTCCGGGCCTGGACAGGTGCGGTCTCGACGGGTTCAAACCACAAAGGGGTGCTCAACCGGATCGGACTCGTGGGTACTGATGGGTGGCGGACGTCAATGCGCGGACGCGCCCATGCTCGTCCAGTTGCGTGCCCCTTGAGATGGTCGGGGCCTGGCCTCAGGTCTGCTCGTCGAGGATTTCGGTGGTGAGGTTGGACTCGGTGTTGGGGATCCCCAACTCGCCGGCCCGCTTGTCCGCGGTGGCGAGCAATCGGCGGATGCGGCCGGCGACGGCGTCCTTCGTGAGCGGCGGCTCGTGCAACTGCCCGAGTTCTTCGAGGCTCGCCTGCTTGTTCGCCAAGCGCAGCAACCCCGCCGCGCGCAGGTGATCGGGAACTTCTTCGCCCAAGATCTCCAGCGCCCGCTCGACCCGGGCGCCGGCGGCCACGGCCGCCCTGGCGGAGCGGCGCAAGTTGGCGTCGTCGAAGTTGGCCAATCGGTTCGCCGAGGCTCTGACCTCTCGGCGCAGCCGACGCTCCTCCCAAGCCAGGACGGACTCGTGGGCACCCATCTTCGTCAGCATCGCCGCGATCGCGTCGCCGTCGCGGATCACGACCCGGTCGATCCCTCGCACCTCGCGAGCCTTGCTCTGGATCGCCAGCCGTCGAGACGCCCCGACGAGCGCGAGCGCCGCCTCAGAACCCGGACACGTCACCTCCAACGCCATCGAGCGGCCGGGCTCGGTGAGCGACCCGTGAACCAGGAACGCGCCCCGCCAGGCCGCCACACAGTCGCACAGCCCCCCGCTCACGATCTGGGCGGGCAGGCCGCGCACCGGACGTCCCTTGGGGTCGATCAGGCCGGTCTGGCGGGCCAGCGCGTCGCCGTCCTTGATGACGCGGACGAGGTAGCGCGTCCCGCGGCGCAGGCCGTTGCCGTTGACGGTCACCAGTTCGCTGGCGTATCCGAACAACTCCGCGATCGCGGTCCGCAGCCGACGGGCTGCGGCGCCGGTGTCGAACTCGGCCTCGATGACGACCCGCCCGCCGGCGAGGTGGAGCGCGCTGGAAAACCTCAGCATGGCGGCCACCTCAGCACGCCGACAGCAGGGTTTGGTCACGCGAATCGTGGCCAGCTCCGCCTTCACCTGCGGGGTCATCGCCATCTCGATATCCTCACACAATCGCGGCCAAGGTGCCGCATCGGGTCACACCCCCATGATCTCGGCATAGGCCGAGGCAAGCCTGAGTGGATCATGCCGCCCGGACCCGTCGTGCATCGCCACGTCCGCGACCACTAGCTCCGCGCCGAGTGAGCGAACGTAGCCCGCCAGGTGCGGATCGGAATCGCCGAAACTCTCGTCGGCCAAGACGGTGTCCAGACGTAGCTCGGGCGCATGCTCGGCGAGCAACTCGATGTGGCGAGAGGCCGAGAAGCCGGCCGTCTCTCCCGCCGGTAGCAGGTTCAACGTGACGACCTTGCGGGCCTTGCTCAACTCGATCGCCTCGCGCAGTTCGGGAACCAGCAGGTGCGGCATCACCGAGGTGAACCAAGAACCCGGGCCAAGGTTCACGAAGTCGGCCTCCATCACGGTGTCGATCGCCTCTTGGCAGGCCGGAGGGCGATCCGGGACGAGTCGGATCGAGCGCACCTCCGCCCGAGTCTTGGCCACCATCGCCTGGCCCCGCACCGTGCAGATCTCATCGGGGTATGCCGAGTCGAGGCCGATCACCTCGGCCTCGATCGTCAGGGGCGTGGTCGACATGGGCAGCACGCGTCCGCGTGCCTCCAGCAGCCTGCCGACCATGTCCAGCCCGGACACCGGATCACCCAGTCGCTCCCACAGCCCGGCGATCAGCAGGTTGCCGATCGCATGCCCCGCCAGCGGTCCGCTCCCGCCGAACCGCGACTGCAGGACGTCAGCCCAGGTGCGTCCCTGAACGTCGTCACCGCACAAGGCCGCCAGCGCCATCCGCAGATCGCCCGGCGGCAGAATGTCGAACTCGCTGCGCAGGCGTCCCGACGAACCGCCGTCATCGGCGACCGTGACGATCGCCGTCACGCGGTCGGTTACCCGGCGCAGCGCGGAGAGGGAACCGTACAGGCCGTGGCCTCCGCCTAGCGCCACCACCGCCGGGCGGTCAAGGCGTCTCATTCGAGCCCCAGATCGCGGTGCAGCACCTGTGTGGCGACACCCCGGGCACGCAGCCGACGGGCCACCTCTTCGGTCATCGCGGTGGACCGGTGTTTGCCGCCGGTGCAGCCGATCGCCAGGGTCACCAGCCGCTTCTCCTCCCGCAGGAAGCCCGCGGTCATTGTGCCCAGCAGCGAGTCGAGCTCGTCCAGGAATTCGCCGGCTCCCGGCTGAGCCAGGACGTAGTCGCTGACCGCCTGGGACAGACCCGTCTGCGGACGAAGCTCCGGCACCCAGTGCGGATTGGGCAGAAACCGGACGTCCATCACCAAGTCGGCGTCGATGGGCAGCCCATTCTTGAAGCCGAAGGACATCACGGTCATCCGCAGGTCGTCCCCGTCGCCGGAGTAGGCGTGGATGACGCGCGCGGCCAGTTGATGAACGTTCAGGTTCGAGGTGTCGATGACCATGTCGGCCGCCGCACGCAGGGCCGCAAGCATCCGCCGCTCGCGGGAGATGCCGTCCAGCAGCCGTCCGTCCTCCTGCAGCGGATGCGGCCGCCGCACCGACTCCTGCCGGCGCACGATCACGGCGTCCGTAGCCTCAAGGAACAGGATCTCAGGCCTGATATCGGCGGCCAGCAGCTCGTCGAAGGCGGCGGGAAGCTGGTCGAACAGCGACCGGCTGCGGACGTCGAGGACGACCGCGACCTTGTCGAAGTGGACGCTTCTGGCGATGGTCAGCAGTTGCGGCAGCATCACCGGGGGCAGGTTGTCGACGACGTACCAGCCGTGGTCTTCTAGCGCGTGGCTGGCCGTCCGGCGACCGGCTCCGGACATACCGGTGATCACCACGACGCGCAGCGGCAAGGCGGGGTGCTCGGTCATCTGCCCATTATGTCGGCCGATCCACTCGGCGTCCGGTGTTGGGCCGACCACGACGCTGACCGCCTCAACCCTCGATCACTTCGCCGGTGGCGGTATTGAGGGCCTCAGCCGGTTCCCGGGAGGCCAGCGCGGCCAGGACCGCCGCCGCGGTCTTGGGGCCGAAGCCGGGGACGGCCGCGATCTCCGCCGCACTGGCCCGGGACAGCTTTCGCACCGAGCCGAATCGTCGCAGCAACGCCTTGCGGCGCACCTCTCCGAGCCCGGGGACGTCGTCCAGGACCGAATCGACCATCGCCGCGGTCCGCCGTCCCCGGTGGTGGGTGATGGCGAACCGGTGGGCCTCGTCTCGCAGGCGCTGGAGCAGATACAACCCCTCGCTCGTCCGCGGCAGTACCACCGGGAACTCCTCCCCCGGCACCCAGACCTCCTCGAGCCGCTTGGCCAGCCCGCACAGAGCGACGTCGGTGATGCCCAGTTCTGCCAGGGCGGCTTGGGCGGCGGCCACCTGCGGGGAGCCGCCGTCCACCACTACCAGCGACGGAGCGTAGGCGAACTTCCGCGGAGTTCCGGTCTCGGGGTCGACCAACAGCGGCCCCTCGTCCCCGGCCGACGCCGCCCGATCGCTGATCAGCCGGCGGAACCGGCGGGTGATGACCTCGTGGATCGCGCCCACATCGTTGCTGCCCTCAACCGTCCGGATCACGAAGCGGCGGTACTCGCTCTTTCGCGGCAGAGCGTCCTCGAAGACGACCATGGACGCAACGACTTCGCTGCCCTGTAGGTGGGAAACGTCGTAGCACTCGATCCGCAGGGGCGCGGTGTCCAGGCCGAGTGCGTGCTGCAGTTCCTCAAGCGCCCGGTTCCGGGTCGACAGATCGCTGGCTCGCTTGGTCTTGTGCTGCGCCAAGGCGTCGGCGGCGTTGCGTCCGACAGTTTGCAGCAAGGCGAGCTTGTCGCCACGCTTGGGGACGTGGATTCGGACGCGAGTGCCGCGCAGCTCGGCCAGTAGCTGGGCCAGTACGTCCCCCGACGCGGGCTCGGTCGGGACCAGGATCTCGCGCGGAATCGCCGCCTCGGTCTCGGTTCGCTTGGCGCCCGCGTCGGCGTACAACTGCAGCAGGAACGACTCCACGAGTTCGCCCTCGTCGGCGTCGTCGGTGCGGTCTGCCACCCATCCGCGCTGGCCTTGGACGCGTCCGCCGCGCACGTGAAAGATCTGGACGGCCACCTCCAGGGGGTCCAGGGCTAGGGCGATCACATCGGCATCCGTCCCGTCTGGCAGCACGATCGCGTTCGCCTCGGTGGCCTGCCGCAGCGCGCCCAGGTGATCGCGCAACACGGCGGCCCGCTCGAACTCCAAGGCGTCGGCTGCCGCGCGCATCTGCGCCTCCAGACGCTTCACCAACGCCGCTGATTGGCCCGACAAGAAGCCGGCGAAGTCGGCGACGATCTCGCGATGGCCTTCGGCGTCGATCCGGCCGACGCAAGGCGCGCTGCACTTGTCGATGTAGCCGAGCAGGCACGGCCGTCCGGCCGCCTTCGCCGAAGCGAACACGCCGTTGGAGCAGGACCGCATCGGGAAGACGCGAAGCAGCAGATCCACCGTCTGCCGGATCGCCCAGGCATGTCCGTAGGGCCCGAAGTAGCGCGTCCCCTTGCGTTTCGCGCCACGGCCGACGAAGACCCGCGGAAACTCCTCGCTCCAGGTGATCGCGAGCCAGGGGTAGGACTTGTCGTCGCGGTACTTGACGTTGAAGCGCGGGTCGAAGCGTTTGATCCAGGTGTACTCGAGCTGGAGCGCTTCGAGCTCGTTTCGGACGACCGTCCATTCGACCTTCGCGGCGGTGCGCACCATTGTCTGCGTGCGGAAGTGCAACGCGGCCGGGTCGGCAAAGTAGGAGTTGAGGCGCGAGCGCAGGCTCTTCGCCTTGCCCACGTAGATGACGATGCCGGCCGCGTCACTGAACCGGTAGACGCCCGGATCGATTGGGATCGAGCCCGGGGGCGGGCGGTAGGTCGACGGATCAGCCATCCCCCCACCCTTCACTCGCGGCCAAACCGGGCACGGGGACTGGTGGGATCCACCTTCGGGCGGACATGATGGCGCCCTCAGGCAACTGGAAGGTGGGCACCCAATGTCCGAACCGATCAAGCCCTCGCGACGCACCCTCATCACCGGAGCCGGCCTGGCGCTGGCCGCCGGTGGCGTCGTCTCGTTGGCGGGTTGTAGCAGCGCGACGACCAGTACTGGCACCCCAACCGCAAGCGGTTCGGGAGCCGGCGGGGTGACCGTACCCAAGGCGGACGTTCCGATCAACGGAGGGAAGGTGCTGGCCAACGCCGATTACGTCGTCACCCAGCCCGCCGCGGGCGAGTTCAAGGCCTTCAACAAGTTCTGCACGCACCAGGGCTGCCCGGTCAGCAAGGTGTCCGAAAACGTCATTCAGTGCCAATGTCACTTCAGCGAGTTCTCCGCCAAGGACGGCTCCGTGCTTAAATCCCCGGCCACCAAGCCCCTGGCCGAGGTGAAGGTCACAATCTCGGGCGACAACCTCGTGGTGGGCTGAGCCGTCCATCAGGCGCTCTTGCGGGCGGCCGATCGGGTCCGGGCGCTCGTCCGGGTGGTGCGAACCCCGGCTTGACCGCCGGTTGCCTTCTCCGTCGTCTTGGTCGCCTGGGCGGCCCGGCCCGACCGAGTCGGCTTGGCCGCCGGCGCCTCGACCAGCGTCGGCTCTGGCGGGCCGATCGGAACCTCCCGACCCGCCAGAATCTCGCGAAGAAACTGCCCGGTGAACGATTCCGGGCAGGCCGCCACGTCCTCGGGAGTCCCCTCGACGATCACCTCGCCGCCCTTCGAACCGCCGAGCGGACCCATGTCGATCACCCAGTCGGCCGTCTTGATCACGTCCAGATTGTGCTCGATCACAACGACGGTGTTTCCCGCGTCGACGAGACGCCCGAGGACGAGCAGCAGCTTGCGAATGTCCTCGAAGTGCAGGCCGGTCGTGGGCTCGTCCAGGACGTACATCGTCCGGCCGGTAGAACGCTTCTGCAGTTCGCTGGCCAGCTTGACCCGCTGCGCCTCGCCACCGGAAAGGGTCGTCGCGGGCTGGCCGAGCCGGACGTAGCCCAGGCCGACATCCACCAGGGTGCGCAGATGGCGCGCGATGGCGGGGATGGCGCCGAAGAACTCGACCGCCTCCTCGATCGGCATATCGAGGACCTCGGCGATCGTCTTGCCCTTGTAGTGCACCTCCAGCGTCTCCCGGTTGTAGCGCGCCCCGTGGCAGACCTCGCACGGAACGTAGACGTCGGGGAGGAAGTTCATCTCGATCTTGATCGTTCCATCGCCGCTGCAGTTCTCACATCGGCCGCCCTTGACGTTGAACGAGAACCGGCCCGGCTGATAGCCGCGGACCTTCGCCTCCGGCGTCTCGGCGAACAGCCTGCGGACGTGGTCGAAAACGCCCGTGTAGGTGGCCGGATTCGAGCGCGGCGTCCGTCCGATCGGCGATTGGTCGACATGGATCGACTTGTCGATGTGCTCGATCCCTGCGATCGAACGGTGCCGGCCGGGGACGGTCCGGGCGCTGTACAACTGCTTGGCGACCGCCGCGTAGAGGATGCTGTTCACCAGGGTGGATTTGCCCGATCCCGAGACGCCGGTGACGGCGATCAAGCGGCCCAACGGGAACGCGACCGTGACGTCCTTCAGGTTGTGCTCGCGCGCTCCCCGGACGACGATCTGCCGGTCGGTGCCCGGCCGCCGCGAGTTCGGCAGGGGGATCGAGCGCCGGCCAGATAGATAGGCGCCGGTGAGGGACTCCTCGCTGGCCAGCAACTCCGACACCGGACCGCTGACGACCACCTTGCCGCCGTGCTCCCCCGCCCCGGGGCCGATGTCGACCGCCCAGTCGGCGGTCTTGATCGTGTCCTCGTCGTGCTCGACCACGATCAACGTGTTCCCGAGGTTCTTCAGCCGCACGAGCGTGTCGATCAGGCGCCGATTGTCGCGCTGGTGCAGCCCGATGCTGGGCTCGTCCAGGACATACAAGACGCCGACCAGCCCCGAGCCGATCTGGGTCGCCAGGCGGATCCGCTGTGCCTCACCGCCGGAGAGGCTGCCGGCCGGCCGGGAGAGACTCAAATAGTCCAGGCCGACGTCCAGCAAGAACGTCAGGCGCTCGTTGATCTCCTTGACCACTCGGGCCGCGATCGCCGCCTCGCGCTGCGTCAGTTGCAGGCCCTGCATGAAGGTGGCGACCTCGGCGATCGACATGGCCGACACTTCGGCGATGTTCTTCTCCCCCACGGTCACGGCCAGGGACGTCGGCTTCAGTCGAGCGCCGCGGCACACCCCGCACGGAATCTCCCGCATGTAACCGGCGTAGCGCTCCCGTGCGGAGTCGCTCTCCGCCTCCGCATGACGGCGCCGGACGTACGGCAGCGCACCCTCGAACTTGGCGCGGTAGCTGTGCTCCCGCCCGTGGCGAGTGCGCGCGTGCACCTGGATCGTGCCCGGGACGCCGTTCAGGACGAGCGTCTTCACCCGCGGCGGCAACTCGGCCCAAGGCATGGAGGTACTGAAGCCCTCGGTTTCGGCCAGCGCGTTGAACAGGGTTTGGAAGTAGCCGGCCACGTAGACGGACGTCCATGGCGAGATCGCCCCTTCGCTGAGGCTCTTCGAGTCGTCCGGGACGACCAGTTCCGGGTCGACCTCCATCGTCGTGCCGAGCCCCGAGCAGGCCGGGCAGGCGCCCCAGGGGCCGTTGAACGAGAACTGCCGCGGCTCCAACTCCTCGATGGCGATGTCGTGTTCGTTCGGGCAGGCGAGTTTCTCGGAGTAGCGGCGCTCGCGGCCCGGGTCGTCCGCCGCCTTGTCGACGAAGTCGATCGCCACTACCCCGCCGGCCAGGCCCAGCGCGGTCTCCACGGAATCGGTCAGCCGCCGCTGGATCGACTCCTTCGCCGCCAGTCGGTCGACGATGACGTCGATCGAGTGCTTCTTCTGCTTGTCCAGCGCCGGCGGAGACGTCAACTGATGCACCTCGCCGTCCACCCGGACGCGGCTCAGACCCTGCGCGGCCAGCTGTCGGAACAGGTCGGTGTACTCACCCTTGCGCCCGCGGACGACCGGGGCCAGCACCTGAAACCGCGTGCCCTCCTCCAGTGTCAGGAGGCGATCGACGATTTGCTGCGGGGTCTGCTTGGCGATCGGCTCACCGCAGATCGGGCAGTGCGCCCGTCCGGCGCGCGCGTACAACAGCCGCAGGTAATCGTGGATCTCGGTGATCGTGCCCACGGTGGAGCGCGGGTTGCGGCTGGTCGACTTCTGATCGATGGAGACCGCCGGCGACAGGCCCTCGATGAAGTCCACATCGGGCTTGTCCATCTGGCCGAGGAACTGGCGGGCATAGGCGGACAAGGACTCGACGTAGCGCCGCTGCCCTTCGGCGAAGATCGTGTCGAACGCCAGGCTCGACTTACCCGACCCGGACAGCCCAGTGAACACGATGAGCGCGTCTCGCGGTAGATCCAGCGAGACGTTGCGCAGGTTGTGCTCCCGGGCGCCGCGCACGATGAGTCGATCATTCACGTGCCTCATGCTAAACGGGCGCTCCGACAGTCTTTCCTCGCCGATTCCGGCTCGCTCCCCGTAACTTGGTCACATGGAAGTGATCGTGGGCGCCGCCGTCGCCACCGTGCGCAAGCGCAAGGTGGAGGCTATCCAGCGTTTGCTGGGCGACACGATCGGGATCAGCGAGGACGACTGGCAAGCGCCGTCACGCGTCCCTGGGTGGACGCGCGCGCACGTCGCGTCCCACCTGGCGCGCAATGCCGATGGCCTGCGTCGTCTGATCGACGGGGCGCTCACAGGCGAACCGACGGCCATGTACTCCTCCCTGGTCCAGCGCGACCGCGACATCGAACGTGGCTCGGAGCGCACTGCGCTGGAGTTGCAGATCGATCTGGACACCAGTTCACAGCAGTTGGCCAGGGCCTTCGACCGGGTGCCCGAATCGGCCTGGCCGGTCCTCGTCGAAACCCCCGGCGGCGGCTTTCCCCTCCGGCTCCTCCCCTTGGCGCGGCTCAACGAAGTGGTGCTGCACCACTGGGATCTGGATTGCGGCTACCCGCTGGCCGATGTGGACGCGGCGGTCGCCCGATGGCTGCTGGAGTGGGCGGTGCTGCGGTACGCGCACCGGGAAGATTTGCCCGGCATCGCGCTGGAGAGTTCTTCTGGGCTGCGGGCGACCCTCGGTTCGGGCGTCGACAAGGCGCGGGTGCGCGGCACGGACGCCCAACTGGTCTACTGGCTCTCCGGCCGGGTGGGCTCGGAGGCAGTCGAGGGGGCCGAGGGGATCAATCTGCCTAGGTTCATCTGATGGGCGCCACCGGGCTTGGTCAAGTCCGTCCCGGCGGGCCCGTCGGCGTCCTCCTCGCAGAGCCGGGACTGAGCGTCCTCAAGGTGTCCGTGGGGCCCAAGGACAACAACGCCTATCTGCTGGCGGGCGCGACGGCGAGCCTGCTCATCGACGCCGCCGACGATCCTGACCGCCTGCTACAGCTACTCGCGACTGCGCTGCCTGGTTCGGGCCAACTACCCGCCCCCCCGTACGCGATCGTGACCACCCATCAGCACGCCGACCACTGGCAGGCGCTGGCCGCCCTGGTCGGCGCCACCGGGGCCGTGCCGTATGCCGGCGCTCCCGACTGCGCGGCGATCGAGCGGGGGACGGGAGTCGCCTGCCGTCCGCTGTGGACCGGCGACCGGTTGAGCTTGGACCCACGCCGCCAACCGGCCGAGCAGCCGCGTCCTGGGCCCTTCGAAGGGACGCCACCGGCGCCCGGCGAGCCTGGGGAATGGAGCAACCGCACCCTCGAGATCATCGGTCTGGCCGGACACACACCCGGATCGATTGCGCTGGCGCTCACCGCGGCGGACGGGGTCGTCCACCTCTTCACCGGCGACAGCCTCTTCCCGGGCGGCCCCGGAAAAACCCGGAGCCAACGCGACTTCGAAATGCTGATGAACGACCTGGAGTCCAAGGTCTTCGCCCGATTCGGCGACGCCAGCGTCGTCCACCCCGGCCACGGGGACGACACAACGCTCGGCGCGGAGCGCCCAAACCTGGCGCGGTGGTGGTCCCGCGGGTGGTGACCCAGCTGCGGATCGTGGGCAGCCTTGGGGTCTACCCACGCGGTGCGCTCATCGGCCGACAGGACCACTCGCCGGCCTGAACGGCCCAGCGCTCGGGCTTTGCCCGCCTCGCATCAACGCGCCCGGGCGGTCTCCTCGTCGTGCTTGCTCTTCACCAGGCTGGCGACGGTCGTGATCAGCAGAGTCCCCACGATCACAAGCAACGACACCCAGATCGGGATCTCGCCGTTGAAGCCGATCGCGGCGTCCCAGTGATACTCGTGCATTGCGTGGAGCACAAGCTTGATGCCGATGAACGCCAGGATGGCCGATAGCCCGAGGGACAGGTAGACCAGCCGACGCAGCAGTCCGCCGATCAGGAAGTAGAGCTGGCGAAGGCCCATCAGCGCGAACACGTTGGCGGTGAAGACCAGGTAGGGCTCCTGAGTGAGCCCGTAGATCGCGGGGATGGAGTCGAGCGCGAACAGCAGGTCCGTCGTACCGAGGGCGAGGATGACGAAGAGCATCGGCGTCAGCAATCGCCGGCCGCCCTCACGGACGCTCAGTCGGGTGCCGTGGAAGTCCGGCGTGGACGGGAACCGGCGCCGCACCCATCTCAGGACGGCGTTGTCGGTCGGCTCGTCGTCCTCATCGGAGCGGTAGTCGATGACCAACTTGATCGCGGTGTACACGAGGAAGGCCCCGAAGATGAAGAAGACCCAACTGAACTGCTCGATCGCCGCCGCACCCGCGGCGATGAACACCCCGCGCAGCACCAGGGCAAGGACGATTCCAACCATCAGCGCGTACTGCTGCAGTTCCCTGGGCACCCGCAGATTGGCCATGATCAACACGAAGATGAACAGGTTGTCGACCGAGAGGCTGTACTCGGTAAGCCAGCCGGCGAAGAACTCGCCGGCGAACCCGGCGCCGTACTTTGCCCACACCCCCAGCCCGAACGCGATCGCCATCGCCACGTAGTACCCGATGGCCAGCCCACACTCGCGCATGGACGGCTCGTGCGGACGGCGTCCGATCACGATCAGATCAAAGGCTAGGAATGCGGCCATGACCACCACGGTGATCAACCACACGGTTGGGCTGACGTGCACCTTGGGCTCCCTGTCTCAGCGAACGAGAATCGCGGAGGTCTCGTCCGCTGTAGCCCAGCCGTGCCGCCGGATTCGTCCTAGGACTCATCGTGCTGACGACGACACGCTTCGGGAGTACTCCCCTCCGGGGAACCATTCTGGCAGCCGCAGCCTAAGAGCCGGACGCGACTCCACAGTTCGCCCCGGGTCCGTTGGCGTCGCGCCACTAACGAGTCGCTTCCACCATCTGGCGTAGCTGCCGCTTGAGGTCGGAGATCTCGTCCCGAATCCTTGCGGCCAACTCGAATTGCAGTTCCGCGGCCGCGCCGTGCATCTGGTCGGTCAGGTCCGTGACCAGGGAGGCCAGTTCGGTCGCGGGCAGGTTTTCGCGACCCTTGCGTGGGCTGTTGAACTCGCCGAGGGCGGGAACCGGCGCCACGCCCCCGCGCCTTCCCCGGCCGCGACCGGCGGCCCCGACCAGCGCATCGGTGTCGGCGTCCTCCCGCGCCAGCATCTCCGTGATGTCGGCGATGCGCTTTCGCAGCGGCTGCGGGTCGATTCCCCGCTCGGTGTTGTAAGCGACCTGCTTGGCTCGGCGCCGGTTGGTCTCGTCGATCGCGGCCGCCATGGAGGGGGTGATCTTGTCGGCGTACATGTGTACCTGGCCGTCGACGTTGCGCGCGGCTCGTCCGATGGTCTGGATCAGGGACCGGTCACTGCGCAGGAATCCCTCCTTGTCGGCGTCAAGGATCGACACCAGCGACACCTCGGGCAGGTCCAGCCCCTCCCGCAGCAGGTTGATGCCGACCAGGACGTCATATTCCCCGAGCCGAAGTTCACGCAGCAGTTCAAGTCGCCGCAACGTGTCCACTTCGGAGTGCAGATACCGTGTCCGGACCCCGTTCTCCATGAGGTAGTCGGTCAGGTCCTCGGCCATCTTCTTGGTCAGCGTCGTAACCAGGACGCGCTGGTCGCGCTGGGCCCGAGTCCGGATCTCGGCCATCAGATCGTCGATCTGGCCCTTGGTGGATTTGACGATCACTTCGGGATCGACCAGCCCCGTGGGTCGGATCAGCAACTCCACGGGCGCACCCGACCTGGCCAGCTCGTAGTTGCCCGGCGTCGCCGACAGGTAAACCGTCTGACCGATCCGGTCGGCGAACTCCTCGAACCGCAAGGGCCGGTTGTCCATTGCGGACGGCAGCCGAAACCCGTGCTCGACCAACGTGCGCTTGCGCGACATGTCGCCCTCGAACATCCCTCCGATCTGCGGGACGGTCACGTGCGACTCGTCGACCACGAGCACGAAATCCTCCGGGAAGTAGTCCAGCAGGCAGTGCGGCGGGGTGCCCTGCCCACGGCCGTCGATGTGTCGGGAGTAGTTCTCGATGCCCGAACAGGTGCCGATCTGGCGCATCATCTCGATGTCGTAGCCGGTGCGCATCCGCAGCCGTTGGGCCTCCAGCAGCTTGTTGGACGCCTCGAGCTCGGTCAGCCGCTCGCCGAGTTCCGCCTCGATCGAGCGAATCGCCCGTTCCATCCGCTCCGGTCCGGCAACGTAGTGGGAGGCGGGGAACACATACATCTCGGCGTCCTCGCTGACCACCTCGCCGGTCACCGGATGAAGGGTCGAGAGCGCCTCGATCTCGTCACCGAAGAACTCGACCCGGACAGCCAGCTCCTCATACATCGGGAAGATCTCCAGCGTGTCGCCCCGGACACGGAACGTGCCCCGGGTTGCGGCGAGGTCATTGCGGGCGTACTGGATCTCGACCAGCCGCCGCAGGAGTGCGTCCCGGTCGAACTCTTCGCCGACGCGCAGGGTGACCATCCGATCCACGTACTCCTGGGGCGTCCCCAGACCGTAGATCGCCGAGACCGTGGCGACGACGATCACGTCCCGCCTGGTCAGCAGCGAGTTGGTCGCGGAGTGGCGCAGCCGCTCGACCTCCTCGTTCAACGAGGAGTCCTTCTCGATGTAGGTGTCCGTCTGGGGGACGTATGCCTCCGGCTGGTAATAGTCGTAGTACGACACGAAGTACTCAACCGCGTTGTCGGGAAAGAAGCCCCGCAGTTCACTGGCGAACTGAGCTGCCAGCGTCTTGTTCGGCTGCATGACCAACATGGGACGTTGCAGGCGCTCGGCAAGCCAGGCAACCGTGGCCGTCTTGCCCGTACCGGTGGCACCGAGGACGACGACGTCCGTCTCGCCGCCGCCGATGCGACGCTCCAACTCGTCGATCGCCGCCGGTTGATCACCGGACGGCTCGAAGTCGGCCTGCACCACGAACGGCGCCAATCGCCGCTGAACTTCCTCTACCGGACGCATGCCGGAGATCCTACGTAGGGCCTCCGACACTCTTCACCCGTGAAGGCCGGTTGGGCCCGCCTGGGCAACGCAAGGGGGGCGCCGCTGCCGACGCCCCCCAACCTTTGCGAAGCTACTTGACCTGAGTCTTCAGCATCGAGTTGACCATGTCGGTGTAGTCCTTGGCCAAGCCGGAGTTGTCTTCCTTGACGGGGAAGTACACAGCCGCGAAGACGGCCACGCCGTCGGACTTGCGGATGCTGAGGAACGCCGCGATCCCCATCTTGAAAGAGCCCTGCGACGTGGTCGCGGTGCCGACGACGTTGCCTTGGGCCCCGCTCAATGAGGCGGGTAACTGGACGGGCTTGGCCCGGCTGATCTGCGCTCCGGTCAGTTTCTTCGCCTGGGCGGCCAAGAAGTTGTCCACTACCCCTGAGGCGCCCGTGTTCGGGTCGAGCTTCGGCGCCTGGGCGACCAGGACCGCCTCGCCATTGGTCAACTGGACGATGTTTTGGGACTTGTCCTGCTGCGTCACGTTCCACCCGCTGGAGGGCGTGATGGAGATCCCGTTCCCGACCAGGACCGCGTCCCCGGACGGCTGCGGCGGCTGGGTCGTCGGAGGTTGCGTGGTCGGCGGCTCCGTGGTCGGAGGTTGCGTGGTCGGCGGCTCCGTGGTTGGAGGCTGCGTCGTCGGCGGGGCGGTGGTTTGTGGCCCGACCGTCGGCGGAGGGTTGCTCCCGTTGCCCCTCCCGACGAACATCCAGATCAGCGCGCCGACCAGTCCAACGGCCACTAGACCGACCAGGACGGTCACGATCAGCATCATGGGGCTCTTTCGCGGCGGCTGCCCGCCACCGCCCTGAGGCTGGTAGCCCTGCGGTCCGTACCCCTGCTGGAAACCTCCTTGTGGGTACTGCTGCTGGCCGCCGAACTGCCCCTGCGGTTGGCCGAAGCCGGGGTGCCCGGATGGCGGCTGGCCCTGCGGCCGACCGAAGCTTTGCGACTGCCCCTGCGGCTGCCCAAAGCCCTGCTGCTGGCCGAAGCCTGGCTGCTGCTGGCCGAAGGGTTGGCCCTGAGGGCCGTACCCCGGCTGACCCTGCTGACCGCTCATGACCGCTCCTCCTCGGCGTCGTAATAGGCGTCCCTGGCGGGGTCTGGCGACTCCACTTCCGGCGAACCCGCCACACCCCGGCTGTCCGGGGTCGAAGGGGCGACCGCTGCCGCCTGAGGGCCGGCTTCCGGGCTAGTCGCTGGGCCGGCCGATGGGCCAGGGGAGGCCACGGGAGTTGGCCCCGCGACCGGGGCCGACTGGGTCGAAGGGGCCGGCTGGGCGGACGGCGTCCCCGCCATGGCCGCCACCTTCGTCTTGGCCGCCGTCCTGGTCGCCTGCCCACACGCGCTGCAGAACGCGGCGTCCGGCAGGAGCGGCATCTCGCACGCGGCGCAGAACGAGAGTTGACCGGTCGGACCAACCCCCGCCGCTCGGGCTTTGTGCTCCAAAACGGCCTCCATCAGCCCGTGATGCAGCGCCGAGCGCACGCGAATGATGAGCACGGCGAGGATCAACAGGCCCCAAAGAATCGAGATGAAGAAGCCAAGCACCGGGTTGCCTAGGAAACTGAACAAGTAGGTCCCGGCCGAGTACAAGATGTTGTAGCCGATCGCCTCAGCCACGCCCCGGTAGTACCGAGGGGTAAAGCCGTCATAGCCCTCCCCCAGTCCGGAGAACTCGGCGCAGGCGATGCCGGTGGCCGTACCCATCACCAGCGGCTTTACGAAGCCCTCCAAGAAGATCAGCGATGCCCAGGTGGCCGCGTCCTGGGAACCCACGAAACCCGAGGTGAGCAGCCCCCACTGCTTGACCAGCGTGTCTGCCGTCGCATACCCGACGCCGGAGATGATGCCGAACGTGAGCCCGTCCATCAGGTCGTCGAACTTGGGACGGCTGGCCAGGTAGACCGGGCCGATCTGGCGGATGATCTCGCCCACGATCGGGACCAGAATCGCGGTGAGCAAGAACCCGAGCAGCGGCGGCGAGGCCCCACCCCCGTCCGGCAATCCAACCGCGATCGCCGGCCCGCGCATGGCCAGCCAGGCGACGGTCCAGAGGGCGCCGAGCACGGCGGTGAGGACGAAGGCCATGACGGTGACCGCGATGGGTTCGTCCTCCCAGAGGTTCACGTCGTACAGGTAGACGATGTAGATGATCGGGATCGCGAAGGCTGCCAACATGACCGCGATCGGCAGCGCGCCGAAGATCGCCGCCAACAAGGCGCCCACGAGGGCGATCGTAAAGGCGACCCGATACGTGCCGGGGCGGGAGTTCGCGCCGCGGGGCATGATCGTCGAGACCAGGGCGAACGAGACCACCGGCTCATCGGGCTTGACAGCGAAAGAGCGGCGCCTGGCAACGTCACCGCTGCGGACATCCTGGCCGCAGACGTGACAGTAGTGCGCCGCATCGGGCAGATCCGCCCGACAACGTGGACAAGGCACTCTCGGTTTCTCCCCTCATTCGGCGCCGGCCCAGACCGGGTGCGCGCGATCAGGGTACCTGGCGCCGGTCCCTCAACCGCCTCCACAATGCCGAGACTTGCCGCTGGAGAGCCGCCAGATCGCCATCGTTGCGAATCAGGACGTCCGCCACTCGCGTCCGCTCCTCACGGTCGGCCTGGGCGGCTATCCGGGCGTCGGCCTCGGCCTCGGACAGCCCGTTGCGAGCCATTAGCCGGTCTCGCTGCACCTCAGGCTCACAGTCGACGACCACCAGTACGTCGAAGGACCGTGCCTGGCCGGTCTCCACCAGCAGGGGAATGACGTGGACGACGATCGCTTCCGGGTCTGCCGCGGACTCTGCCTCGCTCGCCAGGCGGCGGACCTCCGGATGCACGATGGCCTCCAGATCTCGCCGGGCGCCGGCATCGCCGAAGACGATCGTCCCCAGCCTGGCCCGGTCGAGACTGCCATCCTCGTCGAGGATGTCCCGCCCGAAGCGCGCCACGATTTTGTGGAGCCCTGGCGTACCGGGGGCGACGGCATCCCTGGCCAGGACGTCCGCGTCGATCACGACGGCCCCAAACTCGGCGAGCCGATCCGCCACGGCGGACTTACCGGACGCGATCCCACCGGTTAGCCCAACGCGCAGCATCCCACTCCCCTTCCGCGATCGCCGGTGAACGCAATCGTGCCCCAGCCACTCGGGCTGGGGCACGATCGGTGGAAAGCTCAGGCGGGATTCGCCGGCGAGATCACTTTCCGCCGGTGAGCTTGTCGCGAAGCGCCTGCAGGGCCTCGTCCGAAGCGAGCGAGCCCTCGGGAGCGCTGGTGGAACCGGCCGCCGACGAGTAGGAGGTACCGCTGCTGGGGGCAACCGTCGCCGCGGTCTGTGAGGCCTCGGCCTCCTCGACCTGACGCTTGTGGGCCTCCCAACGAGCCTGGGCCTCGGCGTACTGCTGCTCCCATGCCCGCTGCTGCTCCTCGTAGCCCGGCTTCCACTCGTTGGTCTCCGGATCGAAGCCCTCGGGGTAGATGTAGTTGCCGTTCTCGTCGTAGGAAGCGGTCATGCCATACAGAGCCGGGTCGAAGTCGTCCGCCGCGACGTCCACACCCTCGTTCGCCTGCTTGAGCGAAAGCGAGATCCGACGACGCTCGAGGTCGATGTCGATGATCTTGACCATGACCTCGTCGTTGACGCTGACGACCTGTTCGGGGATCTCGACATGGCGCTCGGCCAACTCCGAGACGTGAACCAGGCCCTCGATGCCTTCCTCCACGCGCACGAACGCACCGAAGGGGACGAGCTTGGTGACCTTGCCGGGCACAATCTGACCGATCTGGTGCGTCCGAGCGAAGGTCTGCCAGGGGTCTTCCTGTGTCGCTTTCAGCGACAACGAGACCCGCTCGCGGTCCAGGTCGACATCCAACACCTCGACGGTGACCTCGTTGCCGACCTCGACAACCTCGGCCGGGTGGTCGATGTGCTTCCAGGACAGTTCCGAGACGTGCACCAGCCCGTCCACGCCCCCGAGATCGACGAACGCGCCGAAGTTCACGATCGAACTGACGACGCCCTTGCGGATCTGGCCCTTCTGCAGCTGGGTCAAGAAGCGCTGGCGAACCTCGGACTGGGTCTGCTCGAGCCAGGACCGGCGCGACAGGACCACGTTGTTGCGGTTCTTGTCGAGTTCGATGATCTTGGCCTCGAGTTCCATCCCGACGTACGGCTGCAGGTCGCGGACCCGTCGCATCTCCACCAGGGATGCGGGCAGGAAGCCACGCAGACCGATGTCGATGATCAGGCCGCCCTTGACCACCTCGATGACCTTACCGGTGACCACACCGTCGGATTCCTTGATCTTCTCGATCGTGCCCCAGGCGCGCTCGTACTGGGCGCGCTTCTTGGACAGGATCAGACGACCCTCCTTGTCCTCCTTCTGCTGGACGAGGGCTTCGACCTCGTCGCCGACCTTGACCACCTCGAAGGGGTCGACGTCGTGCTTGATGGAGAGTTCCTTGGAGGGAATCACACCTTCGGTCTTGTAACCGATGTCGAGCAGGACCTCGTCCCGGTCGACCTTGACGACGGTGCCGGTGACGATGTCACCGTCGTTGAAGTACTTGATTGTCGCGTCGACGGCGGCCAGAAAGGCTTCCGGTGAACCGAGATCGTCGACAGCAACCTTTGTTGCCTCGGCAGAGGACGTCATGTAGTAGGGCTCCGATGTGTGGACATATGGGCAGATGTGCGCTGCGCCCCGTCGTCTGACTGAAGTCGGAAGCGGGACAGGCCCCATGAATCCTCACCAACCAACGAGCGTGACCCACTCCGTCCGGAGTCACCCGGGCCACAGCCCCCCTAGGCTATCCAGCGGCGTGCGGGAGGGTCAATCCGGGCAGAACTGGAGAGTAATAAACGCACCGCGGCCCGCATATTCTCTGCGGCGCATCGGCGCGGTAGTCCCGATCACCCTTCGCCGGCCAGCGTGCCCGCGGCGTCCGACCGAGTCCGGCCCGAACACGCTAACCCCGCCCGGCAGGTCGCCCGCCTGCGATGCCGAGTTCCGTCCGGAACGGGCGGACGTGCAGGAGGCGCGATAGGGGCGTTAGGTTGGTGGCAGCCGCCAAGGACAAGGAGCGCGCCATGAGCGGAATTGCCCAGATCCATCACGCCACCCTAAAGCCGTCCAAGCTCGAGTTACTGACCGAGTGGCTGCCCAAGCAGCCGTGGTTCACCGGTGACGGGGACGACCTCGAGCGGGTCGCGTCGTTCCGGTTCGTCGATCCGGACGGCGAGGTCGGGATCGAGACGATTCTGGTGTCTTCGGCGGGGACGGTCTTCCAGGTGCCGCTGACCTACCGGGATGCTGCCCTAGTGGATGCGGACGGGGCCCTGGTCGGAACCATGGACCATTCGGTCCTTGGACAGCGCTGGGTCTACGACGGCGTCGACGATCCGGTGTATGTCGCCGAGTTGTTCCGCGTGATCCACGAGGGCGACAACGAGGCGGAACTCTCCACCGGCGAGAAGTCGATGACCGTCGAGGGCAGCGGAATCACCCGCATCTCGAACGCGGCTGGGGAGATGGTCCGGCTGATCCGCGTCGTGGACGAGTCCTACGTTCCGACTCAGGAGCAGGCGCTGGGTACCTTGACCGGGGCTTGGACGGACGCCGACGGGCTGGCGCACCAGGCCGTACTGGTCGTTCTTCGTTAACCCCGGACAGTCCGGTCGCACGAGCAGAGCGGCGCGTTCAGTGCGCCGCCTCGTGCCAGGACTGGCCGCTGCCCACCGACACGTCCAGGGGTACCGCCAGATCGACCGCGCCGCCCATCTTCTCGCGCACTATCGCCTCGACTTCCGCGCGCTCCCCTGGTGCCGCTTCGAAGACGAGTTCGTCGTGCACTTGGAGCAGCATTCGGCTGCGGAGCCGCCGGCGTTCGAGTTCGGACTCGACGTCCAGCATCGCAACCTTGATGATGTCCGCGGCCGAGCCTTGAATCGGCGCGTTCAAGGCCATCCGTTCGGCCATCTCACGACGCTGACGATTGGAACTGGTCAGGTCTGGCAGATAGCGCCGGCGGCCGAGCACCGTCTCGGTGTAACCAGTGCGTCGGGCCTGCGCGACGATCGATTGCAGATAGTCGCGGACGCCGCCGAAGCGCTCGAAGTACTCGTCCATTAGTCCGCGAGCCTCCGACACCTCGATGCCAAGTTGCTGGCTCAGACCGAACGCCGACAACCCGTAGGCCAAGCCGTAGTTCATGGCCTTGATCTTGGCTCGCTGAGCAGTGGACACCGCATCCGCGGCGACCGCGAATACGCGCGACGCCATCACCGTATGGAAGTCGGCGCCCTCGCGGAACGCCGCGATCAGACCCTCGTCCCCGCTGGCGTGCGCCATGATGCGCATCTCGATCTGGGAGTAGTCGGCGGTCAGGAGGGTCTCGAAGCCATCCCCCACTACGAACGCCTCGCGAATGCGGCGTCCTGCCGCCGTGCGGATGGGGATGTTCTGCAGGTTCGGTTCGGTGCTGGAGAGCCGACCGGTCGCGGCGATGGTCTGCACGTAGGTGGTGTGAACGCGGCCGTCATCCGCCACGGACTTCTGGAGCCCCTCGACGGTTTGCCGTAGTCGGATCGCATCCCGGTGGGCAAGCAGATGCGCCAAGAAGGGGTGCTCGGTCTTGACGAACAACGACTCCAAGGCGTCCGCGTCCGTGGTGTACCCAGTCCGGGTCCGTCTTGTCTTCGGCATGCCCAACTCGTCGAACAGGACCAACTGAAGTTGCTTCGGCGACCCCAGATTGATGCGCTTGCCGAGGACGTCATAGGCATCCGATTCCGCGCGCGAGACCGCGGAATCGAAGTCCTTCCACAACCCCTCGAGGTAGGGCAGATCGACGGCGATGCCGGATCGCTCCATCCGGGCGAGGGTGAACACCAGCGGCAACTCCACGTCGGCGAGCAGGTGCTGGCCGCCCCGCTCAACCAGCTGACCGCTGAGTTCGGCGGCCAGGTCGACCACTGCCCGGGCTCGAATCATCGCGGCGTCGACGGCCGCCGGGGCTCCGGAGTCGTCGTCACCGAAATCGAGCTCCAACTGGTCAGAGGCTGTCTCGGGAGCCGACTCGTTTCGAAGCTCGCGTTTGAGGTAACGCAACGCGAGGTCCCCGAGGTCGAAGACACGCTGGTCCGGTTTCAGCAGATACGCGGCCAACTGCGTGTCACAGGAGAGGCCGGCCAAGTTCAGTCCGCGAGCCCAGATGGCCAGCAACGGCCCCTTGGCGTCGTGCAGTGCCTTGCGCCGCGACGGGTCGGCCAACCACTCCGCCAATGCGGCCTCGTCCTGTGCGCTCATCGCCGCCGCATCGATCCAGCAGGCCTCACCATCGGCGGCGGCGAGGGCGAGGGCGGAGACGTCGCCAGTCCCGGAGCCCCAGTGTCCGATTACTTCCACTCCGATCATTCCGTCGGCGTGGTCGGCCAGCCAGCCGGCGACCTGCCCCGGGCCCAGCGCGGCTCCGGCCACATCGAATCCGCCTTCGGGCGCGGTGCTCTCCGGGGGCAGGGTTTCGATCAGCCGATCCCGCAGAACCCTGAACTCCAGGCTGTCGAACAGCGTATGGACCGCCTCACGATCCCACGCCAGGCGCTCGGTTTCGCCCAGGGAAAGCGGCAGTTCGAGATCGCGTACCAACTCGTTGACCTCACGGTTGCGGACCACATCCGCCAAACGTTCCCGGAAGGAGTCTCCGACCTTGCCCCGGATCTCGGGCGCACGCCGGACTAGATTCTCCAGACCGTCGTAAAGGTCTAGCCACTTGGCGGCGGTCTTCGGCCCGACGCCGGGGACGCCGGGCAGGTTGTCGCTGCTCTCGCCGACCAGTGCAGCCAACTCCGGATAACGCTGAGGGGTGACGAAGTAACGCTCCTCGACCGCGGCGGGCGTCATCCTCGCCAGGTCGGACACTCCCTTGCGCGGGTACAAGACGGTGGTGTGATCGTCCACGAGCTGGAGCGCGTCCCGATCGCCAGTACAGATCAGGACGTCCCAATCGGCCCGGGATGCCTGCGTGGCCAGCGTGGCGATGATGTCGTCGGCCTCGAAGCCGTCGATCGCCACGTGGGGGATCCTCAGCGCCGACAACACCTCTTTGATCAGGTCTACCTGCCCCCCGAACTCCGCCGGGGACGTCGACCGGTTTGCCTTGTACTCGGCGTAGAGCTGACTCCTGAAGGTCTGCCGGGAGACGTCGAACGCGACGGCGATGTGGGTGGGCTGCTCGTCTCGCAGCACGTTGATCAGCATCGCGGTAAAGCCGTACACCGCGTTGGTGTGCTGCCCCGTGGTGGTCGAGAAGTTCTCCACCGGCAACGCGAAGAAGGCCCGGTAGGCGACGGAGTGCCCATCGATGAGCAGCAGCCTCGGAGGCCGTTCGGGAGTGTTCGGCTGAGCAGTCACGGAGTGACTCTAACCGGCGGTTGCGACAGTTTCCTCGGCGCGATCTGCCAGGCTGGCCACATGGTCGACCTACCTGACTGGGCCACGGGCATGAGCAGCCCCATGACCGACAAGCTGGGCTTTCGCTTGACCGGCGCAGGCGCTGGGTGGGCTACCGGGGAGATGCCGGTCGCCGGCAACACCCAACCCTTTGGCTATTGGCACGGCGGCGCCTCGGCCGTCCTCGCCGAGACTCTCGCCTCGATCGCTGCCTGGGGCCTGGTGCAACCGGCCGGGAAGGTCTACGGGGTTGACCTGAACGTGACCCATCACCGCTCCGTCGTGGAGGGCTGGGTGCGCGCGGCCGCCGCGGCGCTGTTCGTCGGAAACTCGCTGGCCACCTTCGAGATCCCGATCACGAACGACTCCGGCGACTTGATGGCCTCAGCGCGCCTCACGTGCCGTCTGCTCCGGGGGCGAGGTTGACCGGCGCAGGGGGGTCTGGCTGCCCCTCGCCGCGGCTACCGTGAGGCATCGGTTGCACGACCCTCGGAGGAAACTAAATGGCCACCTACACGGTCGACCCGGCCCAGCTCGCGGCCGCGGCTGACTCCCTGTATAAACAGCGGGATCAAGCCGGAAAAATCTTGAGCGATCTAGAATCGATCCAGTTGCAGCGCGGCGACTTCGGGTATATCCCCGGTCTCGGCAACCAGACGTGGGACGCCTACTCGCACCACCGGCAAGCCTGTATTGACTCTCTCAAGGAAATGGGCGAGTCGCTGGAACGCCTCGCGCGGGCGACGCTGTCCACGGCCCACGACTACTACAACGCCGAACAGCAGAACAAGCAGCATTCGCAGGGTATCTACCAGACGATGGGCGGCTGACATGAGCGTCACGTCGGGGCAGTACCAGAACAAGCTGGAGCAGGCATACAACGGTCTGCCCGGGCCCGTGCGCTATGTAATGAACATCTTCGGGGCCTACGACAAGATCATTGATTTGATCCACAAGGTCTGCGGAGACCCCAACAAAGTCGCCGGCAAGGGCGCCCAGTACATCAAGGCCGGTGGACAGCTTGAGCAGGTGGCGGCCGAGATCGACAATGCGCGGAAGAGCCTGACCAGATGGTCCGGCCAGGGCAAGCAGGCCTACGACGCAAAGATCGATAAGTACGTCAATAACTTCAAGAAGTTGGCCGAGTCGGTGAAGAAGACCGACGAGATTCTCAAGGCCGCAGCCGAGGCGTGCGTCCAGGGCGCCAACATGATCATCGACATCATCAAGATGGTCTTGGAGTTCGTGCTCCAAACATTCTTCGCGGCCGCGGCGACGTCATGGTGCTCATTCGGGGCATCAATCGCGGCCTGGGTCGGCGCCAACATCATGAAGGGCATTCAGGCCTTCCAGAAGATCATGTCCGCGCTGCAGAAGCTGGGAGCTTTCCTACAGAAGGTCGCCAAGCTACTCAAGAAGATCGCGGAGATCATCCAGAAGATCATCGAGATCCTCAAGATGCTCCGCCAGCTCCTGAACTTGGTCGGAGCCGGCAACTCCGACTTCGCCAAGGGCCTCGATAAGGCGATCGACGGCCTGGAGAAGGTGAACAAGGTCGTCACCACGGCCGCGGATGTCGCGGGCACAGTTGGCGGCGCCGCGAGCGATATTGGAACGGCCGGAAACCAGGGGAGTCAGACTGGCTCCGGCGGTCAGATACCAAGCGGAGGCACTGGGTCTGGCCAGACAGGCTCCCAGACCGGTGGTCAGCAAGGCTCCCAGACCGGCGGTCAGCAGGGCTCCCAGGGAGGGTATGCGGGCGTCGGGCAGGGCATCGGTCAAGCCATCGGTGGCGATCAGGGCGGAAAGATCGGCGCAGCAGTCGGCGGGGCGATCGATTCGGCGTTTGGGGGCCAACAGGGCCAGGGTGGTTATCCGCAGGGCCAGGGCGGCTACCCCCAGGGCGGCGGCTACCCGCAAGG
>JBDHZK010000019.1:0-27123 GCA_039811865.1 Propionicicella sp. | reverse complement strand
GGCGGTGGTGACTCGTCCGGCGCCGCCGACCCACGTGGCCGTAGTAAGCGCCGCAGGCGGGGTCGACGTCCGACTTGCCGGCGGCGGGGTCGTCCGCGCGGTGGTCGGCTTAGCAGGCTTGACAGCGCTTGTGGATGCCGGGTTCGCCGAGGTTCTCGTCACCGCGCGGGTCGGCCGAGCGGGCGGCGTTGAACTGCGCCGGGCGGAGCGCTGCGGTGTGGCGGTGGTGCGGCGTGCGCTGGGTGCGGGGGTCCGCACGAGGGCGGTCGAGCCGCCGCGTCCAGCGATGACGGGACCTTGTTCGGCCGTCAGGCTGGTGCCAACGTTGGCAATGACCAGCCAGATCACCAAAGCTGCGGCGGACACGGCCACGGCCCAGGCCGCGACGGCCAGCACGGGTCGGGGTGGTCTCACGGGAGCATCATGGCACTCTCGCCGAACCATTCCCGGCTCGCTACGGTGAGCCCATGAGCCGCATCCTGATCGTCGAGGACGACCAGGCCATCCGTTCGGCCCTGAAACGCGCCCTGACCGATCGCGGGCACGCGGTGTCGGTGGCGGGTGACGGGATCCAGGGCGTGACGCAGGCGGTCGGTGACGCACCCGACATCGTCCTGCTCGACCTCGGTCTGCCCGGCATCGACGGAATCGACGCGCTGCGCATGATTCGCGCCGTGAGCGACGTCCCGGTGATCGTGATCACCGCTCAGGACGACGACAAGACCGTGGTCAAGGCCCTGGACGCGGGCGCGGACGACTACGTCGTCAAGCCGTTCGGCGCCGATCAGGTGGACGCCCGGATGAGAGCTGTACTTCGCCGTTCGGGCCGAGTCCCGGAGGAAGGCCCCCTGACTGTCGGCGAACTGGTGATCGACCAGCGCGCGCGGACGGCCGTCCTCGCGGGGGTGCCGTTGACGCTGGCGCGCAAGGAGTTCGACCTGCTGGCGCTGCTGGCGTCCCGGCCGGGCGAGGTGGTGAGCAAACGCGAACTGCTGGCCGACGTGTGGCAGCAGGCCTACGGCGGCGCGGACCGAACCGTGGACGTGCACATCTCCTGGCTGCGGCGCAAACTGGGCGAGTCGGCGGCAGCGCCGAGGTATCTGCACAGCGTCCGCGGGGTGGGTGTGCGTCTGGTGGACCCGGCGTCGCTCGATCGAGGTTAGGCGATGCGCCGCCGGATCACCTGGCTGATGGTTGCATCCACCACCGGCATCGTGCTGGCGTTCGTGATTCCGTTGTGCCTGCTGGTGCGGACGCTGGCCGAGCAGCGAGCGATGGCCGCATGCGATCAGGAGGCGCGAAGCGCGGCGATCCTGGTCTCGGGGTTGCACGATGACCCCCGTCTTGGTGACCTGGTCTCGGTGGTGGACGCCCGCACGCCCGCGCGAACCAGCGTCGTCACGCCGCACGGAGCGGTATTGGGCGATCGCACCGATCAGCTCGCGGACGACCCCGAGGTTCGGCGCGCCCGGTCTGGCGAAGCGTTCTCGGTGCTCGACGGCCGAGGTGGGCGGGTCTACGTCCCGGTGGTCGTGGAGGACGGGCTTTTCGTCGTCCGGACGGCCGTCGCCGAACCCGAGTTACACCGCGGCGTCGCCGAAGCCTGGGCTGCGGTGATCGGGCTAGGGGTGCTGTTGTGCCTGGTGGCTTCGGTGTTCGCGGCCCGGATGGGGGCACGGATCAGCCGACCGGTGGCGGCCGTCGCCGAGGTGGCCTACAGACTGCACGAGGGCGACCTGAGCGCTCGAGCCCAGCCCGACGGGCCGCCGGAGACGGTCGAGTTGGCGCAGGCGTTGAATGCCCTGGCCGGACGAATCGCCGACCTCTTGGCCAGCGAGCGGGCCGGCGTCGCCGACCTGGCCCACCGGCTGCGGACGCCGCTGACGGCGCTCAGGTTGAACCTGGAGGGAGCGGGTCTTGGGACGGACGAGCGGGTCATGGCGGATCTCGCCGCCGTACAGCGGAGCGTGGACACGATCGTGCGCGAGGCGCGGCGTCCCGTCCGCGAGGACCTGGCCGTTGAATGTGACGCTGCGGCGGCGATCGCCGAGGCGTTGTCGTTCTGGTCGGCGCTGGCCGAGGACCAGGGCCGACAGGTGGACGTCGCGGTGCCCAGGGCTTCGGTGATGGTGGGCCTGTCCGCGGTCGACCTCCGCGACGTCCTCGACATCTGCCTCGACAACGTGTTCGCGCATACCCCGGAGGGAACTCCGTTCAGCGTCCGATTGGCCACCGAGTCGTCGACGGTCCAGGTCGAGGTGGCCGACGCCGGCCCTGGATTCGGGGCTGTGGCCGACCGGATCGGCTCCACGGGGCTCGGGCTGGACATTGTTCGCCGGACGCTCGCCCGGGTCGGCGGCAAACTGGAGAGTTCGGAGGTGGGCGACGCTGGTGCGTGGGTGCGTCTGATCCTGCCGTTGGCGGCTGCCGGTCGGGACGGTTCACCGGCGACCGACGGCGGTGCTGGGACCACCTGGCAGGCGGCTGCCGACCAGCCGGTCCGACGCGGATGAGCAGCCCGCGGGGGCGCTGGCTGGCCACGGCCGGCAAACCCGACCGACCCGCGCACGACTGCGCGGGGGCGGGTCAGTCGTCGTTGTGCGATGACGCCTTGGGCTGCTCACTCTCGCGTTCGTGCTCGTTCTCGTTCTCGTGCTCACGCTCGGTTCGCGGTGCCGCCCGTGGTGTGGGTGCCGAACGCCGGACGACGCGCGTCACGACAACGCGGGTGACCACGCGGGGCGCCTCGGCCTTCCGGCCGGCGACCACGACGGGCGCCGCCGCCACACGTGGAGCCGGGATCACGACGATTCGAGTTTGGACGCGATGGGTGATGCACTCCCCGCGCTCCAGCTTCGCCGGTGCTTTGCAGGGGGCGATGCTGGTCACCGTCGGGGTGGGTATCGGGGCGGCCTCGTGCGTCACGGCGCGCTGAGGGGGAACCGCACCGGTCGACTGGTACGCCAAGACAGCCCCGGCGCCGCCGGCGGTCATCGCGGCGAGGGTGGTCAGCAAGACCAGAGCTTTCATCGCCAATCCTCTTCTCCGGGCGCGCTGCGGCACCCACCAGAACCACTCCAGCCGGCGGCGTCCTATGGCGGCTTCACGGCTGAATCAAGTCCGTCCTAAGGAAGACCTCACAAATCAGCGGTTCTGTACGTCTTCTTAACAAATGCCTGACGCGGCCTTGGGATCTCGGAGCGAAGGCTTGCCAAGCGGAAGGGAGCACCGATGGGAATCGACACCAGGGGTCGGGATCGCGTTCAGCGCGGCATCGTGATCGCCACCGGCGCCGTGGCCAGCGCGGCCATCGCGGCGAGCGCAGCCGTCGCCGGTCTGGCCGACAAAGAACTCGCGTTGAGGAATCGAGCCAGGGCGCAGCTCTCGCAGCAGCGCGCGGCGGCGGCGCAACTGCCGGTCAAGCCGGCCACGGTGGTGGTGATCAAACAACGCCCTTATCGAACCGTGGTCAGCAAGCGGACCGTTTACCGGCACGCCGCAGCTCAACAACCGGGCTCGGGGGGCGTCGTCTACTCCGGCGCCCGCTATTCGTCGGGTTCATCTGGCTCGGTAGCGCAGCGCACGGTTGTCCGGGTGGTTCGGGTCAGCAGCGGCGGCGGAGGCGGCGGGGGTGGCGGGCCGGCCCCGGCCACGTCCTCGGGCTCATGAGCCCGCCAACCGGATCCCCGGTGGGCGGGGCCGCGAGATGGCGGGCCCTGGGGACCTACGTCCAACTGGCGGTGTGTCCCGCTGCGGCGTTGAGTCGGGCCGAGGCTCTCGCCCGCTCTCTGCTTGATCGAGTCGACCAGACTTGCAGCCGGTTTCGCGATTCGGATCTGACCCGAGCGAACGCGAATTCGGGCAGTTGGACGGGCGTGGACCCGCTGCTCGCCGCCGCCGTCGAAGTCGCCCGCGATGCGGCCGAATACACCGACGGGCTCGTCAATCCGCTGTTGGGCCTGTCCCTGATCAGCCTGGGTTACGACCAAGACTTCGCCTCGCTGACCAGCCGAGACGGTGGGCAGGGTGAGACGGCTGGTCGATCCGGGCCGCAGGCTCGCGTCCGAGCAACGCGCGACATCGGCCCGAGCGACGCGCAGGCCTGGCGCAGCCTGGAGATCGATCCCAACGGTGCGGTTCTCGTTCCGCGCGGCACCGCCCTGGACCTTGGCGCAACCGGCAAGGCCTGGGCGGCAGACCTGATCGCCGTGACCATCCGGGACGAGTTGGGCTGCGCCGCGCTCGTCAGCGTGGGGGGCGACATCCGCACTGTCGGGGCGGCGGATCTGGGCTGGCCCGTCGACGTGCAGGAGTCCCCGGACGCTTCGTCCCCAGACTGCGAAGTGGTCCTGGTCGGTGAGGTCGGCCTGGCGACCTCAAGCACCCGGGTACGCCGGTGGACTCTGGCCGGGGCCCGAGTCCATCACCTCGTCGATCCGAGAACCGCCGCCCCCGCAGCCGATTATTGGCGCACCGTGTCGGCGACCGGATCGTCCTGCGTGGCGGCGAACACCGCGAGCACGGCGGCGATCATCCTGGGCGAAGGTGCCTCCGATTGGCTTTCGCGGCGTGAGGTCGACGCGCGGTTGGTGCGCGCCGATCGCACCGTCGAGTTCGTGGGCAACTGGCCCGCGGATGCGCGTCCGAGAGAGGGGAAGAGCGCGTGTTAGAGGGTCCGCTGCTTTGGTTCGTCAATCGCGGGACGGGGGTCGTCTTGTTGGTGCTGCTGACGCTGAGCACCCTGCTGGGCGTGGTCTCCACCCGAATCCGAGGTGGTCGTGTGCCTCAGTTCGCCTACCAGCATCTGCACCGCAACCTCGGGCTGATCTCGGTCTTGCTGCTGGCCGTGCACGCGGCCAGTGCAGTGGTCGACACCTTCGTCGACATTCGGTGGTGGCAGGTCTTTGTGCCCTGGGGTGGCACCTACAAGCCGGTCTGGCTCGCTCTGGGAGCGCTTGCCCTGGACCTGATCGTGGCGGTGGTGTTGACGAGCCTGCTTCGGCGCCGACTCCCTCACCTGGGTTGGCGAGCCGTACATGTTCTCGCTTACGCAGCCTGGGCGGTGGCAGTCGCACACGGGCTGGGCATCGGCACGGACGCCCAGTCACCGTGGTCGGTGTGGGTCACGGTGGGTTGCGTGGCTGTCGTCACCTTGGCGCTGACGGCTCGGCTGGTGGGGTTGATCTCGGATCGTTGGCGTCCCGCGCCGGTGCGATCCCGTGCCGACGCG
Source organism: Propionicicella sp. (assembly GCA_039811865.1). Taxonomy (GTDB): domain Bacteria; phylum Actinomycetota; class Actinomycetes; order Propionibacteriales; family Propionibacteriaceae; genus JBDHZK01. Next base: position 21,893 of record JBDHZK010000019.1, on the reverse strand, counting down.
AAACGTTGGGGGCAACGGTCATGAGCTTTCAGCTGATCGAACCGAGGCCGGGCGTCCTGGTCGAGGTGGCCGAGGGGCCGGAGCTGCTCTCAGAGCTGGACGTGGGCCCCGGACTGGCTGCCCACCGCGAACTGTTCGGGGTGGCCGAGTCGCTAGGCGTCACCGAACTGTCGGACAAAGTAGTTGCTCTGCGGGGTCGGGGCGGTGCCGGATTCCCATTCGCCACCAAGCTCGCTGCCGTTGCCGGGCAGGCCCGGCGTCGTCCCGGCGCGAACCCGGTCGTGGTGGTCAACGGCGCCGAGGGTGAGCCGGCCAGCGCCAAGGACGCGGCCCTGCTGGCGCTGCGACCCCATCTCGTGTTTGACGGCGCCGAGGCCGCGGCGAGCGCCCTGCACGCCTCGGACCTGCATGTTGTGGTCGGTTCCGATGCCACCCAAGCGGCTGTTCGGCGGGCGATCGCGGAACGGGCGAGCGAGCGCGGTCGAGGCCGTTTGCGCTGGAGCGTGCACCGCGCCGCCGACCGATTCGTGGCGGGACAATCACGGGCGATCATCGAACTGATGTCGGGACGGACCAACCTGCCAGTCACGTCCTGGGCCCCCGAGGCGGTCTCGGGCTACCGAGGGCGACCCACGCTGCTTTCGAATACTGAGACCTTTGCTCAGGTGGCAGCGGCGCTTGCGGGGCGCGGGGGCTCGTCGCCGGGGCAGGCATCCGGTGAGGAAGGGACGACGCTGCTGACGCTGGGCAGGCAAGGACGCCCGGAGCTGGTGCGGGAGGTGCCACTCGGGAGCGCCTGGCGCCACGTGCTGGGCGCCGAACAGTCTTGGACGAGCCCGGTCCTGCTAGGTGGCTACCACGGCACCTGGGCGCGGCCCGGAGAGCTCGCTTCGCTGACCATCTCTCGCACTGCGCTGGCCGAGTCCGGGTTGTGCCTTGGCGCCGGTGTCGTCCAGCTTCTGGGCGACGAACTGTGCCCGGTTGTCGAAACTGTTCGGATCCTCGCCTATCTGGCGCGGGAGTCGGCCTTGCGCTGCGGTCCCTGCGCCCATGGGCTTCCAGCCCTGGCTCGGGTGCTGGCGCAAGTGGCGTCCGGGGTGGACGAGCGACGGCAGTTGCGACACCTCGTCGGGCTGGTCGAAGGACGCGGGGCGTGCGCCCATCCGGACGGCACGGCACGGTTGGTTCGCTCGCTGCTGGAGAAGTTCCCCGGAGAGGTCGATGCGCACCTGGACGGCGATTGTTGCGTCCGTCTGGACGCGCGACGAGGTTGTCTCCGATGAAGATCCGGTTCGGGTCGAATGCCGACGAGCGGCGGGAGGGGGACTTCCGGCTTCGGGTGGACTGGCCGGCGTGTAAGGCCCGGGGGCTTTGCGCGGAGCTGCTGCCCGAAGCCATCGAGCTCGACGAGTGGGGTTATCCCCTTCTTGCCGCAGCACTCCCCGCGGACGTGATCGGTGCCGCCAAGGCCGCGGTCGACGCCTGCCCGACCCTCGCGCTGCGCCTCGTCCGGACGAGGTGATCGGCCGGGCCAGCGGCCGCCCCCAGACAGCCCGGGCGCGGTCGGCGTCGAGGTCGCGGTGAGCCGCGCCGCCGAGTCCAGGTCCGGCGCCCGATTGCCAGGATCGCCCGCGTGGCGGGTTCAACGCAGCAGGTCAAGCGCAGGCAGCCAACCAGACGAGGGAGTTCTCAGCGGCGACGAACGATCAGGCCGATCAAACCCAGCAGACCGAACAGGATGAACATCGCGCCGCTGCCGGCGAAGGCGGCCAGCACCTGAGGGTCGAAGAGCTTCGTCACGGTGAAAACGAACGCGTCGCCGGCGTTGTCGGTCACCCGATTGGCGAAGGGAAGGATCTCGGACACCATGATCGCCACGAAGGACGCGACCACTCCGACGATCGTCAACGCCAGTAGGGGCCAGCGCCCCTTTCGGGGATCGGCCCCAGCGCCCTTGGCGTAGAGCCAGACGGCGGCGGTGGCCTGCGCCCAGCTCGTCAGGGAGGCGACGAAACCGATCTTCCACAGTCCGATCGCCAGGGCCATCCCAACCGGCCAGGCGGCGAGAGAGAGCAGCAGGCCGCGGCCCACCCGCTCGGCTCTCGCAGGCTCGGGTGCCGGCGGCGCGAAGCTGCCGGCGTCCGGCCAGGCGGTCGGTGCCGACCCGGGGACGCCTGGGGTCGGCTGCGCCGTCGCGTGCGGCCAGGTCGGAGCTACCCCGGCCATCGCGCCGGCAAGGTTCGGATCGGCGCCGCTTTGAGCCCCGGAGGCGCCGGTGGCTGGCTGCTGACCGGTCGGGACGCTGCCGTTAGCGGGTGCGGACCATGCGGGCGGGATCTCCGCCCCCGGTAAGGGTGGCTGTTGGTGGGGGTGAGCGGGCGCCGCTAGCGGTCCGGGGGGCCCACCGGGGTTTACCACCGGTGATCCGGGCAGGTTGGGGACGAAATCGTCCGGGCCCTCCTCGGCGGGCCTGGCCCACGGCGATTGCCCTTGCGGCGTTGTGGCCTCGGGGTTCGGTTGCGGGCTGGGGTTGCTCATGCTGCGCTCCTGTTGGGTCGGCTCCAGGCTAGTGGGCGCGGGCGCGCCCCCGGCTAGCAAGTCGCGTCCCCAGCAGTCGCGACCCCTGCCAGTCGGCAAGCCGCGGTGCACCGCCGGGCGGGGTACCGCAACCCGCCGCTGCGGACGTCCAGCGCAAGTGGCTAGCTCAGCGCCGAGTCCTCGGCGCCGATAGTGGTGTCCTCGCCGTGGCCGGTCTTCACCACCGTCTCGGGGGGCAGCACGAACAGCCGGGTGCGGATCGAGTCCACGATCGTGTCGTAATCGCTGAAGCTACGCCCGGTCGCGCCCGGTCCTCCGTTGAAGAGGGTGTCGCCGGTGAAGACCACCCCCAAGTCGGGGGCATACAGGCATACCGCTCCGGGGGCGTGCCCGGGGGTGTGCAGCACCCGCAGCACCGTCCCGCCAACCGCGAACTCCTGACCGTCGGCCAGCTCACCATCGGGCTCGGACTCGTGCGTCAAATGCCACACGACCAGGTCGTCCGGGTGCAGCAGGACGGGGGCGCCGGTAGCCGCCCCCAGCGCTGGGGCGTAGCGGACGTGGTCGTCGTGCCCATGCGTGCAAACGATCGCCTGGACGCGCCGCCCGGCCACCACGTCCAGAATCGCGGGGATGTCGTGGGGAGCGTCGATCACGATGCACTCGTCCTCGTCGCCGACGACCCAGACGTTGTTGTCCACGTCGAAGGTCTGCCCGTCGAGGGAGAACGTCCCCGAAGTGACGGTGTGGTCGATGCGCGCGGTCATGCCGCCGGCTCCTCGAACAGGACGACCGAGCGCAGGACGTCCCCGCCGTGCATCGCGGCGAAGGCTGCCTCGACGTCGCCGAGCCCGATCTCCTCGCTGACGAAGGCATCCAGGGGGAGGCGACCCTGCTGGTACAGATCGATCAGCATCGGGAAGTCGCGGCTGGGCAGGCAGTCGCCGTACCAACTCGATTTGAGCGAGCCGCCGCGCCCGAACACGTCCAGCAGCGGGATCTCGAGCGTCATCTGCGGCGTCGGCACCCCGACCAGCACGACCGTCCCGGCCAGATCGCGGCCGTAGAACGCCTGCTTCCAGGTTTCGGGACGTCCGACGGCCTCGATCACGACGTCCGCGCCGAATCCGCCGGTCAACTCCTGGATGGCCGCGACGGCGTCCCGCTCGCTGGAGTTGACGGCGTCCGTCGCGCCAAGCTCGCAGGCCCGGCCGAGCTTACGGTCGTCGATGTCCACCGCAATGACCTTGGCCGCGCCGGCCAGGCGGGCGCCGACGATCGCCGCGATGCCGACGCCGCCACACCCGATCACGGCAACCGTGTCGCCGCGGCCGACGTTGCCGGTGTTGATCGCCGCGCCGAGGCCCGCCATCACGCCGCAGCCGAGCAGGCCGGCCGCGGCCGGACGCGCGTTCGGGTCGACCTTCGTGCACTGGCCCGCGGCCACCAGCGTCTTTTCGATGAATGCGCCGATGCCCAGTGCCGGGGAAAGTTCGGTGCCGTCCGCCAACGTCATTTTCTGCTTGGCGTTGAAGGTGGCGAAGCAGTACCAGGGACGTCCCCGCTTGCAGGCTCGGCAGTTGCCGCAAACCGCGCGCCAGTTGAGGATGACGAAGTCCCCGGGCGCCAGGTCGTGCACCTCGGGGCCGACCGCCTCGACGATGCCGGCGGCCTCGTGCCCCAGCAGGTACGGGTAGTCGTCGCCGATGCCGCCCTCGCGGTAGTGCAGATCGGTGTGACACACGCCACACGCCTGCACGCGGACGACGGCCTCACCGGGGCCGGGATCCGGCACGTTGATCGTGACCAGCTCGACCGGGGCGCCCTTGGCCCGCGCGATGATTCCCTTTACCTGTTGCACTTGTGCTCCTCTTGGGTCGACGCCGACCCGTCGATCTTGTCGGGTCGGCGACTCAGGGTCAACGGGCGGCGCTTGCCTCGCGCCCCGACCGGGCCGGGCTCAGGACTCCACCCACAGGCAGAACGGGTGGCCGGCCGGGTCAAGGCAGACGCGGACGTCTGGTTGTGGCTGGTATGGCGCCATCGTCGCGCCGCAGCGCAGAGCGTGAGCGAGTCCGGCTTGGAGGTCGTCCACCAAGATCTCCAGGTGGATCTGCATCTGCTGGTCGCCCTGCTTGGCCGGCCACACCGGGCGTGCGTGGCCGCGTTCTCGTTGAAAGCTGAGCGTGATCCCGCCGTCCGGATTGGTCAGGAAGACGTCGTCCGGCTCCTCGCGGGCGATGGGCCAGCCGAGTAGGTAGGAATAGAACCGCGCCAGCGAGGCCGGGTCACCGGCGTCCAGGTTGATCGTGGTCAGGGTGAGCCGCGCCGCCATACCGCCATTCTGCACGTGAAAACGTGCGGCGCACGGGTGGGCAAAAGGCGGCCCGCGCCTCAACCGCGTCGTGTCCCGCGCGACGCGCCGCACGTTTCCACATTTCGGCGCCGACGAATCGGTTTGGCGGGCCAACCCCCGGGGGCGCGCCGGGCCGGGCGATCCCGTTGTGGGAACAGCGGCGCCATCTGGTCCGCGCCCGAAGCGCCTGCCGGCCTCGGACTGTCTACGCGCTCGGCATCCTGAGCACGTCGACGCCCACCTTCAGCGTGGACTTCTTCGCCTCGGTGAACACGACCCCCTTCAGCGGGGACACGTCGCGGAAGTCCCGGCCCCAGGCCCGCGTCAGGTAGCGAGAGTCCGCGAAATGGTCGTTGGTCGGGTCGAGGTCGACCCAGCCGAGCGGTGTCAGAGCGGACGCCCACGCGTGCGAGGCGTCCGAACCTTCGAGTCGGGGACGTCCGGCTGGCGGGGTCGTCTCGATATGGCCGCTGACATACCGAGCGGGGATGCCGGCGCTGCGCAGGCAGCCGACGGCGAGGTGCGCGAAGTCCTGGCAGACCCCCCGGCGCTGGCGCAACAGCTCGGGCAGCGTCGTCCGAACCGAAGTTGAGCCTGGCTGGTACTTGAAGTCGGTGTAGATCGCGTGAACCAGGGCCGCCAGCGCCTCCCCGAGCGGTCGGTCCGCCCCGAGCGGACCCTCGGCGTAGCGGGCTACGCTCGGCGCTAGGTCGATCAGCGGCGACGGCAGCAGGAACGTAGCCCGCTCGACCGGGTCGATGCCGGCATCGCCGGCGACCGCCGCCGCGGCGGACGCGACGGTCCAGCCGTTCAGCGCGAGCAGATCCGGACGCGGCCAGTCGACGTCGATCAATCCGACGCTCTCGACCACAAGCTCGGTGTGCGGCGACCGGACCTCCACGTAGAAGGAGTGGTTGCCGAAGTGGTCGAGGTGGTCGGCCACCACGTCGGCGTCCGGACTGATGGTGATCGTGTTCTCGACGACCCGCTGCTGGGGTGTATCCCGATGGCGCAGGAATCCGCGCTCGTAGGCCGCCTCCACAGCATCGTCGTACCGGTAGGTGGTCTTGTGCCGCACCTGATAGCGGCGGGGGGTGAAATCGTCGTCCGACTGGGCCATTCACACCACCTGCCAGGGCGAGGACCAGCCCGTCGGTTGCGCGAGCTGGGTGGCTTTGCGGGTGAAGTGCCGTCGGGTCAGGTCGTCGCTGAGCCGGCTGAGTCCCTTGCGCAAATCACCGAGTAGCTGCACCAGCGACTCCTTGTCGGCAGCCAGTCCGGACGCGCTCGCTCCGGCAAGTCGCTCGACCATCGGTTCCACCGAGGACGCCAGCCGGGCGTCCCCGAGCAGGCGCAGGTCCGGACCGAGCTGGTCGAGTTGGAACCGCACCGATCTCGGGTTCGTGGCGTCCAGCAACAGCAGGTGCAGACCGGACGCGACGGGGTCGGCCGGACCCTGACCCGATGCCGTCCGCCGTCGGTGCGTGATCAGGCTCTCGCCGGCCCGCAGGACGGCCTCGGCCAGTTGCCACTCGACCTGCTCACTGCGCCGCCGCACCAGCGTCGCCGACACCAGCGAGATGGTGTGCCGGGCCCGCTCCACCCGGCACCCGGCGTCCAGGCACGCCCACGCCTCGTCGCGGACCATGCTCTGCGCCATGATTCCCGACCAGGCCAGTAGCGACTCCAGCACTCGCCCAAGCTGCGGCTGCAACTGGCTGTCGGCGGACGGCTCGTCGTCCAGGCTGCGTTCCAGCCGGCTGAGCATCAGCCACGTGTCGAGGGAGAGCTGGTCGCGGACCTGCTGGGCCGCCTGCACCATCCGCGTGGCGGCGAAGGCGACCGTGCCGGCCTGGTCCGGACGTCCGGTCAACGCCCGCAGCCGCCGCAGGGGCTCGGCCGCCGACCCGGGATGTGTGGTGTTGGTGACCCGGTCGACCGCGTCGAGGATGATCCGGGTGACCGTCAGCCCGACGCCGGGACGACCGTGGAAGTCCTCGACGAGATCGTCCGCGACGGCCAGCAGCCGGGCCGTCCCCTCGGCACGCTCGGCGTAGCGGCCGAGCCAGAACAGGTTGTCCGCCACGCGCGGTGCCAGGACCAGGTCGCGCCGCCGCCGTCCGGGGACGGTGATCCGCTCCAGGGTCACCGGACCGACCGCTTCCGGCGGACTCAGCACCCAGACGTCCTTCGCCCGGGCGCCACGGGAGTTGCTGATGATGTCCTCGCCGGGACGCCGGGCAACCCGGCCCAGCCCGCCCGGCAGGAAGTGGTAGTCGCCGTCGTGGGCGACCGCGAACGTTCGCAGCGACATCGGCCGCGGCTCCAACCCCGAGCGGGTCACCGTCGGGGCCGTACCAAGCTGCAGCGGCTCGTGCGCGACGAACGCCCACGGCCGGGCGGCGATCCGCTCCGCCAGGTGCTCACGCTGGCCGGGTCCCAGCCGGCGTCCGTCGTACACCTGGGCGCCCGACATGGGCCGGACCACCAGCTCCCGCAGATTCGACAACACGTGCGCGCGCTCGGCGTCCCTCCCGCACCACCAGGTGGGGGTGTCGGGCAGACGCAGGTCCTCGCCCAGCAACTCCTTGGAGATCGCGGGCAGGAAATGCACCAGCGCCGGGTTCTCCAGGACGCCGGTGCCGATGGGGTTGACCACCGCCACGCTGCCGCGTCGGCTGGCCTCGATCAGCCCCGGGATGCCCAGGCCGGAGTCCGCGCGCAGTTCCAACGGATCGCTCATCAGCGTGTCCACGCGCCGCAGGATGACGTCCACCGGTTCGAGACGCTCGGAGTCGCGGATCCAAACCCGCCCGCCGCGCATCACCAAGTCATCGGCCTCGACGAGCGGCAGCCCGAGCAGCGTGGCGAGAAACGCCTGGTCGTAGGCGGTTTCACTGGCCGCCCCCGCGGACAGCAGGACGACCCGGGGCAGCTCAACGTTTGCGGGCGCGGCGTCCTGCAGCGCGGCGCTCATGGTCGCGAAGAAGCCCCGGAGGCGAGCCAGCGGCGTCTCGCGGTGCAGCCCGGCGAGGATGCGCGAGACGATCCGCCGGTTCGCCATCGCGTAGCCGACCCCAGACGGTGCCTGCACCCGATCCGACAACACCTGCCACGAGCCGTCCGGACTGCGCGTGAGGTCGGTCGCGGTCAGGACGAGCTGACGTCCGCCCGACAGCCGGACACCATCGGCCTGCCTGATGAACTCCGGATGGTCCAGGACGACCGCCGGCGGCAACACCCCTCGGCGCAGCAGTTTTCGCTCGGAGTAGAGGTCGACAAGGAGCTCGTCGAGCAGGCGGGCGCGCTGCGCCAGGCCAACCTCGAGCCTCGCCCACTCCGCGTCGTCCAAGACCACTGGGACGGGGTCGAGCACCCAGTTGCGCCCCTGCATGCCCGCGGCGGTGCTGCCGTAGGTGATGCCCTCGTCCTGGACGAAGCGGTGCGATTCGACCAACGCCGCCCGCAGGCCACCGGTTCCCATCCGGGCGAGCGTGTCGACGAGCGGCCCGCGCTCGGGACGGGCGCCCGCCGTGGTGACCAGGTCGTCCCCGCCAGCGGCGGCACCCAGCCGGGCGCTGTAACTGGCCAGCAGCCCGGCCGCCGGGTCGACGGCGGGCGCGGTCATGGGGTCACCCTATTGCCGACGGCTCCGCAGGTCAGGCCGGATTGGCCAGCGGGCAACGGCTGCCCTGGTGGGACCCCGGCTAAAGGTCGACGTCCGACACGGCCGAAATCACCGGACGCAACTGCATCCACCACTGCTTCTTGGGCCGCCGGAAGTTCGGATCCATCTCGTCCATCATGTGGCTCATCGGCGAGTTGCGGACCTTCGACTCCACCAGGCCGATGTAGAAGCTGTCCGTGGTGCCTTCGGCGAGCTGCTCGCCGATCAGGTCCAGCGCGTGCGACACCAGGCGCGTGGCCAGGAGCCGGTCGAAGGGGCTCGGTGAGCCGCCCTGCTGGATGTGGCCCAGGACGTCTTGGCGCACGTCGTACAGATCGCGCCCCTCCTCCTCGATCAGACGGGCGATGAAGTCGGTGGTGTAGCGCTCGTTCGCGCGCTCGTTGCGCACCCCGAGGAAGAGCTTGCGGCCCGCCGCGAACGACTTGCGCAGCCAGGCGACGTCGTTGTTGAGGTCGTCCAGCTTGATGCCGTCTTCGTGCAGGTAGACGCGCTCGGCGCCCCCGGCGAGCCCGCCCATCAGCGTCAGGTAACCGCAGTAGCGGCCCATCGTCTCGACGACGAAACACCGCCGCGACGCGCTGCCGGACAGCTTGATGCGGTCGATCGCCTCGACGATCACGTTCAGCGCCGTGTCGGTGCCGATCGCCAGTTCGGACCCGGGCAGATTGTTGTCGATACTCGCCGGGACGCAGACGATCGGGATCCGGAAGGACGGGTAACGGTCGCGCTCGGAATGCAGCAGGAACGACGCCCGGTAGGCGTTCCAGCCGCCGACGACCAGGAGCGCATCCAGGTTGTGCTCCTCGATCTGGCGGCTGATCGAGTACAGGTCCTCCAGCTCCGGGACGGCTCGGCGCACGCCCAGGTCGGCGCCACCGCTCGCGGCCCACCCCTCCACGTCGGCCCAAGTGAGCGGATGGACGCGGCCCTCACGCAGGCCGACGAAGCCGTCACTGATGCCGAGCATGGTGTAGCCGCGGTTGATCCCGAGCCTGACCGCAGCCCGGGCCGCGGTGTTCATCCCGGGTGCCAGGCCACCGGCGTGGAGGATGCCGATGCGCTTGGCGTTCGAATCGACGTCGATGTGGGACGGCTCCACCAACTCACCGAAGATCTTGCTCATCTCGGTGAACGAGCCGCCACGAACTTCCATTGCCTTGTCGAACTGACCGGCTTCGATCAGTTTCGGCACCTGCCGAGTGTTCTGGATGGCCTCCATCAGCGGGACCTTCGAGACCCGGTTGCCGCGGAAACCGACCACCGGACCCGCGGTGTTCTCCGAGGCGGCGAGCACCTCCAGTACCGCGACATAGCCGAGCCAGGTGCTGGCCCAGCGGTCGAACGCGCTGGGCGCGCCGCCGCGCTGGACGTGGCCGAGGATCGTCACGCGCGTGTCCTCGTGGAGTTTCTCCTCGATCACCTGCTTCACGTACGCGGCGCTGATCGGGTTCCCGTGCCGGTCCTGCGCACCCTCGGCGATGACGACGATGCTGTCGCGGCGGCCGGCTTGGCGCCCGCGCAGCAGCTCGGCGCACATCTTCTCCTCCCAACCGTCGGCGGGCGGATTCTCCGGGATGAGGACATAGTCGCAGCCACCCGCGATTGCGCTCATCAGCGCCAGGTAGCCGCAGTGCCGTCCCATGACCTCGACCACGAAGCTGCGCTGGTGGCTCGCGGCGGTGGACGCCAGGGCATCGATGGCGTCCACGATGCGGTGCAGCGCGGAGTCGGCTCCGATGGTCATGTCCGTGCCGACGAGGTCGTTGTCGATCGAGCCGACCAACCCGGCGAACAGGAGCGTGGGATGCTCGGCCGCCATTTCCGGCGTGATCTCGCCGGAGGCGACCAACTCGGCGAGGAGCCCGGGCCACTCCTCACGGAACAGGTCCAGGCCGGAGAGGCTGCCGTCCCCGCCGATGACGACGAGGCGGTCGATACCGTTGAGCAGCAGGTTCTTGGCCGCGATGAGGCGTCCGGGACGCTGCCGAAACTCCATGCACCGATAGGTGCCGATGATGGTGCCGCCCTTTTGCAGGATGCTGCCGGCGTCCTCCCAGGTGAACTGGCGGATGCCGTCCCCGCCGTCGATCATCCCCTGGTAACCCTCGTAGATGGCGTAGACCTCGGCTCCGAATGTCAGCGCGGTGCGGACGACCGACCGGACGGCAGCGTTCATGCCCTGCGCATCGCCGCCGCTGGTCAGGATCCCGATTCGTTTGCCTTTACCGATTAGGTTCTTGACCGATGCCGACATGGCACTCCTCACCTCGCGCGTGGCTCCATTCTCGACCGTGGCGCGGCGTCGTGTCCGCGGGGTCGGTTAACTTGCGATGACATGCTGATGGAGTGCAGGCGATGGAGTTGGCCGAGGGTCTCGCAGCAGAGTTCGCGAGGCTACCTGGCGTGCGGGCCGTTGGCGTAGGTGGGTCCTTGGCGACGGGGGCCGCCGACGACGGCTCGGACATCGACCTTTACGTGTTCGCCGACCCGGTGCCGGCGCCGGCGCAACGTCGCGCGGTAATGGCCGCGACCGGCGGGGCGATCCGGGCCGACCTCGACCTGTCCTATTGGGACCCGGGCGATGAGTGGATCCACCCGAGTGGCATCGAGGTCGACATCGTGTTGTGGACCCCAGCTTGGGTAACCGGGCGGATGCGCTCGGTGCTGGTCGAACACCGGGCCGAACTCGGTTACACCACCTGCTTTTGGCACACGATGCGCAGCCTGGTCCCGCTCGCGGACGACGGCTGGCTGGCCTCGCTGCGCGCGTGGGTCGACGTGCCCTACCCGGAGCAACTCGCGCGCAACATCGTGGCCCGCAATCACCCGCTGCTGCGGGGCAGCATCCCGGCGTACTCGAATCAGCTCGCCAAGGCGGTCGGGCGTGGGGATGCCATCAGCGTAAACCACCGGCTTGCGGCGTTGTTGGCCAGCTACTTCGATATCGTTTTCGCCGCCAATCGCCTCCCACATCCCGGTGAGAAGCGGCTGGTTGTCCAGGCCCGGGGGTCGTGCGCGTCGTTGCCGGAGCGCTTCGAGGACGACTTGGCCACAGTCCTGGCCGCCGACTCGGGGCAGGTGCTCGCGCGGGTCGAGGCGCTCCTGGACCACCTCGATGCCTGGTTGGCGGCGGGCAGCTGAGGAGTTGGGCGGCAGTCTCGGCACGGGGTTTCTCAAATGGCCGACATCGCCCGTTTCGTCAACGCTCGTAGCGCAACCGTGCGCGCTTCAACTTCGATGCAGCGGCCGAGGCGGCCGCGGTTCCGACTGTGCCCACGCCGCGTTCCCGACGCCCGGTTGCGCCGCACATCCGCGCCCTGAACGCGTCGAAAGAGGTGCTTCCCCCGCTTTCGTCCCGCCGCCCGGCTTGCGCCGGCTGGTGCCAACCACGATGCCGCCGATCACCAGCGCGGCCCCGCCGAGTTGCGCCCAGGTGAACGTCTCGTTGTCCAGGGCGACCCCGAGCGCGACCCCGGAGAGCGGGTTGAGTAGACCGATGAACCCCATCGTCGCCGGGGACAGCCGCGTCAGGCTGACGAACCACGCGGCGTTCGCCAACGCCGTGGCCAGCAGGGTCAGGTAGGCGAAGCCGGCGATCTCAACCCCCGTGAATGCGCGCGGCGGCCCCTCGACCAGTAATGCGATCGGAACCAGGACCAGCCCGCCCAGCACCAGTTGCCAGCCCGTGAAGGTCACCGGGGAGACCGGCGGCTGCCACCGGGCGGTCAGCACGTACCCCAGGCAGGAGGAGGCCATCGCGACGAAGGACGCGACGATGCCCCAGAAGTCCAGCGTGCCGGCCGATCCGTTGACCAGCAAGGCGACGCCGGCGATGCCCGCGACCGCTCCGACCAGGGCGATCGGACGCGGGCGCTGGCCGAGCAGTCCCCAGGCGAACAGGATCATCGCCAGCGTGGAGGTGGCCATCAGCACCGACGCGAGGCCCGAAGGCAACCGTTGCCCGGAGACGTAGATCAGCACGAAGAAGCCGCCAACCGTCAGCGCTGAGATCAGCGCGGACTTCCACCACCATGACCCCTTCGGCAGCCCGGGACGCAGCGCCAGCAGGACGGCCCCCGCAGGCAGCGCCCGGATCGCCGACCCCGTGAGCGGAAGGTCCGCCGGCAGATAGTGGCGGGTGACGAAGTACGTGGATCCCCACAACACGGGTGCGGTCGCGGCGACCAACCAGCCGCGGGGCCCGATTGCTTCCATGGAAGTAATCTACCCGGACGCTTCCATGGAAGCAATGCCTTGGTGCCAGCTCTTGAGAATGCGGCGCAACTCCTCGCGGTCGGGCTCCGGCACGGGCGCCAGCAGCCGATGCTCGTTGGCGACGTGAGCGGCAAACGCCTCGTCGATCAGGGCGCGCCCGCGCTCGGTGAGGACGGCCAGCTTCGCCCGGGCGTCCCCGCCGCCGTCGGGCGACCGGACGACCAGCCCGGCCGCCTCGAGCCGATCGAGCCGCTTGGTGATGCCCCCGGTGGTGACCATCGTGAGCCTGGCCAGCTCGGCGGGTCGGAGCGCGCACGGCCCGCCGCCCCGGCGCAGCGTGGCCAGGACGTCGAACTCGCCCTCGCTCAGCCCATAGCGCGCGTACAGCGCGACCAGTTGCTCGGTCAGCGCCGCGCCCAGGCGGTGGAGGCGTCCGATCACCTGGACGGGGGAGACGTCCAGGTCCGGACGTTCCCGGCCCCAGAGGGCGGCGATCTCATCGACTCGATCGGGGTCGTCGTTCATGCGGTGCAGTGTATTGAGCCACTTCCGCGGAAGCGATGGTTGCGCCATCCGCGCCGAGGACGCCCCGAAGGCCCGGCCGCGGCACCAGACCCCTCGCGGGGCCTTCCTCGGCCGGACGATGGATGACCGAGGCGGGAGTTGCGGCCGGCCCAGGGCTACAGGCTGTCGCCGAAGTCGGCGCGGAACTTCGCGACGAGCTTGTCCTGCCAGTCGCCGACCGGGGCCAGCCGGCCGTAGAAGAACCGCAGCACTTCAGGCTCCTCTACCCAGGCCAGACCCTGGACGAGCCTGCGATTCTCGTAGAGCCAGGCCAGGCGGTCAACCGCATAGGAGACCTGCGAGAGCGTGAAGACCCGGCGTGGCATCGCCAGGCGCACCAGTTCCATCTCGGCCAGAGGCTCGGAGCCGTCCGGGTTGCGCTGCTCGGACATCGTGCCGCGCTCCATCCCGCGCACGCCGGACGCGATGTACACCGCGGCGGCCAGCGCGCCGGCGGGGTACTGCTCCTGGGGAACATGGTCCAAGAACTCCATCGCGTTGACGTGACAACCCAGGCCGCCGGCGGGCGTGATCACCGGGATGCCGCGGGCGTCCAGCTCGCCGACCATGTGCTCGATGAACTGCGGACCCTGACAGATGTTGTCCTCGTCGAGCGCCTCGTCGAGGCCGATCGTCATGGCCTCCATCTCGCGGACGGACATGCCGCCGTAGGTGAGGAATCCCTCGTAGAGCGGGATCAGCCCGCGCATCTTCTTGTACAGCTCGGCGTCGCGCACCATGATTCCGCCGCCGCGCGCACAGGTGAGCTTGCGTGCGGAGAAGTACGTGATATCCGACAGGTCGGCGAACTCGCGGGCGATCCGCGCGATGGACCAGTCGGCGCAGGCCTGTTCGCGGGTCTTGATGAACCACAGGTTGTCCGAGAGCAGGCTGGCGTCCAGGACGAGCAGCAGGCCGTGCTCGTCGCAGACGCGGCGGACCTCGCGCAGGTTCGCCAGCGAGAACGGCTGACCACCGATCAGGTTGGTGCCCGCCTCCATGCGGACGAACGCCACGGCGTCAGCGCCGCGCTCGGCGATCAGTCGCTCCAGGGCGTCGATGTCGAGGTTGCCCTTGAAGGGCAGGGTGCTGGTGACCTCGACGCCCTCGGGGGTGATCAGTTCCTCGACCGTGCCGCCCATCAGCGTGATGTGCGCCTTCGTGGTCGTGAAGTGGTAGTTCATCGGGACGACGCTGCCCGGCGTGACGAACACGCGGGAGAGGATGTGCTCGGCCGCCCGGCCCTGGTGGGTGGGCAGGAAGTGGGGCGTGCCGAAGACCTCGGCGATCTTGTCGGCGAGGCGGGTGAAGGTCGCGCTGCCGGCGTAGGAGTCGTCCGCGGTCAGCATGGCTGCCTGCTGCCGGTCGGACATCGCGTTGACGCCCGAATCGGTGAGCATGTCCATGAAGACGTCGGCGTTCGAGAGCAGGAACGTGTTGTTCCCGGCCGCGCTCATTGCGGCGAGGCGAGCCTCGATCGGGGGCAGATTGAGCTTTTGGACGATCCGGACCTTGTGCATCTCCAGCGGCATCTGCGGGCCACCGTAGAACTTCACCTTTGCCATTACCCTCTCCCAGGTTGAGTTGGCGATACGCCTGGACGGTAGACCCGGGGGTTCGGACGCCCTTACCGGGCTCATTCCGTGGGCGAGCGGCGCCAACCAGTCCGCGCCCGCGGTTCGGGGCCAGGCCGTCCACTCGTGGTCCGAAGGGGCACCGCGGCGCGGGTCACTCCTGGAGGACCGCGATCGTCCCGGTGGTGCCGTCCAGCCGGATGAGTTGACCCGTGCTGAGGCGTCCAGTCGCGTCGTGGACGCCGACCACCGCCGGGATGCCGTATTCGCGCGCCACCACCGAGCCGTGGGTCATCATGCCGCCGACTTCGGTGATCAGGCCGCCGGCGGCGAGAAACAGAGGTGTCCAGGCCGGGTCCGTCCCAGGGCACACGAGAATCTCGCCGGGCTCCAGCCGGGTGGAGTGCGGGTCGAAGACGACGCGGACGCGGCCGGTCGCGACGCCGGGAGACACTGGGCTACCGGCCAGGGCGCCGTCTGGCGTTTGTGCCCCCAGACCCTCGTAGAAGGCGCGGCCGTCGCCGGTGAGCATCCGCGGCACCTGGCCGCGGCGCCGCTCACGGGCGTCGTCCGTGCGGCGCTCGGTGACCAGGTTGCGCCAGAACTCGCCGGGACGCGACCAGACCCGGCGCAACTCCTCCAGGTGCAGGAAGAAGATGTCGTCGGCCCGGCTCAACAACCCGGCCGCGACCAAATCGCCGCCACTGGCCAGGAGCCCCGTCCTGGCTAGCCCGAGCACCCGAACCACGGTGAACTTCGGCGTTTCGCGGGCGCCGATCGTCGCGCGAACGCGGCTCGCCATGAACCGCACCAGCCGTCCCCGGCCGGACGCCGCCGCCAGCCGATCCACGGCGACCTTCGCTCCGGCGGTCGCGGCGGCGAACTGTGCGTCCGGAGCCTGCGCCGGATCGGCGATCGCCACGAAACTGATCAGCGTCGCCATCAGATGGGTGGGTTGCTCGCGCCAGCGCGGACGTCCGAAGTCGATCTCGGCCACCCCGCGCATGCCGTAGGCCGTCATCCAGTGCTCGATCGACCGTTGTGCCACGGGTGGGAGGCGCTGGGCCAGGTACGCCTGTGCCAGGACGTCGGGGTCGGCGGCATCGCCGAAGGCCGCCGCCGCCGTCGCGTCGAGCTGAATGGCGCGGGCGACGTCCCACAAACCAAGGTCCATCTCGGTGGTGATGTTGCCCGCCACCCCACGGACCGCGGCGAGCCCGAGTTGTGCGAGGGACCCGTCGCCGGAGTCGGTTCGGCGGGCCAGAGCATCCAGCCGCCCGAGCAGGACCATGGCGGGCAGGATCACAGGACCGAAGCGCGGAATCAACGTCGGGAATGCCTCGGCCAGGTTCGCCTCGAATGCGTTCAGCCGGGCGGCCAGGCGCGCGGCCGGCGTCGGCAGGGCGTCCGCCGCGCCGCTGCGTTGGGCGGCGGCGGCCAGGTAGTCGGCGACGGCCGTGTTGAGTCGGGCGGTGGCCGCCTTCGGGTCGATCAGGGTGAGCGGTACTCGCGGCAGCACCCGGGCCGCGAAGGCAACGAGCCGCGCGAGGGATGCCGGGCTGGGACGGTGCAGGGGTTCGAGTCCGGGTTCGGCAAGGAGCCTCGTGACGATCTGGCCCGCGCTGGGTTCCAGCACCTTCAAGATCTTGGGCACCAGGCGGTGCCCGAGCGGGTGCCGAAGCGCCGGATCGATGCGCAGCCAAAGCCGTTCGCCAGCGGTGCGCAGCAGGCGGTCGGCCGCGCGGGGCTCGGCTCCGACGACCCGGGTCGCGCCGCGGAAGATCTGGACGATGACATCTCGTCCCATCGGCGTCATCGGCGCGAGCATGCCTTGCACCGCGCCGAACGAAAAGTAGACCCCCAGCAGCCCATCGTCGGTTGTGGGCACGGGGAACAAGGATGTGATCGCCCGAGACTGCAGCACATACAGGCGTCCGTCGGCGATGGCCCACTCGATGTCCTGGGGTTGGCCGTACTCGGCTTGGACGCGCTTGCCGAGGGCCACTAGCTCGCCGATTTCGGTGTCGGTGAGGGCGGGCGTCGTCTTGCCGGAGGTGGCCGAAGTCGTGACGCCGCCACCGGCGCGGGGTCGCGTCGCGACCGCCTTCGCGCCGACGGTGTGCTCCTGGACCGCCCCCGTGCGGGTTTCGACGGCGAGATGGTCGGGCGTGACCTGTCCGGAGACCAACGCCTCGCCCAAGCCTCGAGTGGCGTCGATCACGGTGCGGCCGCGGTGACCAGACAGCGGATCGGCCGTGAACAGCACCCCGCTGACGTCGGCGTCCACAAGGCGCTGAACGACCACCGCGAGCGCGACCCCGGCGTGGTCGATGCCGTTGCGGATGCGGTAGCCGATGGCTCGGGCCGTCCACAGGCTGGCCCAGCAATCCACGACGGCGGTCACGACGGAGTCGGCGCCGATGACGTTCAGGAAGGTGTCTTGCTGACCGGCGAAGGACAGTTCGGGCAGGTCCTCGGCGGTGGCCGACGACCTGACCGCCACCGGCACGCCAGCCCCCAGTCCCTCATAGGCGGTGCTGACTTCCGACGCGCATCCAGGGCTGCCGGCGGCGACGAAGGCGGCCCTGATGCTGGCCTCGGCCGTGGCGAGCTCGGGGGCATCCCCGGAGTCGAGGCCGGCGACAGCGTCCTCGATGACCGACTCCAATCCGGCCGCTGCAACGAACTCGCGATAGGCGCGGGTGGTGACGAGGAAGCCATCAGGCACATCGAACCCAGCGCGCAACAGCCTGGCGAGGTTCAACCCCTTGCCACCGACGGTTTCGAGGGTGGCATCGGCGGTGTCCAGCGGGAGCACTACGGTCATATGGCGAGTTAACACCAAGGGGTTGGCGCGGCCCAACGATCGGGCATCGGTGCTGACTTCACTTGGCGGCGGACACCAGGCAAAAGCCCGGGTCGAGCTTGCGCGTTGGTGGTTCTGTGCGGCGCTTGACGACTCGATGAAGCCGGCCCGCCTGTCGAAGCGCCTCCCCCGAGCGACTCGCCGCACGTTTTCACATCCAGGCGCGCTCACCTGGGAGCCCTGTCCCGCGCTGGGGGTCCAGTCCGCGGGACTCCGATCCCAGTGAGGAGCGGCGCCACTACGCCCGATGACTCGCGGTCGTCCGTCTCATCCGGCGTAGGTGCCAAAGCACCACAGGTTTGCCTCGGGGTCGCGGACTGCGAAGTCGCGGGAGCCGTAGTCGGTCTCCTGGATCCGCCGCACGAATTGCGCGCCTAGTTCCTCGGCGCGAGCCTGGATAGCGTCCGGCTCGCTGGTCACCACATAGATCGAGACGACCCCGGCGGTCTCGAAGGTCGGGTCGGACTTGCCGCGGCTGCACACCATCACCCGGCCCCCCTCAGGCCACAGCAACTCGCTGTGCCGGATCAGTCCGGGACGCTCGTCCGGCACCTCGATGCCCGGTTCGAAGCCAAGGCGCTGCAGCCACGCCCGCATCGCGGGTGCGTCGTCGCAGGACAGGCTGGGCCAGATGCTGTGGTCGGTGCGCTCATTCGGTTCGCTCATGGACCCAGCCTCACCCGGTCTTGGCGGCTCAGGCTTGAACGAATGCGAGCCCGTCATCGCGGATCCATCGGCTCGGCGGCGATCCGGCCAGCCGGCGCCAGTCTCGGGCCAGGTGAGCCTGGTCGGCGTAGCCGGTCGCGGCCGCGACGTCGGCCAGCCGATCCCCCCGCTTCACCAAACCTACGGACCGCTCGAAGCGTCCGAGACCGGCGGCCTGGCCGGGGGTGATGCCGAACTCCCGCGCGAAGCGCTGCTCCAGGTGGCGTCGCGACCAGCCGACACACTCCGCTACCGCCCCCGCGGTTGCCGGTCGCCGACCGGTGAGCAGCTCCCAGGCGTGGCGCAGTTGCGGCGCCAACGGACGGGGCTCGGCCAACCGCGCGAGGAGCTCAGCGCAGACCGTGCGGACCCGTTGACCCCGGTCAGCAAGGTTGGCCCGCTCCGCCAACCTCTCGGCGAACCCGGTCAAGACGCTGTCCAGCTCCAAACACCCGTGGGCGAGCTCGGCCGCCGAGCAATCGAAGAGCCTGCGGGCGGCGTCTGGGCCCAGCGCGACCTGGACGCCGGCAAGGGATTCGCCGAACTCCACGCGGGCCGGCCGCAGGTGCAGCCCGCCGAGCAGCACGCGGTACGGCCGAGGCTGGGCACCCATCGACACCACCAGGGGATCGCCGATCGCAACGATCAAGGTCAGTGACGTGGAGGGCAAACCGGCGTGCGCACCCGGGGCCAGACCGGTGTAGTCATAGGCCACGACCGAGCGCACCAAGGGGCGCAACGCAGCGAACACGTTCCCCGACATCGGCCCAGGGTAGACAGCAGCCGAGCTGGAGGGAACACCCTCTGGTCGGCCGCAGCCGGTCAGCCCGGGATCGGCAGTAGGCCGTCTCGCCGCTCATCTCGGTCCTGCCAGGTGCAGATGCAGATCTCATTGCCCTCAGGATCGGCGAGCACCCAGAACGATCGGGCCCAGGCGTCGTTGACCATGCGCCCACCGGCCGAGAGCGCCGCCGCGATGCGGGCGTCCGCGATGGAATGGGGGACCGTCAGGTCGAAATGGATCCGGTTGCGCTGGGGACGGGGCGCGTCCATGGTCTGGAACCAAACGAGCGGGCCTTGCCCGCGTGGGTCGAACAGCGATCCGTCCGAGTCGACTTCGTAGTCGAGCGCGGCCTGCCAAAAGGGCCGAATCCCCTCTTCATCGAGAGTGTCGATCGCCAACTCCAGCCGCTGGACCGGGCGGGTGCCCGCGCTGGCCACCTCCCAGCCGTGATCGCGCAACCTCTCGGTGATCGTCCGGGCGGCATCGATATGCCGCTGATCGACCCAGCCCGCGGTCGAGTCGATCAGGCGCAACCCGACCCCGGTGTCGCGCAGGTCCATACGCAGGTCCAACTCAGCGGCCACCGGTGCCGCAACGTTCGCGATGCCTACGGCCTCGCCCAGCCCGGCTGCGGGGACCCAAGTCTCGAATGCCCCCAGCACAAATTGCCAGCCCGCCTCCGCCGCGGCTTGGCTCGCGGCCTGCCGTCCCAGTTTCGTGCCCATCACCGCACCCTACGGACGCTCACCGACACTTTCCATGCCACCATCGTCAGTCGGAATCCTCGCCGGGGGGTCGACGAGGGAGTGCGCGCAGTTCCGCCCGCAAGGCTTCGACCTCCTTGATCAGGCGCTTCGTGTCCCGGTCGCCCTCGTCGACGCGCTCAATGAACCAGGACGCCAGCGAGGCGGTGACCGTGCCGAGGATGGCGATCCCACAGATCATCAGGCCGACCGCCACCGACCGGCCGAGGGCCGTAACGGGGTACAGGTCCCCATATCCGGCGGTCGTCATCGTGCTCACCGACCACCACAGGGCATCACCGAAGGTGAGAATATTTGCGTCCGGAGTTCCCCGTTCGGCGTCCAGGACGGCCAGAGCGCCGACCATGGTGAGCATCAACGCCGCCGAGATCACGTACGTGGTGACGCGTCCCCTCAGGCTGGTGCTGGCTCGGCGATTCAGCACCGACAAGACGGTCACCAGACGTAGCAGCCGAAGCGGTCGCAGCGCCGGAAGCAGGATCACGATCAGGTCGAACCAGTGTCTCAGGGCGTAGCGCAATCGGTCGTGAGCCAAGCACACTCGGACGACGAAGTCGCAGGCGAACACGGCCCAGGTGCACCAGACCACGACCTCGCAAATCAGGGCGAGTTGCGGCGGAGTCGGCCACCACAGGATCGGCAGCGCGAATGCGAACAAGAACAGCACAGCGGCCACGATCAGCGGGACATCGGTGGCCGCCTCCCAGCGCGCCAGCTTGATCCCCACGGCGGCACAGTAGTGCGAACGCCGGTCTCGGACCGCGATGCCGATCGGACTGGCCCCCCGCACCGGAGGCTTCGGCGGGACCCGGCGAGTCACGACGGCTCGCGGCCGCGGGCGGGGAGACCGCGGCGGGCGCGAAGAGAATGCCGTCACGGCGCCAAAGCGGGCGTCTTTCCTGCTTCGCCGCCGGCGAGGGATTCTCAGGCGGCGAGGGGCAGGCAGGAATTGCGAAAACGTGCGGCGCGCGCGCGACCGCGGGTGCGTTCTCGCCTTGTGGGTCCGCTCGCCTAGGTCAGCCGCCGCACATTTTCACCCGATCTGGTCGCCTAGCCGGCGCCGAGGGCTGCCGCGGGGGCCTGGTCGGGCCGCGCGGCCCTAGGCTGAGCCATGGCTTTCGCTGGGTCACGTGGCTCGCGTCGTCGCGGTGGGCGTGATCGGCGATGAGCGCGCTCGACCGCCTGCTTGCTCAATTGGACGACCACTCGGGCATGGCCTGGAACGACACCACCTACGACCTGGCTACGGCTCGGTCGCTGCCGCCGGGCGAACGGGGCGTCTACGTCGCCGAGCTCATCTCCCGGGCCCAGCAGGGGGACGGAGTCGCCGTCGAGACGCTGGGCTACTTGGACGCGCAAGAGGCCGTTCCGATGCTGCTCGCTGCGGCACGCGGCGCCGAGAACTGGGCGTTCGCTGGGCGTCGGGCGTTGGCCCGGCTCGGGCACGGCGACACCGTGCTCGACCTACTGGGGGCCGACGTCTTGACCGGGCCGTCGATGATGTGGCGCGTCGCGGCCGCGCTGGCCGTCCGCGACATCGGCGGTGCCGTCGCGATCCAGATCTTGGGCAGTGCCCTCGCCGACCCCGACTACCAGGTGCGAATCGTCGCCTGGCAAGGCCTGATGTCGCTGCTCGAGCTGGATCGGCATGTTCGAGACCCCGAGGGGTTTGCGCGCTGTGTCACCCGGGTCGAGCTGCTGGAGGTCTGGTTGGGCAGCGATTTCGCCTCCCTTCGGGCGCTGGCCATCGACGAAGCTCGGGCGCTCGTCCGGCGTCGTCTCGCCGGGGCCGAGCCGGCAGCGCTCGGCGCCGTCTGGGCACCCGACCGCGTCCCCGAG
>JBDHZK010000018.1:0-28153 GCA_039811865.1 Propionicicella sp. | reverse complement strand
GACATGTCCGCAACGAGCGGGACGTCCCCGGCCTGCGGCACGTAGCCGAACTCGACGCCGCCGATGGTCTCGTTGGGTGTGTAGTGCAGGTAGGCCGAACCGGGAGCCGGGGCGAACGACCCCGCCGCCGGCGTCGTGGTGTACTTCGACGCGGCCTCGTCGGCGACCACGGCGACGTCGGCGTAATGCTTGGCCTCGCCGATCGCCTTCTTCGACCATTGACCGGTATTGACGTAAGACACGACCTCACCGGGCGCCGCCAGGTTCATCGGAACGAACGCGAACTGGCCGCTGGCGCCGCCCTGCAAGAAGAGCACCCGGTAGTTGTCCGGGACGCCGAGGAGATCGCGCAACTTGGCCTCGCACGCCTCGGCGCAGGCGACGAACGCCTTGCCCCGATGGGAAACCTCCATCACGGACATGCCGGAACCGTTCCAATCGGTCAGCTCGGAGGCGGCCCGTTCGAGGACGGGCAGGGGAAGCATCGCTGGGCCGGCGGAGAAGTTGTAGGCACGCACGGGCGACATTGTTTCACCGGGGTAACAGGCGTCCCGGACGGCGGTCGGGAAATAAGACGCTGCTACTAGAAATCGAGGCGGGTGCGGGCCAGCTCGGCCAAGCCCTCGTCGTCGCCGATCCGTTCGACCACGGCCACACCGGTGCGTCCACTGGTGAACAGCAGCAACTCGCTCGGCTTTCCGACCAGCGTGACGGTGTGCGTCCCCGGTGAGACGCGGAAGGCGCGTTCGTCGATGCTGCCGGCCGCGTCGTCGTCGCGTTCGAGGACGACGCCCACCTTTGCCCGCCGCCAAAACGCTCGGGCCATAACCCGCAGCCGGCGAAAGATCCAGTCCTGTGTTTCGTGGCCCAGATCTCGCGGCTCGGCTGCGGGCGCCCCGGCGCGGCGCACGTCCTCGTGGTGGATGAAGTACTCGGTGGCGTTCGCCGCAGCGTCCACCCCGGGCAGGTTGAACAACGAGTACCGGGCGGGGCCAGTCCGCAGCCGCTGCACCAACTCCGGATAGCTGACCCTCGTCTGTAGTTCGCCCATGCGTCTTGCCGTCTGGGCGGCCAGCGACTTCACGGCAATCCCGGACGCGGCGAGGGGGTCGGTCTCACGCAGCCATAGGTGCGCGGCCAGGTCGTAGGTGGTCCATGGCACGCACAGGGTCGGTGCGTCCGGTCCGACGGCATCGAGCAGGTCGCACAGGGCAAGGCGTTCGAAGCGCGCGAAGGTCACCGGCTGACAATACCGCCGGGCTGCCGCGCGCATCGGGAACAATGTGCCGGGTGAGCGCCACCCTTGACCCCGCCGTCGCCGCGCGGCTGAAGCGGACGGCCGACGGACTCGTCCCCGCGGTCGTGCAGGACGCGACCGACCACCGCGTCCTCATGCTGGCCTGGCTGGACGACGAGGCGCTACGGCGAACGCTCGCGACGCGGCGCGGGACGTATTGGTCGCGCAGCCGCGGCCAATACTGGGTCAAGGGTGAGACGTCGGGCAACGTGCAGCATGTTCGCGAGGTCCGCCTGGACTGCGACGGCGACACGGTGCTCGTCCTGGTCGATCAAACCGGACCCGCCTGCCACACCGGAGCGCCCACCTGCTTCGCCGACGTCTTGCTGGCCGAGGAGGCCCCATGCTGACCCTCACCCCAGACCTCGGCGGCTTCGTTGCCGCAGCGAAGGGCCGGCGCGTCCTCAGCGTGCACGCCAAGCTGCTGGCCGACGACCTGACCGCCGTCGGCCTCTACCACCGGCTCTGCGGCGAGCGCACCGGGACGTTCCTGCTCGAGTCGGCCGACAACGGCGTGTGGGCGCGCTACTCGTTCGTCGGCGTCGGGACGGCCGGCACGCTCAGCGAGCGCAACGGTGAGGCGGTCTGGACGGGCCGCGAGATCGCGGGCCTGCCCACCGGCGGCGACCCGTTACAGGTGCTGCGCGAAACGCTCGCCCTGCTGCACACCCCGCGTGACCCCGCGCTGCCGCCGCTGGTCTCGGGCATGGTGGGGTATCTGGGCTACGACGTCGTCCGGCGCATCGAACGCCTTCCGGACGGCAACACCGACGACCTCCAAATCCCCGAACTGGTGCTGCTGCTGGTCACCGACATGGCCATCCTGGACCACCACACCGGGGAGGTCTGGTTGGTGGCCAACGCGATCAACTTCGACGGGACCGACGAGCGGGTCGAGGCCGCCTACGCCGATGCGTGCCAGCGGCTGCTGACCATGGCCCGACGACTCGCCGAACCTGTGCGGCCGCTGGTCGCCGAGCGGGTCGACGTCCCGGAGCTGCCCGTCAGCCGCCAGCGCACGGCCGCGCAGTACGAGGCGGCCGTTGCGGCCGCGGTCGAGGAGATCAAGGCAGGGGAAGCGTTCCAGATCGTCGTCAGCCAGCGCTTCGAGGTCGACTGCCCGGCCGACGCCCTGGACGTCTACCGCGTGCTGCGCCGCGCCAACCCCAGCCCCTACCTGTATCTGTTGCGCCTGGACGGCCTGGACATCGTCGGCTCCAGCCCCGAGGCGCTGGTCAGCGTCGAGGACGGGGTGGCGACCACCCACCCCATAGCGGGCACCCGACCGCGAGGCCGGACCGCCGCCGAGGACGCCGCCTTGGCCACCGAGCTGCTCGCCGACCCCAAGGAGCGCGCCGAGCACCTGATGCTGGTCGATCTGGGCCGCAACGATCTCGGCCGGGTTTGCGTGCCCGGGACGGTCGAGGTGACGGAGTTCATGGCCGTGCGCAACTACTCCCACGTCATGCATCTGGAGGCGACCGTGACCGGACGTCCCACGCCGGGGCGCAGCGCCCTGGACGTGACGCTGGCCTGCTTCCCGGCCGGCACCTTGTCCGGTGCGCCCAAGGTGCGAGCGATGGAGATCATCGATGAACTCGAGGTGTCCAGGCGCGGCCTGTACGGAGGGGTGGTCGGCTACTTCGACTTCGCGGGCAATGCCGACACCGCCATCGCCATTCGGACCGCGCTGATCCGAGACGGCCGGGCCTATGTCCAAGCGGGCGCCGGAATCGTGGCCGACTCCGTCCCAGCCACCGAGGACGCCGAGGCACACAACAAGGCCGCCGCGGTGATCGGCGCCATTCGGACGGCCGCCGGCGTGCGCCGGCTCTCGGCGTCGTAATGGCGGGGGTCTCGATCGGAAAGCTCGCGCCCGCGGTGCTCGCGGGCGCCGGGGTCACCGCGCTTGGGATGGGTTTCCAGCCGTGGTGGGCGATCCTCACCGACGGCAATCAGCTGCCCGTGACCGGCAACGAGCTGACCTCGGGCCTGGCGCAGGCGCTCGCCCTGACCTTGCTGGCCGGTGCGCTGCTGCCCCTGGTGCTCAAACGCCGCGGGCGCCGCGTCCTCGCCCTGGCGCTCGGGTTCTTGGCGACCGTGGCGCTGGCCTTGCCACTGGCGTTCACGCCCAGCGACGCCTTCGTCCGGGCCAGGCTGCGGACGGTCACTTTGTCGGACCACTTCGACCTGGTGCGCGTCGGCTGGGGTTGGGCCTACGCCCTCGCCGCGGCGCTGGCGCTGGCCGGGGCCATCGGACTGATGCTGCCCGAGCGTCGTGCGCCCAAGGGCGCCGCTGGCATACCTTCGGAAGCGGAGCAGTCCAACGCCGCGGCACCACTGGGCGAGGACGCCTGGCGCGACTTGGACGAGGGAATCGATCCCACCACTAACCGATAGTCGCGTTCCTGCGACACAATGAGCGCACGCACCGGCGCGAGCGCACACGTCACCTGCGAGGAGAGGCCATGGCCAACGGGAAGAAGCACTACCACCACGGTCGCACCCCTGCCGCTTGGACGGGCTCGATCGTGGCCGCGATCGGCTTCCTGGTCGCGGCGTTGGCCTTCTTCTTCGGCCCCGACTGGACGATCTTTTGGGTCGGCACCGCCATCGTCGGGGTAGGCGTGGTCGCTGGAGGGGCCATGCGCGTCCTGGGCCTGGGCCAGGGCTGACCGAACCTATGGGCGTCCTGGACGACATCGTCGCCGGGGTCCGCGAAGACCTGGCGGCCCGGCAGTTGCAGGTCCCGATCGAGGAGCTGATCGCGCGGGCGGAGGCGGCGCCGCCGGCGCAAAGCCCCATGCGGCGACTCAGGGAGCCGGGCATCTCGGTGATCGCCGAGGTGAAGCGCTCGAGCCCTTCTAAGGGTTCGCTGGCACCCATCCCCGACCCGGCCGCGCTGGCCCGGGCCTACGCCGCCGGCGGCGCGGCCGCGATCTCGGTGTTGACCGAGTCGCGCCGCTTCAACGGCACCCTGGCCGACCTCGAGGCCGTCCGCTCGGCGGTGCCGACGCCGCTGTTGCGCAAGGACTTCATCGTCGAGCCCTACCAGTTGTACGAGGCCCGCGCCGCCGGCGCCGACCTCGCGCTACTGATCGTTGCCGCCCTGGACGACGCCAGCTTGGGGTCCCTGCGCGACCTGGCGACGAAGCTCGGGCTGACCTGCCTGGTCGAGGTCCATACCCCGGACGAGGCCCGGCGCGCGGTTGATCTGGGGGCCGAGTTGATCGGCGTCAACAACCGCAACCTGCAGACGCTGGCGGTCGACCTCGCCCAGTTCGAAACTCTCGCGGGGCTACTGCCGGACGCGACTAAGGTGGCCGAGTCCGGCATCTTCACCGTGGCCGACGTGCAACGCGTCGCGGACGCCGGTGCGGATGCGATCTTGGTAGGGGAGGCGCTCGTCCGGCACGGCGATCCCCGCCAGGCGGTGGCCGAGTTCAGCGCGGTCGTCGCCGGTTGACCTGAAAGGTTGGCGCGGTGCTGTTACCCGATGAACGGGGCCACTTCGAGTTGTTCGGCGGTAGTTACATCCCCGAGGCGCTCCACGCGGCCCATGCCGAACTCGACGCCGAGTTCGAGGCGGCTCGGCACGACCCCGAGTTCTGGGCCGAGCTGAACGATCTGCGGGCCAACTACGCCGGCCGTCCCACTCCGATCACGACGGTGCGCCGGTTTTCCGAGCATGCGGGTAACGCGACGATCGTCCTGAAGCGCGAGGACCTGAACCACACCGGCTCGCACAAGATCAACAACGTGCTCGGGCAGGCCCTGCTGGCCCGGCGGATGGGCAAGCGTCGCGTAATCGCCGAAACCGGAGCCGGCCAGCACGGCGTCGCGACCGCGACCGCCGCCGCGCTGCTCGGCATGGAGTGCCGGGTCTACATGGGGAAGGTCGACACCCAACGCCAAGCACTCAACGTGGGCCGGATGCAGTTGCTAGGGGCCGAGGTGATCGCGGTCGAGTCCGGCAGCCAGACGCTCAAGGACGCCATGAACGAGGCCATGCGCGATTGGGTCGCCAGTGTCGACCACACTCACTACCTGATCGGGACGGTCGCCGGGGCACACCCGTTCCCCAAGCTCGTCCGCGAGTTCCAAAGGATCATCTCGACCGAGGCGCGCGCGCAGTTGCTGAACCGATTCGGCAGGTTGCCCGACGTCGTCGCCGCCTGCGTCGGCGGGGGGTCGAACGCGATGGGGACGTTCGCCGATTTCGTGGACGACCCCGACGTTGCCCTGTACGGCTTCGAAGCCGGGGGGGACGGGATCGAGACGGGCCGCCATGCCTCGTCCATCACCGGCGGCTCGGTGGGCGTCCTGCACGGGATGCGCACCTACGTCCTCCAGGACGAGGACGGCCAGACCAAGGACTCGCACTCGATCTCGGCCGGACTGGACTACCCGGGCGTGGGTCCCGAACACTCGTGGCTCGCGGCCACTGGGCGCGCCACCTACGAACCGGTCACCGACGCCGAAGCGATGGCGGCCTTCAAGCTGCTCACGCGTTGCGAGGGAATCATGCCGGCCATCGAGTCCGCGCACGCGCTGGCCGGCGCGCTGCGCCTGGGGCGGCGCAGCGCGCAAACCGATCCCGATGCCCGCCCGCTGGTGTTGGTGTGCTTGTCTGGCCGCGGCGACAAGGACGTGGACACCGCCTTTCGCTGGTTCGGGCTGGACGGATCGGCCGACGCGTCCACTGGAGGCGAGGCCTGATGATCCAGCCAGGCAAGTCGGGCGGCGCGTTGCTGGCCGCCCGCGAGCAGAACCGGGCCGCTGTGGTGGCCTACCTGCCCGTCGGTTACCCGGACGTGCCGACGTCGGTTCGGGCGATGCGCCGGCTGCTCGGTGACGGGGACACACCTGGGGTGGACCTGGTCGAGATCGGTCTGCCGTATTCCGATCCGGTCCTGGACGGCGTGGCCGTCCAGCGGGCCGGGACCCGGGCTCTGGAGCGCGGCGTCCGCGTCCGCGACGTCTTCGGCGCGGTCGAGGCGGTCGCCTCGGCCGGGACGCCCGCCCTGGTGATGACGTATTGGAACCTCGTCGATCATTACGGCGTGGACGCTTTCGCCCGCGATTTCGCGGCCGCGGGGGGCGCCGGCCTGATCACACCCGATCTGACCCCCGATGAGGCCGACGAGTGGTTCGCCGCGTCCGACGCGCACGGCCTGGACCGGGTCTTCTTGGTCTCGCCGTCGTCCACCGACGAACGGATCGCCTCCACGAGCGCCGCCTGTCGCGGCTGGGTATATGCGACATCGGTGATGGGGGTAACCGGCACCCGCACGGAACTCTCGAACGCCGCCCCGCGGCTGGTGGAGCGCATCCGGGGGATCAACCCCGACGTCCTGGTGGGGGTCGGCCTGGGGATCTCCAACGGCGACCAGGCCCACGAAACCGGCAAGTTCGCCGACGCGGTGATCGTCGGTTCCGCGCTGGTGAAGCAACTCCTGGCCGCCGACGACGCCGGCAACCCCGGCGACCTGAGCGGACTCTCGGCGCTCGTCGCGGATCTCGTCGCCGGTGTGCGACGCGGCCGCTGATGAAGGTGCGCTTAGCTGTGACGGCGGTGCTCGGGCTGATCGGCCTGTTGTTCGCCGTCGTCGGCTGCGCCCCCGCGTCCTCGCCCACCCCCGCCCCGAGCGCCGCCGGCTATCGGGGCGCGCGGCTCGACCGTCCCTACGTCATGCCCGACGTGACCTTGACCGATACCGCCGGCAAACCCTTCAACCTGCGCACCTCACCCACCAAGCCCGTCCGCTTGGTCTTCTTCGCCTATACGAAGTGCCCCGACATCTGCGTCGGGGTCCTGGCCGACCAGATGGCGGCGATCAACCGGCTCACCGAGCCCGAGCGCGCGAAGATCGAGTTCATCTGGATCACCGTCGACCCGGCTCGCGACACCCGCGAGGTCATCCGCACCTACCTCGATCGCTTCGGCACCGGACTGGTCGGGTTGACCGGCGATCTGCCCAGGATCAAGGCGCTCGCCGAGAAGGTCGGGGTCTCGATCGAATCGACGGTGCCCAAGCCCGGGGGCTACGAGGTCAACCACACCGCTCAGGTGATCGGCTTCGATTCCAAATCCAACGGCCTGATCGTGTGGACGCCCGGGACGCCGATCGGCGACCTGCGCCACGACCTCGAACTCCTGATCAAGGAGGTCGGATGACCACGTCATTGTCGATTCCGAGCCCGCCCATCAGTGGCTTCCAGCTCGGGCCGGTGACCATCCACTTCTACGCCCTGTGCATCATCGCGGGCATCCTGGTCGCCTGGGCGCTGTCCGCGCGGCGCTGGAAGGCGCGCGGGGGACGTCCCGATCAGCTTGAGGGCGTCCTGGTCTGGGCGATCCCGGTCGGTATCGTCGGGGCGCGGATCTACCACGTGCTCACCCACCTTCCGGACTACTTCGGTCCCGGCCGCGATTCCTGGACCGTCTTCTACATCTGGCAGGGCGGCATCGGCATCTATGGCGCGATCGCGGGCGGCGCGCTCGCGGCCTGGGCCGCCTGTCGGCACTACGGTCTCCGGCTGACGTCGGTGCTCGACACCGTGGCGCCCGGCATCGCGATCGCCCAGGCCATGGGTCGCTTCGGCAACTACTTCAACCAGGAACTGTTCGGGCTGCCGACCGACTTGCCCTGGGCGCTGGAGATCGACCCGGCCCACCGGCCGCCGGGCTACGAGGCCTTCGCCACCTTCCACCCCACGTTCGCCTACGAGTCGCTGTGGAACCTTGCGGTCGCGGGTGTCGTCTTGTGGGCGGGGAGGCGATTCCCCCTCGGGCGCGGCAAGACGTTTTGGCTGTACGTCGCGCTCTACCTGATGGGCCGCATCGGCACGGAGGCTCTGCGCATCGACCCGGCCGAGACGATCCTCGGCCTGCGCAACCACCAGTTCATCGCCATCGTGATGTTCCTGGTGGCCGTCGGCGTGTTCTCGTGGTTGGCCGCGGTCAAGCCGGGAGTTGAGCCGTCGGTTCGGCTCGTTCCACCGGCCGCGGGAGACGAGTCCGCGACCAAGACCGTGCTGCGCCAACCCAAGGCAACGGCCGACACCGGGGACGAGGAGTCCGCCAAATGACGAGCGGGTAACGTTCGCATGCCGGATTCCAACATGCAAACAATCGGGTCAGTCCCGCCCGGAACCGTGCAGTAGGCTCGCGCACGGTGTGCACGGTTCCAGGAGTCTGCGAACCGCCGGAAAGACCCGCAGGGGTGGCCGGGAAAGCCGCCCCCACGACCTCCATGCGGCCGAGCCGCGGAACACGGGAGACCAAAACATGGCAGATGCGCCGATGTCGGGCCGGCCCGCCCAGGGCCTCTACGACCCCGCCTACGAGCACGACGCTTGTGGCGTCGCCTTCGTCGCTCAACTCAGCGGCGAGGCAACCCACGACATCGTGGCCAAGGGCCTGACGGCGCTGGAGAACCTGGATCACCGCGGGGCCACCGGCGCCGACCCGGCGGCCGGGGACGGCGCCGGCATGCTGCTGCAGGTGCCGGACGCCTTCCTGCGCGCGGTCTGCGACTTCGAGCTCCCGCCGGCTGGCAGCTACGCGATGGGTATGGCGTTCCTACCCCAGGACAACGTCAAGCGAGCCGGCGCCAAGCGCCACATCGAGTACATCTGCACCGAAGAGGGCGCCGAGGTGCTGGGCTGGCGGTCCGTCCCCGTCCGCACCGACACGCTCAGCCCGATCTCGCTCAGCGCGATGCCGGTGATGGAGCAGTTGTTCATCCGCGTGGACGGGCGCAGCGGCATCGACCTGGACCGGGCCGCCTATCCGGTTCGCAATCGCATCCGCAACGAGGTCGGCGTCTACTGCGCGTCCTTGTCGGCCCGGACGACCGTCTACAAGGGCATGCTGACCACCCAGCAGTTGGCCGAGGTCTTCCCCGACCTCTTGGACGAGCGGATGGCCAGCGCGCTGGTGCTGGTCCACTCGCGGTTCTCGACCAACACCTTCCCGGCTTGGGCGCTGGCCCACCCATACCGGCTCCTGGCTCACAACGGCGAGATCAACACGGTCAAGGGCAACCGCAACTGGATGCGCGCCCGCGAAGCGCTGCTGGGCACCGACCTGATTCCTGGCGACATCGAGCGGCTCTTCCCGATCTGCACGCCGGACGCCTCCGACTCGGCCTCCTTCGACGAGGTGTTGGAGCTGCTGCATCTGGGCGGCCGGTCGCTGCCGCACGCGGTGCTGATGATGATCCCCGAGGCGTGGGAGAACCACACCGAGATGGATCGCGCCCGCAAGGACTTCTACTCCTTCCACTCCTCGGTGATGGAGCCCTGGGACGGTCCGGCGTCGGTGACGTTCACCGACGGGACGCTGATCGGCGCCGTTCTCGACCGCAACGGCCTGCGCCCGGGACGCTACTGGGTGACCGACGACGGCCTGGTCGTGTTCGCCTCCGAGGCCGGCGTGCTGGACATCGCGCCGGACAAGGTCGTCGAGAAGGGCCGCATGCAGCCCGGCCGGATGCTGCTGGTCGACCTCGAGTCGCACCGGCTGATCAACGATGCCGAGATCAAGGCGCAGTTGGCGGCCGAGCAGCCCTACGGCGAATGGCTCGAGGACGGCCGGATCGACCTGAACGACCTGCCGGAGCTCCAGCACGTCGTCCACAGCCACGCCTCGGTGACCAGGCGCCAGCAGGTCTTCGGGTACACCGAGGAAGAGCTGAAGATCCTGATCTCGCCGATGGCCAACTCCGGCGCCGAACCGATCGGCTCGATGGGTTCGGACACCCCGGTCGCCGTCTTGTCGGATCGGCCGCGCCTGCTGTTCGACTACTTCGCGCAGTTGTTCGCGCAGGTCACCAACCCGCCGCTGGACGCCATCCGCGAGGAGTTGGTGACGTCGCTGAAGGCGACCTTCGGTCCCGAGTCGAACCTGCTCGCCCCGAGCGCGGACTCGTGCAAGCAGATCGTGATCGGCTACCCCGTGCTGGACTCCGATCAGTTGGCCAAGCTGGTTCGGATCAACCGCGACGGTTCCATGCCCGCCTACGACACCCACGTCGTCCGTGGCCTGTACCCGGTCGCTGGGGGCGCGCAGGCGCTCGAGGCGCGGCTGGACGAGCTGTGCGCGGCCGTCAGCGAGGCCATCGCCGCCGGGGCGCGGACGCTGATCTTGTCCGACCGGCACTCCAACGCCGATCTGGCGCCGATCCCGTCCCTGCTGCTCACCGCCGCGATCCACCATCACCTCGTGCGGGAGAAGACACGAACGCAGGTCGGCCTGATCGTGGAGGCCGGGGACGTCCGCGAGGTGCACCACGTGGCGCTGCTGATCGGCTACGGCGCGGCGGCGGTCAACCCGTACCTGGCGTTCGAGTCGGCGGAGGATCTGGCGCGGCGCGAGTTCTACGTCGGCGTCTCCCCGGAGAAGGCCGTCGCCAATCTGCGCAAGGCGCTCGGCAAGGGCGTGCTGAAGGTGATGAGCAAGATGGGCGTCTCGACCATCGCCTCCTACACCGGGGCCCAGATCTTCGAGGCGCTCGGGCTGTCCAGCGAGTTGGTGGCCAAGTACTTCACCGGGACGACCAGCCGGATCGAGGGCATCGGCCTGGAGCAGTTGGCGCGTGAGGTCGAGTTGCGGCACGCTCGCGCCTACCCGCCCACCGGGGTGAAGGTGCCGCACCGGCCCCTCCCGATGGGTGGCGAGTACCAGTGGCGCCGCGAGGGCGAACCGCACCTGTTCGATCCCGAGACCGTGTTCCGGCTGCAGCATGCGACCCGAGCGGGCCGTTACGACGTCTTCAAGGCGTACACGTCGCGCGTCAACGACCAGGCTCAGCGGCTGATGACGCTGCGCGGCCTGCTGGAGTTCGGCGCGGCCACCCCGATCCCGGTCGAGGAGGTTGAGCCGGTCAGCGAGATCGTCAAGCGCTTCTCCACCGGCGCGATGAGCTACGGCTCGATCTCCAAGGAGGCGCACGAGACGCTCGCCATCGCGATGAACCGGCTCGGCGGCAAGTCGAACACCGGTGAGGGCGGCGAGGACCGCGACCGCCTCTACGACCCGGCGCGGCGCTCGGCGATCAAGCAGGTCGCCTCCGGACGCTTCGGCGTCACCTCGGACTACCTGACCAACGCCGACGACATCCAGATCAAGATGGCCCAGGGCGCCAAGCCGGGCGAGGGCGGTCAGTTGCCCGGGCAGAAGGTGTACCCCTGGGTGGCCAAGACGCGGCACTCGACGCCCGGAGTGGGCCTGATCTCGCCGCCGCCGCATCACGACATCTACTCGATCGAGGATCTCAAGCAGTTGATCCACGATCTGAAGTGCGCCAACCCGTCGGCGCGCGTCCACGTGAAGCTGGTGGCCGAGATCGGCGTCGGGACGGTCGCCGCGGGCGTCAGCAAGGCCAAAGCCGACGTCGTCCTGATCTCCGGGCACGACGGCGGCACCGGCGCCGCACCCCTGACGTCGCTGAAGCATGCGGGCGGGCCCTGGGAACTCGGCCTGGCCGAGACCCAGCAGACGTTGCTGCTGAACGGGTTGCGCGACCGGATCGTCGTCCAGGTGGACGGCCAGCTCAAGACCGGCCGGGACGTCGTCATCGGCGCGCTGCTGGGGGCCGAGGAATTCGGTTTCGCGACCGCCCCGCTGGTCGTCTCGGGCTGCGTGATGATGCGCGTTTGCCATCTCGACACCTGCCCGGTCGGCGTCGCGACGCAAAACCCCGAGCTGCGGGCCAAGTACTCCGGGCACGCCGACTTCGTCGTCAACTTCATGACCTACATCGCCGAGGAGGTGCGCGAGATCCTGGCCTCGTTGGGGTTGCGCTCGATCGAGGAGGCGGTCGGCCGGGTCGACCTGCTGCGCACCAAGGCGGCGGTGGACCACTGGAAGGCGCAGGGACTCGACCTGGCGCCGATCCTGCACCAGGTGGACGTCCCCGCCGGCACCCCGCGGCACCGCGTCACCGTCCAGGACCACGGCTTGGACGACAAGCTGGACGTCGAGCTGATCCGCCTCGCCGCCCCGGCCCTGGAGCGCGGCGAGAAGGTGCGCGAGACTCTCACGATCCGCAACGTCGACCGGACGGTCGGCACGATGCTCGGCCACGAGGTGACCAAGGCCACGCAGGGCTTGGGTTTCGACGACGACACGATCGAGTTCACCTTGGTGGGGACCGGCGGCCAAAGCGCCGGTGCGTTCCTGCCCAGGGGGGTCACGCTGCGGCTGATCGGCGACACCAACGACTACTTCGGCAAGGGTCTGTCCGGCGGACGCCTCATCTTGGCACCCCACGATGAGGCGACGTTCGTCGCCGAGGAGCAGATCATCGCCGGCAACGTGATCGCCTACGGCGCGACCGCCGGCCAGATCTTCATCCGGGGCCGGGTAGGGGAGCGCTTCTGCGTCCGCAACTCCGGCGCGGTCGCGGTCGTCGAGGGTGTCGGCGACCATGCCTGCGAGTACATGACCGGCGGCGAGGCGCTGGTGATCGGCCCCACCGGACGAAACTTCGCGGCCGGGATGTCCGGCGGCCTGGCGTACGTCCTCGACCTGAACAAGAAGCGGCTCAACACCGAGATGGTCGACCCGATCAAGCTGGACGCGCTGGACGTGACTCGAGTGCGCGACCTACTGGCGCAGCACGGCGAGGAAACCGGCTCGCCGGTGGCGCGGCGCCTGCTGGAGTTGACCGATGCCGAACTGACCAAGCGCTTCACCAAGGTGGTGCCCCGCGACTTCGCCCGCGTTATGCGCGCCCGGGCGGAGGCCGAGGCTGCCGGCCTCGACGAAGCGGAGGCGACCAACAAGATGATGGAGGCCGCTCATGGCTGACCCGAGGGGTTTCATGAAGACGCCGCGCGAGGTGGCGACGCGGCGTCCCGTGCAGGAGCGGGTGCACGACTGGAACGAGGTGTACCCGGGGACGCCGGGCGCGGCCGTCCTGCCGATCATCACCGCTCAGGCGGGCCGCTGCATGGACTGCGGGATTCCGTTTTGCCATCAGGGCTGCCCGCTGGGCAACCTGATCCCGGACTGGAACGATCTGATCTGGCGCGACGACTGGCGCGGTGCGCTCGACCGGCTGCATGCCACCAACAACTTCCCGGACTTCACCGGCCGGCTCTGCCCGGCGCCGTGTGAGACGGCGTGCGTGGTCGGCATCAACCGGGAGCCGGTGACGATCAAGAACGTCGAGGTCGCGATCATCGACCGCGCCTGGGCCGACCGCCGCGTCATTCCGCAAACCCCGGAATGGCACACGGGCAAGACCGTCGCGGTGATCGGGTCCGGGCCCGCGGGATTGGCCGCCGCCCAGCAGTTGACGCGGGCCGGGCACACGGTCGTCGTCTATGAGCGGGCGGACGCCATCGGCGGTCTGCTTCGCTACGGGATCCCCGAGTTCAAGATGGAGAAGTCCGTCGTCGACAAGCGGCTGAAGCAGATGCGCCTCGAGGGCACGGTCTTCAAGGCCGGCGTCAACGTCGGGGTCGACATCACCGGCGAGCAGTTGCTGGACCGGTTCGATGCCGTCGTCTTGGCCATCGGCTCGACCGTCGGACGTGACCTGAACGTTCCCGGGCGCGAACTGAACGGCATCCACCAGGCGATGGAGTATCTGCCGCAGGCGAACAAGGCGGCGCTGGGGAAGGAAGTCACCGACCAGATCCTGGCGACCGGCAAGCACGTCGTGATCATCGGCGGCGGCGACACCGGCGCCGACTGCCTCGGCACGGCGATTCGCCAGGAGGCGGCTTCGATCACCCAACTGGAGATCCTGCCCCGGCCGACGCAAGAGCGTCCGGTCAACCAGCCCTGGCCGACCTACCCGATGATCTTCCGGGTGGCCTCGGCGCACGAGGAGGGCGGCGAGCGGCTCTACGCCGTGTCGACCACGCAGTTCGACGGCGACGCCGACGGCAACGTGAAGTCGCTGCGGCTGGCCGAGGTCCAGTTCGCCGGCGGAAAGCTGGAGTCGATCGAGGGCACCCAGCGGGAGATCCCGGCCGAGTTGGTGCTGCTCGCGATGGGTTTCGTCGGGCCGGAGCGGCCCGGCTTGGTCGAGCAGTTGGGCGTCGAGCTGGACGCCCGCGGCAACATCGAGCGGGACGCGTCCTTCCAGACGTCTGTGCCCGGCGTGTTCGTCGCAGGGGACGCCGGTCGCGGCCAGTCCCTGATCGTTTGGGCCATCGCCGAGGGACGCTCGGCCGCGCACGGCGTCGATGCCTATCTGAACGGGTCGTCTACCTTGCCCCGTCCGATCAACCCGACGGACCGTCCGCTGATGGTCTGACGCATGGACGAGGGCCCGGGAAGATCTCCCGGGCCCTCGCTTCGTTGATTTCGACCTGATTACTCGGCCGCGGTGACTTCCTTGGCCTGGTCGTCCTTGGCCTGCAACGCCATCCAGACGGTCGCCATCGGAGGCACCTGCAAGACGAAGTAGTTCTCGCCGTTGTCCTCGAAGCTCTCCACGGTGCCGTTGACGTAGTTGCCGGTACCGCCGAACTTGACGTCGTCGGTGTTGAGCACCTCGGTCCAGGTGCCGCCGGTGGGCAGCCAGAACCGGTAGTCCGGGTGCGGCTGGGGCGAGAAGTTGGTCACACAGGCGACCATTCCGCCCGAGCTGTCCTTGCGCACCCAACCGAACGTGTTGCCCGAGTTGTCGTTGGCCTGGATCCACTGGAAGCCGGCCGGGTCGCAGTCCAGTTCGTACAGGGCGGGCGTTGCGCCCTGCACGAGGTTGGCGCTGCGCATCACTTCACGGACGTCGCGGTGTCCGGGCAGGCCGTCCACCCACCACTCCAAGCCGACGCCCTCGTTCCACTCCGGCCGCTGGGCGAACTCCTGACCCATGAACACCAGTTGCTTGCCCGGGAAACCCCACATGAACGTGAAGAACGCCTTCAGCGTGGCGAACTGTTGCCATTCGTCGCCCGGCATCTTGTTCAGCATCGAGCCCTTGCCGTGGACGACCTCGTCGTGGCTGATCGGCAGGATGAAGTTCTCCGAGTAGGCGTAGACCATCGCGAACGTCATGTCGTTGTGCTGGTACTGCCGGTAGATCGGGTCCAACTCCATGTAGCGCAGGGAGTCGTTCATCCAGCCCATGTTCCACTTGAAGCCGAAACCGAGCCCACCTGCGTAAACCGGCTTGCTGACTCCGCCGAAGCTGGTGGACTCCTCTGCGATCAGGATCACGCCCGGCTCGCGCTCGTACAGGTGACGGTTGACGTAGCGCAACAGGTCGATGGCCTCGAGGTTCTCGCGGCCGCCGAACTGGTTGGGCACCCACTCGCCCTCCTTGCGCGAGTAGTCCAGGTACAGCATGGAAGCCACCGCGTCGACGCGCAGGGCATCGGCGTGGAACTCGTGAATCCAGTACAGCGCGTTGCTGACCAGGAAGCTCTTCACCTCGTTGCGGCCGAAGTTGAAGACGTAGGTGCCCCAGTCCTGCTGCTCGCCCTGGCGCGGATCGGCGTGCTCGTACAGCGCGGTGCCGTCGAAGCGGCCGAGCGCCCACTCGTCCTTCGGGAAGTGGCCCGGAACCCAGTCCAGGACGACGCCGATGCCCTCGGCGTGCAGCGCCTCGATCAGGTGCCGCAGATCGTCCGGCTTGCCCAAGCGCGAGTCGGGGGCGAAGTAGCCGGTGACCTGGTAACCCCAACTGGCCCCAAGCGGGTGCGACATGACGGGCATGAACTCGACGTGCGTGTAGCCCATGAACTTCACATAGGCCGGCAGCACCTCGGCCAGCTCTAGGTACGACATGCCCTTGCGCCAACTGCCCAGGTGCAGCTCGTAGATGCTGAACTGGCTGGTGTACGGGTTCCAGTTGGCGCGGCGATCGAGCCAAGCCTGCTCGGTGGGAGACCACTCGTACTTGGTCTGGTAGACGATCGAGGAGTTCCCGGGTGGTGTCTCGTTGAACGCCGAGTAGGGGTCGACCTTCTCCGTCCACGAGCCGTCGTGGTGGTGGATCCGGTACTTGTAAACCGCGCCCTCCCCGACGCCTTCCTTCCACAGCGCCCAGACGCCCGTGTCGGGCACCAGCGCCATGTCGTCGCCCTGCCACCAGTTGAAGTCGCCGATCACCTGCACTCGAGCGGCATTGGGCGCCCACACGGCAAACCGGGTGCCCGCCAAGTCGCCACGCTCAGGGTCGTGCACCGTGTCCAGATGTGATCCCAGGCGCTTGTACGCCTCAGTGTCGCCGCCTTGATGAAAGCCCTGCAGGTCCAGGCCACTCAGGTTGCCGAAGTTGTTCACGAGGTCCCTTTCTCATCCGCAAGCGCCGCCGCCCATGCAGCCGACCAAACGGGGGCGGCCCGGAGACGCGTCGTAACCAACTTGGCATAACCGCTTGCCGTTCGGGCGAGAACGGCAAGCGCGGCCCCCAGATTTCCTAACTTGGGCTGGTCAGCCGAGCCGGCGTGAGCCAATCGCGGCGATGGGCTGCGTCCCCGGGACGCCCGAGCCGTCGCGGCGGTCGTCGGGCGCGGGCAGATCGACCGGCGTTCCGGCGTCGGTCGAGGCCACCGCCGGGACAGCGCCCACGAAGGCGCGCATCAAGGCGTCCTCGCCGCTGAGGAACCGGTGGCAGCGCACCCCGCCGGTCGCGCGTCCCTTCGGCGGGTACTCGGAGAAGCTGGTCACCTTGACCGTTCCGGCCTCGGTGCCGGGCAGCGCCTCGCCGGAGCCGGCAACCGTGACCACGACGGCGTCCGGACCGGCCGCACCGAAGTAGAGCGCCCGGGCGCCAGGGGAGAGCTTGATGCCCGCGATGCCGCCGCCCGCGCGGCCCTGCGGGCGCACCAGCCAAGCGCCGAAGTGCAGCAGTTGGGCGTCGGAGGAGACGAAGACGAGTTGGGCGTCCTCGTCGGTGAGTTCGACCGCG
The DNA here is from genome assembly GCA_039811865.1 of Propionicicella sp. GTDB lineage: Bacteria > Actinomycetota > Actinomycetes > Propionibacteriales > Propionibacteriaceae > JBDHZK01. The sequence goes on along the minus strand of JBDHZK010000018.1, from coordinate 10,975 downwards.
CCGACGACCTCGTCCCCGTCGTCCAGGCGGATGACGTCCCACGAGTCCTTGGCCAGCGTCTCGGGGTTGACCCGCTTGACCACGCCGCGAGCCGTGCCGAGGGCGAGCGCCGGACCGGCGCCGTCCAAGCTGGTCAGGCAGACGATCGTCTCGCCGCGCTCAAGATGGACGAGCTCGCCCGCCTGCGACCCGCCCTGCAGGTTCGGTGTGGTAGCGGTGGTGGGCAGGGCAGGCAACTCGATGGCCTGACAGCGGATCAGACGCCCGCGGTTGGTGAGCACGCCGTAGGCGCCCCGCGTGGTCGTCCGGGCAGCCGAGACGATCACGTCGTGCCGCGACCGGCGTCCCGGGGGGGACAACGCATCGGCGTGCTCGGTGCGCGCCAGTAGGCCGGTGGACGACAGCAGGACCCAGCACGGGCCGTCGGCCACCTCGAGTGGGCCGGCCGCGATCGGCGCAACGCCGGCGGACGACAGCAACACGGTGCGCCGCGGGGTCCCGTGCGCCTTGACCATCTCGTCGAGTTCGCTCACCACCAGAGCGTGCAGCTTCGCGGGGTCGGCGATGATCGCCTCCAGCTCGGCGATGGTCGCGCTCAACTGGTCTCGTTCGGTTTCGAGTTCGAGCCGGCTGAACTTGGTCAGGCGGCGCAGCCTCATGTCGAGGATGTAGTTCGCCTGAATCTCGCTGAGGTCGAACGCCTCGATCAGACGCGTCCGGGCGGTGTCGGCGTCCTCGCTGCCGCGGATGATCGCGATCACCTCGTCGATGTCGAGGATCGCGATCAGGAGTCCCTCCACCAGGTGCAGGCGGTCCTGGGCGCGGCTCAGCCGGAACTTCGTTCGGCGCAGGGTGACCTCGAGGCGGTGGTCGAGGTAGACGCGCAGCAGCTCGGCCAGGCTCAGGGTGCGGGGCTGCCCCTCCACGAGGGCGACGGCGTTGATGGAGAACGAATCCTCGAGCTTGGTCAACCGGAACAACTGCTCGGCGATCGCGTCGGGGTTGAAGCCGCTCTTGATCTCGATCACCAGCCGGGTGCCGTTGACGAGGTCGGTCAGGTCCTTCACATCGGCGATGCCGGTGAGCCGCTTGGCCTGCACGAGCGTCTTGATCTGCTCGATGATCTTCTCCGGGCCAATGCCGTAGGGCAGCTCGGTGACGACGATCCCCTTGCGCCGCGGGTGCACCTGCTCGACGCGGGTGGTCGACCTGATCCGAAACGACCCGCGACCGGTGGCGTAGGCGTCTCGGATGCCGTCCAGGCCGACGATCTTGCAGCCGGTGGGCAGATCCGGGCCGGGAACGAACCGCATCAGTTCGTCCAGCTCGGCGTCGGGGTGCGCCAGCAGGTGCTTCAGCGCCTGGATGACCTCGACCAGGTTGTGCGGCGGGATGTTGGTCGCCATGCCCACGGCGATGCCGGTGGAACCGTTGACGAGCAGGTTGGGGAACGCCGCGGGCAAGACGGCCGGCTCGGTTTCCTTGCCGTCGTAGTTGGGGCGAAAGTCGACGGTGTCCTCGTCCAGGCCCTGGGTCATGGCGGCGGCCGCGGGCGCCATGCGGCATTCGGTGTATCGCATCGCGGCCGGACCTGCGTCCGGCGATCCGAAGTTCCCGTGCCCGTCCACCAGTTGCAGCCGCATCGACCAGGCCTGGGCCATCCGGACGAGCGCGTCGTAGATCGCGCTGTCGCCGTGGGGGTGCAGCCGGCCCATCACGTCGCCGACGACGCGGGCGCACTTGACGTGCGGCCGATCGGGGCGGACCCCCATGTCGTCCAAGCCGAACAGGATGCGGCGCTGGACGGGTTTCAGTCCGTCGCGCGCGTCCGGCAGCGCGCGCGAATAGATCACCGAGTAGGCGTATTCGAGGAAGCTGGATTCCATCTCGGCGGTGACGTCGACATCGACGACGCGTTCGGTGAAGTCGTCTTCGACGGGCGGCGACTTGACGGCCATGTGGGGCAGCTCTCCTCTTGGCCCGGTCAGCGGGGCCAGCCCCGATTCTTACGCGCTCGGGGCACCGGACGCCAACGTACGCGCCCGCGTCCGCGGCGTGGCGCTCAATCCAGCGCGTCGGCGAGCGCGGCCAGTAGCCCGTCCCCGTCGGGGGCGAACACCCAGGGGACGTCCCCGTCGCCCTGCTCCCCGTCCTCGTCGAGGGAGGTGGGGGAACCGTGCGCCAACACCTGCTCGGTCGGGGTGAGCTGCCGGATCGCGACCGCCCGGACCCGCTCTGGATGCTCACGCACGAAATCCCCGTAGATCTGTGGATCGTGCTGACCGTCGTCCCCGACGAGCAGCCACTTGATGTCGGGGAAGTCGCGGGCCAGCGCGGCCAGCGAGTCGCGCTTGTGCGTCACGCCGGAGCGGAACCAGCCGGTGTTGGTCGGTCCCCAGTCGGTCATCAGCATCGGGCCGTTGGGGTAACCGTGCCGAGCCAGGAAGCGCTTCAGGAACGGCTGGGTGTTCCAGGCCCCCGTGGAGACGAAGATCAGCGGTGCGCCGGGGTGCTCGCTGAGCAGTTGCCGGTACATCTTTGCCATCCCAGGCACCGATTGCCGGGCCGCCTCGGTGCGCACGAAGGTGTTGTAGGCGGCGATCATCGGCCGCGGCAGCGATGTGGTGATGATCGTGTCGTCGATGTCGCTGACCATGCCGAAGGTGGCTTCGTCACCGACGATCTGCACCGCGACGTCGGCCGGCTCCGCATCGGCGGAGCGCACCAGGGCGTTGTGCCAGCCCGGGTTGAGCCCATGGTTTCGGATCCGGACGTCCAGGTACCCGCCCCGGTCGGTGACCACGTTGAGCGTTCGTTCACCCAGCACGATCGTGACCGGTAGCCGTCCGCAGGGGACGGTGAAGAAATTGCGCCAACCCCGGCGCTTCATCAACTCCTCGGTCGCCTTTCCGAGTTGGGTCTTGGCCCGCTTGGGCACCAGAACCACCCGCCCCAGCACCCGGACGCCGCGCGAACTGCCGTAACCGGTGTAGCCGATCACCTTCTCCTGCCAGCCGACCGCGCGCATGAGCGCCTCGATGCGGGTGTCGACGCGCTCCTCGATGCGCGCGGCGATGAAGGGACGCGTGCTGGTCATGGGCGAAACCCTAGTGCCGCACGAGCGGATATCTTCAACGGTGCGACAAGAGCTGGCGGGCTCACCCTTTGACCGCGCCGGCCATGACGCCAGAGACGAGCTGACGTCCGGCAACCGCGAAGAGCGCCACCAGTGGGATCGTGGCCAAGACCACCCCCGCCATGATCAACGCGAGATCCTTGAAGTACGTGGCCTGAAGCAACTGCAGGGCGACCGGCAACGTGGGATTGCTCGACCCGAGCACGACGAACGGCCAGAAGAAGTTCGTCCACGAGCCGACGAAGGTGAACATGCCGAGCATGCCGGCGGCAGGGCGGGCCGCAGGCAAGGCGACATGCCAAAAGGTCCGGATCATCGAGCAGCCGTCGACGCGGGCGGCCTCGATCAACTCGTAGGGGAGGGCCTCGCTGAGGTACTGAGTCATCCAGAACACCCCGAAGGCGGTGACCGTTCCGGGAACGATGACAGAGATCAGCTTCCCGGTCCATTCCAGCCTGGCCATGACGATGAACAGTGGGACGACGCCGAGTTGTGTGGGCACGGCCATCGTGCCGATCACGAACAGCAGCAGCCCCCGGCGGCCGCGGAATCTCAGCTTCGCGAACGAGTAACCCGCGAGGGTGGAGAAGAACACCACCGAGATCGAGGTGATCACCGCGACCAGCACGCTGTTGGCGAAGGCCGGCCAAAACCCGATGCCGGCATCGAAGACGCGCCCGATGTTGGCCGCGAAGTTTCCCCTGGGGATCAGGGACGGCAGTGGCTGGCTGGCGATCGTGGCTGCGTCCGAGCTGGCCAGTAAGAAGGCGTAGTACAGCGGGTAGACGCTGACCGCCAAGACGCCGGTGAGCACCAGGTAGTGCACCCAGCCGGCGTGCTGGCCTCCGCGGGCCGAGCGGCGTCGCACAGCCCGGTTTGCCCCCGCTCCGGCCAACTGCGCCCCCACCCCGATGGTCGTCATGGCCGCCTCCGGCGCTCGTGCGTTCCGGCGATCCGGCTGGTGATCAGGTAGTTCAGGGCCGCGATCGCCACGATCACGACGAAGAGAATCCAGGCAACCGCGGACGCCCGACCCAAGCTGTGCTGCGCGCCCCAACCGAGTTCGTACAGGTACATGGTCACAGTCATCCACTGCCGGTCGGCGCCGCCCATGCCGAGGTTGTCGAACATGCGCGGCTCGTCGAAGATCTGCAGCCCGCCGATCGTCGCCGTAATCACCACGAAAACGATCGTGGGTCTCAGCGACGGCACGGTGATCCACCAGAACGTCTGCCAGCGCCCGGCCCCGTCCACGACGGCGGCCTCGGTCAGTTCCCGCGGCACGGCCTGCATCGCGGCCAGGAAGATCAACGCGTTGTAGCCCGTCCAGCGGAAGTTGACCATCGTGGCGATCGCCAGGTGCGCCCAGAACGGGTCGGAGTGCCAGCCGATCGGCGACCCACCCAGGGCGGCGATCAGGGCATTCGCGGCTCCGGACTGGTCGGCGAAGATCTGGCCGAAGATCAGCGAGACGGCGATTGGCGCCACCACGTACGGCAACAGGACGCCCATCCGCCAAAACGTCTTCGCGCGCAGGTTGGCGTCCAGGACGGCGGCGATCGCGATCGCCGAGGCGATCTGGGGGATGCTCGACAAGACGAAGATGCTGAAGGTGTTGCGCAGGGCGACTCCGAATCGCTCCTGGCCGAGGACGAAGACGTAGTTGTCCAGCCCGGCGAAGCCGAGATCGCCCCTGATCAAGCTCCACCTGTGGAGCGAGACCCACGCGGTGTACAGCAGCGGGAACAGGCCCACGACGCCGAACAGGACGAAGAACGGCGCCACATAGAGGTAAGGGGCGGCTCGGACGTCCCAACGGCTCAGGCGTTGAGCCAGCGTGGGCCGATCCGACGTTGCCACGTTCCTGGGTGCCCGCACGAACTCTCCTAGCGAATTGGATGGCCGCCCTGTCGGGCGCGACCGGCGAAGCGCGCCGGCGTCCGGGGGGAGGACGCCGGCGCGCGGGTCTCTACTGGAGGGCGTTGAACTCCTTGACCGCCTTTTGCCAAGAGGTGGTGGCGGTGTCGGTTTTGTCGACCTCGACCCGGTTGATCGCGTCGCCCAACAGCGTGGTGATGGAGAAGTAGTGCGTGCCCTTGAACGGGGTGACCTTCACCGCTGCGGCCCGGTCGGCGAGGATCTTGCCGGTGGGCGCGTTGTTGAAGAACTTGTTCTTGTAGTTGAGCAGTTCGGGGCTCTTCAGCGCCTCGACCTGGCTCGGGAAGGTGCCCTTCGCCTGGAACGCCTTGAGCTGCTGCTCGGGCGCGGTCAGCCAGGCGGCGAGGTCCTTGGCCGCCTCGGTGTGTTTACCCTGTGCGGGAACCGTCAGATACGAACCGCCCCAGTTGCCGCCGCCACCGGGGAAGACGTTCGCGATGTCCCAGCCCTTCACACCGGCGCTGTTGCCCTCGATCACCCCGAGCATCCAGCCGGGGCACAGCATCGTGGCGAACTTGTTCTTCTGAAAGGCGTTCGTCCAGTCCTGGCTCCACTGGGACAGCCTGGCGGACAACTTGTCGTCCACCCCGGCCTTGATCGTGGAGTTGTACAGATCCGAGATCTGCGTGTTCTTGTCGAGCGGGATCAGCTTTTCCTCGGTGCCGGAGGAGGAGTACGGGTTGGCGAGCTGATTGAGCCGCGCGTTGAACACGGCTCCGGCGGAGTCGAACCAGGCCACGCCGTTGCTCTTGGCGGTGAAGGCCCTGCCGGCGGCGAAGTAGTCGTCCCAGGTGGTGCCGAGCAGCTTCGCCACCGCCTCGCGATCGGTAGGCAGCCCCGCCTTGGCGAACAGGTCGGAGCGGTAGCACACGCCCTCGGGGCCGATGTCGGTGCCGTAGCCGAGCAGCCGTCCGTCCGCGGCGGTGGCCGCCTTGGTCTTCCAATCCAGCCAGCGGCCCTGGACCTGCGGCGAGGCCAGGTCGACGAACTTGTCGGCGCTTTGCAGCAGGTCGGGCAGCCAGTCCACCTCTACCGCCTCGATGTCGGCCAGGCCGGAACCCGCGCCCAGCCGGGTATTCATGTTGTCTCGGGCCGCCTGCGAGGTAGCGGCCTTCTTCGGGGTGATGGTGATGTTCGGGTGCGTCTTGGTGTATTCGGCGTAGAGGTTGTCGTAGCCGAACTCGTTGAATGTGGCGACCGTCAGGTTGATCTGCTCGGCGCCGGGGGTTGCGGCCGGCTGGCTGCTGGTGCAGCCGGCGGTGAACGCGACCAGGGCGCAGACAACCGCGGCCGAGGCCAGACGTGTGCGCATGGTTCTCCTTCGTCATTGATGGCTGATGGGGGCTCTCGCTCTCGGGAAAGCGCTCTCCGAGAATCTTCGGAGCATGAACAGGGCTTGTCAAGCAGACTTGGCAAAGTATTAGGAAGCGCTTTCCCGGCGGCCGCTCAGGCCGACCCGCGCCTGATCAGCTCCACCGGCAGCATCACCGACCGCTTCCCGGCCAGGGCCTGCCTGGTCGATCGAGGCAACCGGTCGGCTCTCCCCAGCACCTCGAGGAGCAACTGCGCCATCGTCCGGCCCTGCTGCACCGAGTCCTGCCGCACCGTGGTGAGGGTGGGGGAGGAGAGGGCGGCCTGCTCGATGTCGTCGAAACCGACAACGGCGACGTCCTCGGGGACGCGGCGGCCGGCGTCGGCAAGGGCCCGCAACGCGCCCAGGGCCATCAGATCGGAGGCCGCGAAGATGCCGTCGATGGCGGGATCGATGTCCAGCAAGCGCTGGGCGGCGGCCTGTCCGCCGGCGAAGGTGAAGTCGCCGTGGACGACGGGTACCGGATCGTTGGCGGCGCCCACTTCGGCGATGAAGCCCTCGCGCCGGTCGATGCCGGCCGACATGTCCGCCGGTCCGGCGATCGTGGCCACCCGGACGCAGCCCCGATCGATCAGCCGGCGAGCGGCCAGACGCGCGCCCAGCAGGTTGTCGTTGTCGACGTAGGGGACGTCCAGGGTTGCGTCCATCGGCCGGCCGGCGAGCACCACCGGCACGCCTGCCTCGAGCAGCGGCGGCAGTAGGTTGTGATTGGCATGCGCCGAGATGACCAGGGCGCCGTCGGAGGTTCCCGCCAGCAGGTGGCGCTGCACCCGCTCCAGGTCGGACGGATGCTGGATCATGGCGAGCACGAAGTGGATGTCGGCATCGCTGAGTTCCTGCGCGACGCCGCGGATGATCGCCGCGAAGTAGGGGTCGGTGAAGACGCGGACATCGCCCTCGCCAGCCACGAGGGTCACCAGATCGGTGCGCTTGGTCATCAACGATCGGGCCATCAGGTTGGGCACGTAACCGAGTTCGTCGATCGCCTTCCGCACGGCCCGGGCGATGGCCGGAGCCACCGGACGGTTGCCGTTGACCACCCTTGAGACCGTGGCACGAGAAACCCCCGCCGCCGAGGCGACCTCGTCCAGGGTCGCGCGGCCGCTGCCGTTGCGCTTCATCACACCACCGCCGTTCCGGCGCGATCCTAGTGTGCGACATCGAGCACCGGCACCGCGCGCGGTGCGGACCCAGGGGAGACGTGCTGAAGGGGTGGGCTGTGGACGAACGCGGCGCACGATTATCGATGCTTCGCCGGCCATGGGAGGATGCATCGGTGACCAGCGCGGTATCAGGCTTCGACGTGCTGCAGGCGGACATCGATGCTTGTGGCTATTTCCCTCATCTCGTGGGCGACGCCGTCCGGCTCGCGGTCGGGGACGAGGGCGTCCGGGCCCACCTGGTGCATCACGAGGCCACATTCAACCGGGACGAGATCCACCGCCACATCACCGTGTTGGCCATGACGGACTCGCGCTTGATCGTCTCGCACACCGACGAGAACGACGAGGACGTCCCGGGGTCGGCCGCGACCACCACCGAATCCATTCCCCTTCGCCGGCTCGGGTCGGTCGCGCTCACGCAGGTGGTCGCGCACCCGGAGAAGCACGGCACGCGGCGCTCTTCCGGCATCTTGGAGTGCTGGCTCACCGTCAGCTGGGGCACGATGCGCCGGATCGACATCGAGACCGCCCACTGCGGCGACCCCGACTGCGAGGCCGACCACGGCTACTCGGGCACAATGGTCGGCGACGATTTGACCGTCAGAATCAGCGCCGCCGGCGACGGCGAGGAATCCGTCGGCAAGCTCGTGCGGTTCGCCACGGCGTTGCAGCGCGCGACTGACGGTCGATGACCCCGACGCTGCCGGACGACTCGACGGCGAACCTGGCGGACCTACTGCCCAGCATCGCGGCGCATCTTGGCGTCCCGGACGCCGCCGACGACCTGCTCGGCCTGCCTGGTGCCCGGCGCTTCGTGGTGCTCCTGGTGGACGGACTCGGTGCGCAATTGCTGAACCGGGCGGTGCGCCAGACTCCCTACTTCGCCGGGCTGTTGGGGGCGAGCCCGCTGACCGCTGGCGTCCCGAGCACGACGGTGACCAGCCTGACCACGCTGGGCACCGGGGTTCCGCCAGGACAGCACGGCATGGCCGGGTACACCTTCAGGATCGGGCCCGGAAGGCTGCTGGGCCCGCTGGGCTGGGATCAGCCGGTCGACCCGATGGCGGTCCAGCCCAAGACGACCTGGTTCGAGCGCTGCGCGGCGGCCGGCGTGACGGTGGGCGGGGTCGTCCCGGAACGCTTCCTCGGCAGCGGGTTGACGCGCGCGGCGCTGCGCGGCCCCGACTTCGCCGGCGTCGGCGACGAGCGCGACGAGCAACTGCGGATCGACCTGACGGTCGCCGCGGCCACAGCCGGGCCGAGAACGCTGGTGTACACCTACGAGCGCGAACTCGACCACACCGGGCATTCCCTGGGCTGCGAGTCGCGCGCGTGGACGTCCCAGTTGCGCCGGATCGATGCCTTCGCCGAACGGTTGCGCGACGCCCTGCCCGACGATGTGGTCCTGATCGTCACGGGTGATCACGGCATGGTGGACGTCCCGTCTTGGCGTCGGCTGGTCGCTGAACACGAGCCCGACTTGCTGGCCGACGTGCAACTCCTCGGCGGTGAGGGTCGGCTGCGGCAGCTCTACGTCGGTCGGGGCCGCGAAGAGTCGGTTGCCCACAGGTGGCGGGACCGCTTGGGAGCCGACGCGTGGGTGCTCACTCGACGAGAGGCCATCGAGGCAGGCTGGTTCGGGCCGATGGACGTCCGGGTCGCCGACCGTTTCGGTGACGTCATGGTGGCCTGTCGAAGTGACTTCGCCGTTCTGACCACGGCTCGCCCAAAGGAATTAGCACTGGTGGGTATGCACGGATCGCTGACCGCGGCCGAGATGTTGGTTCCCCTCCTGGTCGACTAGTGGCATCCGCCGCAAACCGCGACGCCCCTGCTAGCTTGAGACCGTGCGTGCGCGGACTTGGGCGTACCCGGCGGGTCGAGCGCTGCTACCCTAGGACCGCTTCGCGAGGAGTGGCCATCTGTTTGAATCAGCTGGTCAGTCACCGTCCTTGGCGGTCACACGAAAGGTTCAGGCGCCGTGCAGCCGAAGTCGATATCGCGTCGTCACCTGGCCGTCGGGGCCGCCTGGTCGGTCCCGGTGGTGGCCACCTCGCTCGCGGCGCCAGCCTTCTCGGCCTCGCCCCTTCCCTGCCCGCCGCTGACCAACGCGGCCGGGTGCGACTGGAACTACACCTACAACGGAACCTTGCTGGCGTCTGCACAGGCCAACTACGAGCGGGACGCGGACTCGTTCGTGTACAACATGTCGTTCAAGCCGACCACGTTGAACGATCCGGCAAGCATCTCCTACACCTTCGTGCTCACCTACCCCAGTGGCAAAGGGCCCGCCTTCACGGTCGATCCCGATTTCCCAGAGCTCAACGGGGTCGGCGTGGGCGGGTCGTTCGCGTCCTACACGCCGTCCGCCACGGTCAGTTCGGAAACCAGCGCGAGCGCCCCGGCCGGCTTCGATACCACGGTCACTTGGAAGCAGCGGACGATCGTGGTCACGTTCAAACGGATCGGATCGGTGGGCGGCACGATCTGCGCGGGGATGAACTTGGAGCACTGGTCATTGGGCTCCACCCCCGATCAAGGAAGCCAAGCGCAGGTGTTGGCCAAGACGACAACCAGCCCGTCCTGCACCGATACACCGAACTCGACCGAGGCATACAAGTTCACCGACTCGGACACCAACCAGACCGCCAGCCCGTACACCGCCGACATCAGCACCAACTCCAACGACGCCATCTGGACGTAGCCGCGTCGCCGGTTGCGGCCGGTCGGCCGTGGGTTCGGCTCGTCCAGAGCATCTTCCCGCGCGATGGTGGAGGATCGAAGCGTGCCCGAACTCATCTTCTTCACCGGCCCGATGGACTGCGGCAAGTCGACTTTGGCATTGCAGGTCGACTTCACCCAGTCGCGGGGCGGGCGACGCGGGCGCCTGTTCACCTGCCTGGATCGCGCCGGCGACGCATTGATCTCCTCGCGGATCGGGTTGAGCAGGGCGGCGATCGAGGTGACCCCCGACTTCGACTTTTGGCAATACGTCGTCCGGCAACTCACCACGGGCAACCGGGTCGACTACCTTGTCTGCGACGAGGCTCAGTTCTACACGGCGAGGCAGATCGACCAACTGGCCAAAGTCGTGGACGACCTGCAACTGGACGTCTTCTGCTTCGGCATCCTCACCGACTTCCGGACGACGCTGTTTCCGGGCTCGGGCCGGCTGGTCGAGTTGGCCGACCGGATGGAACTCCTGCCGGTGACCCCGCTGTGCTGGTGCGGCGAGCCAGCGACCCACAATGCCCGCACGATCGGCGGCTCGATGGTCACCGAGGGTAGCCAGGTCGTGGTCGGGGATACTGGCGCGGAGGACGAACTCGTTCGCTACGAAGTGCTGTGTCGCAAGCACCATCGGCG
>JBDHZK010000017.1:0-28757 GCA_039811865.1 Propionicicella sp. | reverse complement strand
CCGAGGACTCCCCCTCAACAGAAGCCCTCAACGGTGAAGAGAAGCCCTCACCGAGGACGGCGCAAGTGGGCGGGGCCGGCCCGAGAGCGAGAGGCGTGGGCGGCGGCCTACTCCTGGCCCTGGGCGATGGCTTGGTGGTGCCGGACGACCTCGCGGACGATGAAGTTGAGGAACTTCTCGGCGAACTCCGGGTCCAGGTGGGCTTGCTCGGCGAGGCGGCGCAGCCGCTGGATCTGCTCGGCCTCACGGGCAGGATCCGCCGGCGGGAGCGCCAACTCAGCCTTGAGGTAACCGACCCGCTGGGTCACCTTGAACCGTTCGGCGAGCAGGTAGATGATCGCGGCGTCCATATTGTCGATGCTGTCGCGCAGCCGCGCCAGCTCCGGGTGGGTGCCTGCCTGCAGGTCGCTGCCTTCGCGTGACCCGTCGGCCCCGGCTCGCCCCCCCAGGTCGCCGCCGTCTCGTTGGCCCGGCTCGCTCACAGATGGACGACCAGCTCGACGCGCTGGAACTCCTTGACCTCGGAGTACCCGGTCGTGGCCATGGCGCGGCGCAGGGCCCCGACCAGGTTCATCGTCCCGTCCGGCGCGTGCGAGGGTCCGAGAACGATCTCCTCGAGGGAGCCAACCGTGCGAAACTTCACCCGCTCGCCGCGGGGCAGCGTGGGATGCCACGCCTCCGCGCCCCAGTGGTAGCCGCCGCCCGGGGCTTCGGCCGCCCGGGCCAAAGGTGTGCCGAGCATGACCGCGTCCGCGCCGCAGGCGATTGCCTTGGCGATGTCGCCGGAGCGACCCAGCGCACCGTCTGCGATGACGTGGACGTAGCGTCCGCCGGACTCGTCCAGGTAGTCCCGGCGCGCCTCGGCGACGTCCGCGAGGGCGGAGGCCATCGGTACTTCCACGCCGAGAATGTTTCGTTGCTTGCCCATTGCGCCGCCACCGAAGCCGACCAGGACGCCCGCGGCGCCGGTCCGCATCAGGTGCAAGGCGGCCTGGTAGGTGGCGCAACCGCCGACGATCACCGGGACGTCCAGGGCGTAGATGAACTCCTTGAGGTTCAGCGGCTCCGCGGTGGACGACACGTGCTCGGCCGAGACGGTCGTCCCACGGATCACGAAGAAGTCGACCCCCGCCGCCTCCACCGTGCCCGCGAACTCGCGGGTGTGCGACGGCGAGAGGGATCCGGCCACCGGGACGCCGGCCTCACGAATCTGGCGCATGCGCTCAGTGATCAGCTCCGCCTTGATCGGTTCGGCGTAGATCTCCTGCATCCGCCTGGTGGCGGCGGGCGCCTCCTCGATCCTGGCCAGCTCGGCCAGCAGCGGCGTCGGATCGTCGTAGCGCGTCCACAACCCCTCCAGGTTCAGAACGCCGAGCCCGCCCAGTTGCCCCAAGGCGATGGCGGTGGCCGGCGACATCACCGAGTCCATCGGCGCGGCGATGAACGGGAAGTCGAGCGTCAGCGCGTCGATGCGGTAAGTGAGGTTGACCTCCTCGGTGCCGCGCGTTCGCCGGGTCGGGACGACGGCGATGTCGTCGAACCCGTAAACCCGCGTGGCCCGCTTGGAGCGGCCGATCTCGATCATGGCGTTCCTTGGTTTGTCCGGGGCACGTCCGGGACCGGACGTCCGCTACCTCCGCTACCCGACCCTAGGTGCTCGGCGAGTAGTTGGGCGCCTCGATGGTCATCTGGATGTCGTGCGGGTGCGACTCGCGCAGGCCCGCCGACGTGATCCGGACGAACCGGCCGCGCGCATGCAGTTCGGCAATGGTCGAGGCTCCGGTGTAGAACATCGACTGCCGCAGCCCGCCGACGAGCTGATAGGCGACCGCCGACAAGGGCCCGCGGTAGGCGACCTGGCCCTCGATCCCCTCCGGGATCAGCTTGTCGTCGGAAGTCACGTCGCTTTGAAAATAGCGGTCCTTCGAGTAGGACGCCCGTCGTCCGCGCGCGGCCATCGCCCCTAGTGATCCCATGCCCCGGTAGGACTTGTACTGCTTGCCGTTGATGAAGACGAGTTCGCCCGGCGACTCCTCACAGCCGGCCAACAGCGAACCGAGCATGACCGTGTCGGCGCCGGCGACCAGCGCCTTGGCGATGTCTCCGGAGTACTGCAGGCCGCCGTCTCCGATCACCGGGACGCCAGCCGGCCGGCACGCCTGCGCCGCCGCGTGAATCGCCGTCACCTGCGGGACGCCCACTCCCGCGACCACTCGGGTGGTGCAGATCGAACCCGGACCGACGCCCACCTTGACGCCGTCGGCACCCGCCTCGACGAGCGCCTTCGCACCGGCATAGGTGGCGACGTTGCCGCCGATCACATCGACCCCGGCCGCAAGCGGCTCGGCCTTCAGCCGCCGGATCATGTCGATCACCCCGTGGCTGTGACCGTGCGCGGTGTCGACGACCAGGCAGTCGACACCCTCCTCGACCAGCGCCATCGCCCGCTCCCAGGCGTCCCCGTAGAAGCCGACGGCGGCGCCGATGCGCAGCCTGCCCTGCTCGTCCTTGGAGGCGTTGGGGTACTTGCCGGACTTGACGAAGTCCTTCAGCGTGATCAGCCCGCGCAGCCGTCCCCGGTCGTCCACCAGCGGAAGCTTTTCGATCTTGTGCTGCGCCAGCAGCTTCAGCGCCTCTTCCGGCTTGATCCCGACCGGCCCGGTGACCAGCGGCATCTTCGTCATGACCTCGCCCACGTTGCGGTGCGGGTCGTCCTCGAAGCGCATGTCGCGGTTGGTCACGATGCCGAGCAACTGCATGTCCTCATCGACCACCGGGACGCCGGAGATGCGGTACTGGCCGCAAAGTTCGTCCACCTCGCGGATCGTGGCGTCGGGCGAGATGGTGATCGGTTCGTCCACCATGCCGGCCTCGGAGCGCTTCACCCGATCGACCTGGTGGGCCTGCTCCTCCAGCGGCATGTTGCGGTGCAGGATGCCCAGGCCGCCCTCGCGGGCCATGGCGATCGCCATCCGATGCTCGGTCACGGTGTCCATGGCCGAACTCAACAGCGGCACCTTGACCCGAATCCGGCGCGACACCCACGAACTGGTGTCCGCCTCGGAGGGAATGACGTCGCTCTCGTTGGGCTGCAACAAGACATCGTCGAACGTGAGTCCGAGGGTCTCGAAAGCGGTGGGCACTCCGGACGGGGTCAGTCCGCCATCGGTCATCGGCAAGGCATCCTCTCGTGAGTGGGACACATGGTAATAGCGTCGGCCGATCCGCCTCGCGGCCCGATCGGTCGTGGACCGGCCACTCAGGCGACGGCCGCGAGTGCCTGCGGCAACTGCGGATAGGCGAAGTCGAACCCGTCGGCCAAAAGCCGGGTGGGGCGGGCGCGGATGCTACCGAGCATCGCCTCGTCCACCAGCTCCGGGCCGAACAGTGCCCGGACGGCCGGCAGCGGCACCGGCAGGAGCGCCGGCCGATGCAACGCCTTGGCGAACACGGCCGTGAACTCGGTGTTCGTCACGGGATAGGGCGCCACGAGATTGACCGGACCGGCGAGCTCGCTGGTCAGCAGGTGCACCACCGCGCTCACCCAGTCGGCTTCGGCGATCCACGACAGGTACTGGCGGCCGTCCCCGAACCGCCCACCCAGACCGGCCGCGAACAGCGGCCGTTGCTTGCCGAGGAAGCCGCCGTGCTTGGTGAGGACGTTGCCGGTGCGCAGGAACGCGGTGGGGACGGGGGCGTGCGCGGCGGCGTCCTCCCAGTCGACGACGAGGTCGGCGAGGAAGCCGGCTCCGGGCGGAGAGTCCTCTGTGACGAAGGCGGCGCCGGCGTCCCCGTAGAAGCCGATCGCCGAGCCGGACAGGAAGCGCCGGCAACGCCCGTCGGGCTCGAGGGCGTCCACGACCGTGAGGGTGCTGGTGATTCTCGAACGACGCAGTTCGTCCTTGCGGGCGGACGTCCAGCGGGCGTCGGCGATACCCGCGCCGGCGAGGTTCACCACGGCGTCCACGTCGGTGAGCCCCGGGCCGTCGATTCGGCCCGCCTCAATGCTCCAGGCACGCTCGTCGGGGCTGTCCGCTGCCCCCCGCACCAGCTTCACCACCTGGTGACCGGTGCGTCGCAGACGCTGGACCAGCGCCGTCCCCAACAGACCCGAACTACCCCCGACCGCTACCCGCATTCCCAGATCCTGCCATTGAGTCGTCCGACGCGCCCAAGCTGTCGGTTCGGCCGCGGCGGATGACCAGCCACACGACGGCCGCCGCACCGAACGCGCACGCGTACATCGGCCAGAGGGTGGCCGTTTGCACGGTGTGCGCCAGCAGCAGCCAGGCCAGGCCCGCGATCAGCAGCCGTCGGGTCTTGCGCCCGGGCCGGTCGACGACCACGAAGATGACCGACCAAACCAGGTACCACGGGTAGAGCACCTGGCCGAGCACGACCAGCGCCGCCGCAGCCCAGCCAGTGGCCCGAACCGGACGCCGCGAGCCCGCGATCACCGCCCACGCCAGCCCCGCCACAACCGCCACGTTGGAGGCCAGGGCCACTACCGGACGCAGCGGCTCGGCGTTCGTCCCGAGGGCGGCGGCCAAGTGGGAGGCGAGTTCGAACAGCAGGTAGGCGGGGGCGAGGGTCCCGGCCAAGCCCATCACGTCGACGGCGCGCGTCCAGCCGAATCCGAGCCCCGTAGCTGCGCTGACCAGGGCGAACGTGGCCAGCGCCACGATCGCGGCCACCCCGGCGCGCCAGCCGAGCAACCACAGCCGCCGCCCCAACGGCGCTTCGGCCAGGCGCGCGGCGATCGGAATGCCTGCGGCGGCCAACACGGCCAGACCCGCGGGCTGCTTGAAGCACATCGCCACGCCGACGATCGCGGGCGCCAGGCCGAGGCTCACGGTCAGGGACTCCTTGCCCCCCGGAAGGGCCCTCGTGGCCAGCAAGGCGGCAACGACAGCCAGCGCCGCCATCGGCGCGTCGTTGTGGGCGCCGCCGACGAAGTGCAGGACGACCAACGGGCTGGCCACGCCGAGCCAGGTGGCCAGATCAGGGTCACCGCCCAGGCGGGTCGCCAGGCGCGGCACGCACCACAGCAGGGCGGCAACGGCGACCAGCGCCGGCAGTCGCATCGCGACCACCGACCAGTACGGGTGCGCCCCGGTGAGCCCGACGACCAGCCCCGCGGTCTGCAGGCTCAGCGGCGGGTAGGCGACGGTGTGCCCGGCCCAGAAGGCGTCGATGGAGGCGGCGAACGGCCCCCCGCCCTTCGCCAGCCCGACCACATAGGGATCGATTCCCCGCGTAACCATCCAGCCCAGGTCGGCATACAGCCAGGCGTCCCGGCTCAGGACGGGCGGCGCCAGCAGCAGCGGCGCGCACCAAGCCACGAGCAGCAGCAGCCACGGACGTCCGCGGCGGAACGGGCGCTGGGCGGCCCCGTCCGCAAAGCGTTGGGAGGATGCCTCACGGGCCTCGCCCAAGGCGGCCGGTCGGCACCACCACCACGCCATTGCCAAGACGCCCACGCCGAGGGTGACCAGCACATGCCCAGCCGGCTGCCCGATCGTGCTCGCTGCCTGCGCGAGCCCGGGCACAAACGCCAGCGCCGGCGTCCCCGCGGCGACGCCCACCTCGCCGATGCCCACCAGGGCGGAGCCTCCCGCCCCCACGACCCCGGCCAGCCAGGCCACTTCCGGCGCTCGGGATGCGGTTCGGGACGCGCGCGGGCGCAACTGCGCGTGGGTCATGGCGCGCATCCTAGGGGCGCCCACACGGTGAGCCCGGCATCGAGAGCCGCTCGGGGCGTGGCCCTCTGGGCCGGACGGGGCTCAGGTGTGAAAAGTTGCGGCGCACGGCAGCCTCGCGAACGATCTCCGCCTTGCCCGGCCGGCTGGGGCAACGACTGGCCGCACGTTTCCACATCTGACGGGGGCCAAGCCTGGTCCAGATGGTCCACCGCGATACCCACCTCCACAACGCAACAGGAGGGCCCCGAAAGGGACCCTCCTGCAGTGTTTGCGCCGCTGGTGCCTCAGTGCTTGTGGCCGTGGCCCTCGTCCTCGTCCTCGGCCGGCTTCTCGACCACCAGGGTCTCGGTGGTCAGCAACAAGGACGCAATGGACGCCGCGTTGGCCAGCGCCGAGCGGGTGACCTTGACCGGGTCGATGACACCGGCCGCGATCAGGTCCTCATACACGCCGGTGGCCGCGTTGTAGCCGCTGCCGGCGGGCAACTCGGCGACCTTGGAGACGATGACGTAGCCCGGCTCGCCGCCGTTCTCGGCGATCCAGCGCAGCGGTTCGACCGCGGCCTTGGCCACGATCTGGACGCCGGCCTTCTCGTCTCCGGACTTGCCGAGCCCGTCGGCCAAGACGGCCGCCGCATGCACCAGGGCGGAGCCGCCACCGGCGACGATGCCCTCCTCGATGGCCGCGCGGGTGGCCGACACGGCGTCCTCGATGCGGTGCTTCTTCTCCTTCAGCTCCACCTCGGTGGCGGCGCCGACCTTGATCACGCAGACGCCACCGGCGAGCTTGGCGACCCGCTCCTGCAGCTTCTCGCGGTCCCATTCGGAGTCGGTCCGCTCGATCTCGGCGCGCAGTTGCGCGACGCGAGCCGCGACCTCCTCGGGAGAACCGGCGCCGTCGACGATCGTCGTGTTGTCCTTGGTGACGACCACCCGACGCGCGCGACCCAGGACGTCCAGGCCGACCTGGTCGAGCTTGAGGCCGACATCGGGCGAAACGACCTTGCCGCCGGTGAGGATCGCGATGTCCTCCAGCATGGCCTTGCGACGGTCGCCGAAGGCCGGCGCCTTGACGGCGACGGAGGTGAACGTGCCGCGGATCTTGTTCACGACCAGCGTCGACAGCGCCTCGCCGTCAACATCTTCGGCCACGATGAACAGCGTCCCGCCGGCCCCGATGACCTTCTCCAACAGGGGCAGCAGGTCGTTCATGGACGACACCTTGCCGGAGTTGATCAGGATGTACGGGTCCTCCAGGACGGCCTCCTGGCGGTCCTGGTCGGTCACGAAGTAGCCCGAGATGTAGCCCTTGTCGAACTGCATGCCCTCGGTGAACTCGAGCTCGGTGCCGAAGGTCTGGGACTCGTCGACGGTGATCACGCCGTCCTTGCCGACCTTGTCGAACGCCTCGGCGATCAGGTCGCCGATCTGCGAATCGCGCGCCGAGATGGTGGCGACGTTGGCCATGTCGGCCGCCGTCTCGACCTCGCGAGAAGCCTCGCGCAGGGCGTCCTCGACGGCCGAAACGGCCGCGTCGATGCCGCGCTTGAGGCCGACCGGGTTGGCGCCGGACGCGACGGCCCGCAGGCCCTCATGCACCAGCGCCTGCGCCAAGACGGTCGCGGTCGTGGTGCCGTCACCGGCGACATCGTTGGTCTTGGTGGCGACCTCTTTGGCCAGTTGGGCGCCCAGGTTCTCGTAGGGATCGCTGAGCTCCACCTCCTTGGCCACCGTCACGCCGTCGTTGGTGATCGTGGGAGCGCCCCACTTCTTGTCCAGGACGACGTAGCGGCCCTTGGGGCCGAGGGTCACCTTCACGGTGTTGGCGAGGACGTCCACACCCCGCTCCAGGGAGCGGCGCGCGGCCTCGTCAAACTGAAGGATCTTTGGCATTTAGCTTCCTTACTTGACGACGACGGCGAGGATGTCGCGGGCGTTCAGCAGGAGGTAGTCGGTGCCGGAGTACTTGACCTCGGTGCCGCCGTACTTGCTGAAGATGACCACGTCGCCAACCGCCACGTCGAGCGGAACGCGCTGACCGTTGTCATCGATGCGCCCCGGGCCGGTCGCAATGACCTTGCCCTCTTGCGGCTTTTCCTTCGCGGTATCGGGGATGACCAGGCCGGAAGCGGTGGTCTGCTCGGCCTCCAGCGGCTGGACGAGGATCCGGTCCTCGAGCGGCTTGATCGTGACTGCCACGTCAAAACCCTTTCTTGGTTTCGGTTCACCCGGGACGAACCCGGGAGTCGGATAAGTCGAGTTCAGTGGCTCGGACGTCGTCGCGGTGCCGCCCTTGCCGTTGGCACACTCACTATGCGAGTGCTAACGGAAAATCTATACCCCGCCTAGCACTCGTTCAACCTGAGTGCCAGCCGTCGTGGTCCATGGGCTTGTCTGGTTCGGGTCCCGAGAGCCGGACTCGCCAGTAGGGTTGGCCCTGGCAGCGAGGAGGGCCGGTGGACTGGATCGACCACAGCATCTGGTGGCAGGTTTACCCCATCGGCTTTGCCGGCGCGGAACGATCCCGGCCGAACGGCCCCGTGGAGCATCGCCTCCCCCAACTCGTGGGCTGGCTGGACTACCTGATCGCACTCGGCGCCAATGGTCTGATTCTCAACCCGATCTTCGACTCGATCTCCCACGGCTACGACACGCTCAACCACTACACCATCGACCCGCGACTCGGGGACGACGCCGACTTCGACTACCTGCTGGCCGAGGCCAAGAAACGCGGCATTCGGGTCGTCCTGGACGGCGTCTTCAATCACGTCTCGCGCTACCACGGCATCGTATTGGAGGCGCTCCAGGACGGCCCCGACAGCGAAGCCGGACGCTGGCTGAAGTGGAGCGACGGCCACCCAATGGTCTTCGAGGGGCACAGCGACCTGGTGGAGCTGAACCTCGCCGAGCCGATGGTCGCCGACTACATCACCGACATCATGTTGACCTGGCTCGAACGCGGCATCGACGGGTGGCGTCTCGACGCCGCCTACGCCCCCGGCCCGGACGCCTGGAAGCCGATCTGCGACGCGGTGCACGCCGCCTACCCGGAGTCGTGGATCCTGGCCGAGGTGATCCACGGCGACTATTCCGAGTTCGCCGAGCGCTCGGGCGTCGACTCGGTCACCCAGTACGAGTTCTGGGCCGCCACGTGGCGCTCGCTGCGCGACCACAACTTCTACGAACTCGAGCACACGCTGGGTCGCTATCCGATGTTCCTGCGGGCGCAGCGTCCGTTCACGTTCGTCGGCAACCACGACGTGACCCGGATCGCCACCCAGGTGCAGGACCAGCGCCACTTCGGGCACGCCGTAGCCCTGCTCATGGTCGCGCCCGGCATCCCCTGCGTGTATGCCGGCGACGAGCAGGGCTTCCAGGCGGTCAAGGAGGAACGCTTCGGTGGGGACGACGCGATCCGCCCGCGCTTCCCCGAGACGCCGCACGGGCTGCTCGCCGACGGCATCCCGCGCTTCGAGCTGCACCAAGAACTCATCGCTTTCCGCCGCCGTAACCCCTGGATCATCGACGCGACCATCGGCACCCGCGACGTCAGCGACGAGACCGTGGTGGTCGTGGTCAGCGGCGCCGAGACGATCGAACTGGCGCTGAACGTCTCGGACGACCCGATGCCGGCGCCGGCCGGCGAGGTGCTTCTCGTCAGCGACCACGTCTCCACGGACGTCCCGGCGCACGGCTGGATGATCACTCGCCCGACCAGCGCGCAAGGCGACACGGCTACCTGAGACGGGTCTTCAGCTTTTTCTTGGTAAATCTTCAACTTCGCGGTACCTTTATCGGGCTGCCGCGGGCCTCGTGCCCGCTCTCCGCACCCGAAGGACGTGTTATATGCGCAAGACCGCTGCCCTGGCCGCGTTCGGAACGTTGCTCACCGCTGGGCCGTTCCTCGGCGCCGCCACCGCGCAGGCCGACGACCCGGCCGCCCCGGCTCCGGCCGCCCCAGTCAACGTCAGCGTGCAAACCGCCGCCGGCACGAAGTCCGTCAGCGCGACCGGCACGGTCGCCGACGCGCTCGCCGCTGCCGGCGTCGTCGCGGACGCGAACGACAAGGTTTCCCAACCGCTGGGTTCCGCCCTGGTCGATGGCATGGCGATCAAGTTCAACCGGATCGACACCAAGTACGCCTACGGCTACGCCGGCATCAGGTTCGCCACCCAGACCCGCTACGTGAAGACCTTGCCCAAGGGCAGCGTCCGCGTCATCGTCAAGGGCAAGAACGGCATCTCCGTCGAGCAGCGTCTGCTCACCTACACCGACGGCAAGCTGACCAGCAACGTCCGCCTGCGCGTTTACGTCGGCAAGAAGCCGGTCACCCAGGTTCGCCAGGTGGGCACCAAGGCCGCCGCCGGTCGCTTGATCGGCACCTGCTCGGCCTCCTACTACGACGAGCCGCAGATGACCGCCAGCGGCGAGCGCTTCAACCCGAACGCCCTCACCGCGGCGCACAAGACGCTGCGACTGGGCACCCGCATCCTGGTCACCAACCCGCGCAACGGAAAGTCCGTGATCGTGCGGATCAACGACCGCGGTCCCTACGTGGGCGGACGCTGCCTGGACCTGTCCCGCGCCTCCTTCGCCCGGATCGCCAATCTCGGCGCCGGCGTGACCCGCGTGACCATCCGCGTTCTCTGAGCCGACCTCAACCCCGGGCTCCGATCCCCCGCGGAGCCCGCCGAAGCTGGAGTGACCCGGCGCCGCCGCGCTTGGTTCACTCCAGCTTCGTGCGTTTGACGACGAGAGCCTTCGCGCCGGCCTGGGTGGGAGTCAGCACGAGCGTTGCGGCGTTGGTTCCCTTCGGTCGCAGCCGTCTGCGCAGGACGGCCGGGTCGACGTCGATGCCGCGTTTCTTGATCTCCAGCGTGCCGACCTTGCGCTCGCGGACCCAGGCTCGCAGCGTGGGTTCGTCGAAGTTCAGCACCTCCTGGATCTCGAACGCGGTGGCGAGTGGGGTCGCCACCGGATGCGCCGTCCAAAGGTAAGCGATTCCGGGCGCCACCCGGGCGGCGCCGAGCAGCCCGGCGAGGCGTTTCACGGCCGGGGCGCGGATCACGGCTGGGTCGGGCTCGTACAGGTAACCGCCCGTCCCGAGTCCCACTCCGGGCTCGGGGGTTGAGGCGTCATCGGCGGCGATCTCGATCCCGGCGGGGAGCAATACGGCCCGGCGGCTCGCGGGGCGACCCGTCCGCCACAGGGACGTCTCCACCAGTTCGCCTCGATGAGATACCCAAGTCGCGGCCACCTCGTCCGGGATCAGCTCGCGCGCAAGCCCCGGGGCGAGCTTGGCGCAGGCCGGACGGCCGCCGTCCAGTAGGCGGAGCACGAACTCCCAGGGCGGGGTGAGCTGTTCCACCCGCCAGGTGCGGCCCCGCGCATCGCGCCTAGCCGGATCGCAGATCGCGGCCCAGTCGGGCCGCAGCAGTTCGTCGGCCAGATCCACCGCATCGCCAACGATCACCCGGCCCGCCTGGCCCAGATTGGCTTGCGCAAAGGCGGCGGTAGCCGGGTCGGCCTCGACCGCGACGACCGACAGGCCGGCGTCCGCGCAGGCCAGTGCGTCCGTCCCGATGCCGCAGCCGAAGTCGACCACGCCTTTGGCCCCGGCCTCGACGAGCCGGCGGGCGCGCCAGGCGGCGACGTCCGGACGGGTGGCCTGTTCTAGCCCGTCCCTGGTGAGGAAGAGTTGCTCGGCCCGGTCACCGAACTTGGCCCGGGCCTGCCGCCGCAGCGCAATCTGAGCCAGCGCCGCCGCGGCCAGGTCCGGGTCGAAATCCCGCCGAAGCCTGGTCGCCGCGGCCAAGGCGGTTGGGTCCGGCTCGGCTGCGGCAGCCGCGAGGGCCGCGGCACCGTCGGACGTCAGCAGGGCGCCGCTCACTGGCGCTCTATTCCTCGGTCCTGATCACCGACACCCGCCAGTGCGTCGGCCGTCCCTGGGAGTAGGGCATGACCCCATGGAACTGCTCCACGGAATCGTCGAAGACCAGCGGCAGGAAGTGCCGGTCGCCCGGCCACATCGGCAGTTGACCGAGATCCTCCAGAGGCACCCAGGCCAGCGGCCCCTCCGGGCTAGCTTCGGCCACGTCGCCCCTAAAGGCATCAACGACGAAGACGAAGCCGAACCAGTCCGATCCGTCGGAGCCGAAGCCGGGCCAGGAGATGGTGCCGCGCAGCCGGACGTCCGTGGCGTCGATACCCGCCTCCTCGCGCAGTTCGCGGCGGACGCCGGAGATGACGTCCTCGTCGGGTTCGAGCTTGCCGCCCAGCCCGTTGTAGAGGCCGTGCTGCTCGTCGTCGTCCCGGGCGACGCGATGGACGAGCAGCACCCTGCACCGATCGGGCGAGCGCACGTAGGCGAGCGTGGCCAGGATCGGCCGGTACGGCATCAGACCGCGACCGTGGCGACCGGCAACCCCGAGTTGGCCGAGAACTCCAGCCCCGAGGGGCGCAGCCCCCGCGCGACCGCCTCGGATCCCAGGGCGGCGATCATGGCGCCGTTATCGGTGCAAAGCCCGGGACGCGGTCGCCGCAGCGTGATTCCGGCCGCGGCCGTCCGCTCCTGCAGCAAACCGCGCAGACGCGAGTTCGCGGCCACGCCGCCGCCGATCAGCAACTGGTCGATCCCGGTGGCGTCGCAGGCGGCGACGGCCTTGGCGGTGAGGACGTCGCAGACCGCCTCCTGGAAGCTGGCCGCGACATCCGGGACGCTGACCTTCGCCCCCTCGAGCCGCTGGGTCTCGACCCAACGAGCCACGGCCGTCTTCAGCCCCGAGAAGGAGAAGTCGAATCGGTGCTTGACCAGATCCTTCGCCGCGGTGAGGCCACGCGGAAAGGCGATGGCGGCGGGGTTTCCCCGCTCCGCGGCGCGGTCGATCACGGGGCCGCCTGGGTAGGCCAGGCCCAACACCCGAGCAACCTTGTCGTACGCCTCGCCGGCGGCGTCGTCGATGGTGGCGCCAAGCTCGGTGATGTTCGAGGTGATGTCGTCCACCCGGAGCAATGAGGTGTGCCCGCCCGAGACCAGCAGCGCCAGGCAGGGCTCGGGCAACGGGCCGTGGTCGAGTAGGTCGACAGCAACGTGCCCGACGAGATGGTTCAGCCCGTACAGGGGCTTGTCCAGAGCGAAGGCCAGCGCCTTCGCGGCGGCCACACCCACGACGAGGGCGCCCATCAGCCCCGGACCGGCCGTCACCGCGATGGCGTCCACCTCGCTGGCGTCGACATCTGCGGCAGCCAGGGCGCGATTCAGGGCCGGGACGATCGCCTGCAGGTGCGCCCGGCTGGCTACCTCGGGGACGACCCCGCCGAAGCGGACGTGCTCTTCGACGCTGGAGGCCACCTCGTTGGCCAGGAGCGTGCGCCCCCGGACGATGCCGACGCCAGTTTCGTCGCAGGACGACTCGATGCCGAGCACCAGCGGTTCACTCATGTCGGCCCTCCTTCGGGTCGAGGTCGAGGGCGAGGACGAGCGCGTCGCCGCCGCCGGGGTAGTACCGCCGACGATGGGCGATCTGCCGGAAACCGATCCTGGAGTAGAGAGTGCGGGCCGGCGCGTTGGACTCCGCCACCTCCAACAGCACTCGCTCCCCTCCGGCGGAGGCGGCCCACGTCAGTCCCGTCCGAACCAGCTCGCCGGCCAGCCCGCGCCGACGGGCATCGGGACGGACCGCCACCCGGTTCAGGTCGGCGACTTCGGCAACGACGCTGAAGCAGGCCGATCCGCGAACTTCTCCTGAGTCGTCCGCGACCAAGACAAGGCGATCGCCACCGGTCAGCTCTTCGCACCAGGAAACCTCGCCCCAGCGTTCGGCCTCGGGAAAACACTCCGCCTCGACCTGGAGCAGGGCCGGCAGGTCGGCCAGGGTCGCGGCGCGCACGATCACCTGGTCCTCGTCGGGCGCACGAGCGTGGACTTGCGCACCGTGGGAACGGCCGCATCGGGACGCCGAAGATAAAGCGGCTTGGGGCCGACGTCGGGCAACTGCGGGCCCACGGCCGCCAGGAGGCCGGCGTCCAGCTCGCCTGGACCCACTCGCTCCCGCCCACGACGGACGCTGGGATAGACGTCGGCGCCGGGACCAATCACGAGCAGATCGGGCAACTGGTCAGGTGGACCCACGCTCGGGCCTGCGATCCGCTCGCCCCGCGCCGAATAGCGCGCCCAGTACAGCTCTTTGCGGCGGGCGTCCGCGGCGACGACGAACTCGCTCGGACCGCCCTGGCCCGAGCGGTTGGCGACCTCGGCGACGAACTGGGCGGCAACGACGTCCAGGCCGCACACCCCGCGCAACGGGACCCCCAGCACGCTGGCGAGGGTCTGAGCGGTAACAATGCCGACGCGTAGCCCGGTGAACGGGCCTGGACCCATGCCGACGCAGATCTGGGTCACCTCGCCCAGCGTTACCCCAGCCGATTGGACCAGCTCGGCGATCAGCGGCGCGAGCCGCTCGGCATGCTGGCGCACGTCCCGGACGGCCGCCGACGCGAGCGGGACACCGTCGCCCGCCAAGCCGACGCGCACGTCGGTGGAGGTGTCGATCCCCAGCACGAGGCTCACTTCGAAGCTCCGTTCGTGGTCGGCAGGTCGACTCCGGCCCAGCGGCCTCCGACCCCGGTCAACAGGACGACGCGGGTCTCGTCCGCCGGATCGTCCCCGCGGCGGATGTCGACTTCAAGCCGATCGTCGCTGAGCCCCTCGGCGACACCGGTACCCCACTCGATCAGGGTGATCGCCTCGGCGAGCGAGAAGTCCAGGTCCAGGTCCTCCAACTCGGCCGAATCGCCCAGGCGGTACGCGTCGACGTGCACCAGCGCCGGACCAACGCCTCGTGCCGGATGTACCCGCGAGAGGACGAAGGTGGGTGAGATCACCGGACCGGCCACGTCCAGCCCCTCCCCCAGCCCCTGCGCGAGGGTCGTCTTGCCCGCGCCCAGTTCGCCGGAGGCGATGATCACGTCGCCCGGCCGCAGAATGCCGGCCAGCCGGCGTCCCAACTCACGCATGTCATCCGCAGTCGGCACCAGGCTCAGGGCGGGGACTCGCCTGGCCAGCACCTCGCATGGCGGCGCCTGGCCGACCACCACGAATCCGTGTCGGCGCCACCACGCCCCGACCTGCGGGAACTCCCGTCTGGCCAACAAGTCGACCTCGGCGACCCCGCGCTCGGCCAGCAGTTCCAAGACCGCGCCGATCATGATGGTGGCCAGGCCGTGGCGCTGGAACTGTGGCCGCACCGAGACCCGCGCCAGCCGCGCCGAGCCGGCCTCTAGTTCGATGAGGATGACGCCGGCCGGGACGCCGGCGACGCTGGCCAGCACCCCCAGGCCATGCTCAAGCAGGGCGACCACGCTCGCCGGCGTCTCCGACAGCGCCGGCGGGGGCGGGTCGACCGGGGGCCGTGCCGCGAAGGCCGACCGGATCACCTCGGCCAGTTCGTCCGCCCGTTGCGCTCCGACGATCTCGATCGCAACCTCTCGGCCGTCGTCCAACTCCCCGATGAAGGCCGGGGCTTGGGCGGCGGAAGACATGTGGGACTCCTGGTATGCGGTGCGCTCGCACGCACGCGAGCGACGGCGAAGTCTATCAGCGGCCATTCGGCCCGCTCGCTGGCCGAACCTGCCACTGGGGGCGCTGGGGAGCCAGCAACGTTCCCGCGGGAACGCTTCCTGGCCCGGCACCTGAAGCCGCAGACGGGCGCCTGATGGAAAGATCGGTGGAACCGTGCGGCGAGTGGAGCTCGGTCTCCCGCCGCCAAGGCGCAAGAGCGGCAACGTCGCACCAAGCGCCGCACGTTTCCACCTAGTCGCTCCGCAGCCGGGCGCTCCCACCCCCCGGCGGCGTCCCGGGAAACCCCGACGGCGTTCCTGCGGGAACGCCGTGGCCAAAGCTTCGCCCCGCGAAACCGGGCCAGCACCTGCGCCGAGGCAGATCGATCCCACCCGTAACCCGAGGTTGGCCCGACCGCAACCGGGCGCTCGACGTCCGGCCACGGGCGGGCCCTAGCTTCGAGGCATGAGGGTCGCGATCGCCGCCGAGTCCTTCCTTCCGCACGTGAACGGGGTCACCAACTCGGTGCTCCGCGTGCTGGAGCACCTTCGAGCCGTTGGTCACCAGGCCGTCGTCCTCGCACCGGCGGCAGGAGCGCCCGCTTCGTACGCCGGGTTCGAGGTGGTCGGCTTGCCCTGCGTTCCGCTCCCGGGCTACTCCCAGGTCAGAGTCACGATGTCCACCCGGCCGACGATCGCGCGGGTGCTGGCCGACTTTCGCCCCGACGTCGTCCATTTGGCCTCACCCTTCGCGCTTGGGTACCGCGCGGCGCAAGCCTCCCGGTGGTTCGGGCTGCCGGTGGTCGGGGTGTACCAAACCGACCTGCCCGGTTACGCCCGACGGTACGGATTCCCGGCCGCCGAGCCGCTCCTGTGGTCGGCCCTGAGGCGGATCCACAGCCTGGCGACCTTGAACCTCGCGCCTTCCAGTGCCGCCCGCACCCAACTACTCGCGGCCGGCATCGGCAATGTGGAGGTCTGGGGTCGCGGCGTCGACACCGAGCGATTCGATCCCGGACGGCGCACTTCGCGGGTACGCGCCCAGTTGTGTGCCGATCCCGACCGACCGCTGATCGGCTACGTCGGCCGGCTCGCCGCCGAGAAGCAGGTCGCCGACCTGGCCGTCCTGGCCGACCTCGGCCAGCTGGTGATCATCGGGGACGGCCCCGCCCGCGCCGACCTGGAGCGCGTCCTGCCCAACGCCAAGTTCACGGGCCACCTGGGCGGCGAGGATTTGGCGGACGCCCTCGCGGCCGTCGACGTGATGGTCCACCCGGGCGAGCTCGAGACGTTCGGCCAGTCGATCCAGGAGGCCCTGGCCAGCGGCGTACCCGTAATCGCGCCGGCCAGCGGTGGCCCGCTGGACCTCATCCGGCCGAGTCACAACGGCTGGCTGTACCGACCCGGCGACCTGCGCTCGATGCGCGATTTCGTCGCCGATTTGTTGGGTGACCCGCGCAAACGCCTGGCCTTCGCGGCCGCCGCGCGCGCGGGCGTCGAGCGCCGTCGCTGGTCGGATGTCTGCGCGGAGTTGGTCGGCTACTACGAGCAGGCCGTCCTGCGCGGACCTGCCCCGGCGCTGCGGCCACTGGAACGTCTGCGCGTCCCGACCGAACTGCCACCGGTCCCGGTGCACCGCTGAGCCCGGACGCCTCCGGGCGCGGAGGATCGGCCCCTGTCGCCGAGGTGCCGCCGGATCGTTGTAACGCCGTTGGGCCCGCCGGGAGAATCCCGACGGGCCCAACAGCATTGTGGGTCAGCCTTCCTGGCGGGCCTTGACGATGCCAACGACGCCCGCGTAGAGCGGGTGATCCGGGGTCAGGCCGGTGACCTGTTCCACGACCTGCTCCGCCGATGCGGTCGCGAGCAGTTCCTGCAGTTCCACGGCCTCCGGGTCGTCCGGAGCGTCGAAGACCAGCCCGGCAGCCATCGCCGACAACAGCGCGTCATGCTTCATACCGCGCTCGGCCAACTGCGAAGCGGGGCTGATGAACCGCTCGTTGCGGCTGAGCTTGCGCAACGGTCCACGCCCGACGCGGGTCGTCGTGTCGGGCAGGGACGGGTTCGCGAACCGCTTCAGATTCTTCTGAACGTACTTCTCCGCCGCCTCAGGATCCACCCCGTGCTTGGCGATGATCAACGACTTCGTCTCCTGCAGGACCGCCTCCACCTGGTCCTTGACCGGCGGATCGTTCAGGGCGTCCGACAGCTTGACGAAGCCGGCGGCGTGCCCGAACCAGGCGCTCGTCGCGTGGCCGGTGTTGACGGTGAACAACTTGCGCTCGATGTAGGGCTCAAGATCGTCCACCCAAGTCGCCCCGGGAATGTTCGGCACGTTGTCGCCGAAGGGTCCCGACTCGATCGCCCATTCGTGGAAGTCCTCCACCGTGACGTTGAGACCGGAGCCCGGAGCCTGGTTGGGCACGATGCGATCGACAGCGGTGTTAGCGAAGATGGTCCGACCGGCGAGATCGTCGCCCTCGTAGTTCTTCGCGATCTCCGCGGCCAAGATGTTGGTCGCGTTGATGGCGTTCTCGCATGCCATGACGGCAACCTTCGGGGCATCGGCCGGGCGGGCCGCGATCCCCTTCGCGATGGCCGGCGCCACGAACTTGAGGATGTGTGCCCCGACCGCCGTGGTGACCACGTCCGCCTTGGCGATCGCCGCCACCAGCTCGTCGGCTTCCTTGGCGGAGTTGAGCGCCGAGAAGTTGGTCACCGTGTGGCTGACCGGATGCTCCCCAACCTCATGGACCTCGTAGCTGTCGGCGGCCTTCAGCCCGTCGATCAGCGCATCCGCCAAGTCGGCGAAGATGAGCTCATACCCGGCCTCGTTCAGCAGCAACCCGACGAAGCCGCGGCCGATGTTCCCGGCCCCGAAGTGGACAGCCAACATCTCAGTTGTGCACCTTTCCGAACGCGTCGAGGATCTCCTGCTCGGAGTTGGCCGTCTCCAGGTTGGCCACGGCGGCCTTGTCGGTGAACACGCCGGCGATCTGGCCGAGCAGGGTCAGATGCTCGTTGTTCTTCCCGGCCACGCCGATGACGAACTTGACGGGCTTGCCCTTCCAGTCCAGACCCTCGGGGTAGCGGACGACGGCGATCGCCGAGCGCTTCACGTACTGCTTGGCGTCGTTGGTTCCGTGCGGGATGGCGAGCAGGTTGCCCATGTAGGTCGACACGGTCGCCTCGCGCTGATGCATGGCGTCCACGTAGGCCCGGTCCACGGCCCCGGCGTCCACCAACAGCTGGCCGACCTCGTTGATCGCGGCCTCGCGGTCCCGGGCCGAGCCGGACAGCACGATCGACTTCTTCTCCAGGACCGTCCCACCGTCGGACGCCGCAGCGGCCGCGGCGGCGGCAACGGGGGCGGCCGCGACCGGCGCCGGAGCCGAACCCCCACCGGTGTTGGTGGTCTTCAGTAGGTCGACGATCTCGTCGTACCGGGGGCTGTCCATGAAGTTCTCGACCGAGACGTGGACGGCCGAACCGGTCTTCTGCTTCGCCCGCGGGGTGAGGTCCTGATGGCTCACGACGAGGTCGAAGGTGTCGGTCAGGTTCGCGATCGCCTTGTTGATGACGGTCACGTCCTTGAAACCGGCCGCCTGCACCTTGCGTCGCAGGACCGAGGCGCCCATCGCCGAGGAGCCCATGCCGGCGTCGCAGGCGAACACGATGTTCTTGATCGGGCCCTGATGACCGGCCGCGCTAACCGCACCGGCGCCGGCCAGAGCACTGGACGCGACCGACTTCTTGCCCTTCATGGCCTCCATGTCGGCGGTCGCCTTGGAGAGGTCGTCGCCCTCGTCGTCATCCTTGCTGCGGCGCAGGATGAGAGCGGAGACCGCGAACGAAACCGCGATCGCGCCCAGGACGGCGATGGTCACGCCGAGGTAGCTGTCCCGCGCGGTCATTGCGTACACGGCGATGATCGAACCCGGGGCGGCGGGGCCGACCAGGCCGACGCCGAACAGCACATTGAGGAAGATGCCGGTCATGCCGCCGAGGATGGTGCCGGCGAGCAGGGCGGGCTTCATCAGCACGTAGGGGAAGTAGATCTCGTGGATGCCGCCGAAGAAGTGGATGATGGCGGCACCGGGAGCCGAAGCCTTCGCCTGGCCCTTGCCGAAGAACATGTAGGCCAGCAGCACGCCCAGGCCGGGGCCGGGGTTGGCCTCGAGCAGGAACAGGACGGACTTGCCGGCCTTCGATACCTGGTCGAGCGCCAACGGCGTGAGCACGCCGTGGTTGATGGCGTTGTTCAAGAACAGCACCTTCGCCGGCTCGATCAGCAGGGACGTCAGCGGCAGGACGTTGTTCGCCACCAGGAATCCGACGACCGCCGCGGCGCCAGCGCTAAAGGCCGTGACAACGGGGCCGATCAGATAGAAGCCGATGACGGCGAGGGCGCCGCCCCAGATGCCCGCGGAGAAGTTGTTGACCAACATCTCGAAGCCGGGCTTGATCCGGTGATGCCACAGGCTGTCGAGCTTCTTCATGCTCCAGCCGCCCAGCGGACCCATGATCATGGCGCCGATGAACATCGGGATGGAGGTACCGACGATGACGCCCATGGTGGCGATCGCGCCGACCACACCGCCGCGCTTGTCGTAGATGTTGTAGCCGCCGGTGTAGCCGATCAGCAGCGGCAGCAGGTAGGTGATCATCGGGCCGACGAGGCCGGTCCAGGCCACTTCCTTGCCATCGACCATGTGGGTGCCGAAGCCGCCCAGCTCCGGCACCGGGAACCAGCCGACCTTGATGAACAGGGCGGTGATGAGGCCCCAGGCGATGAAGGCGCCGATGTTGGGCATGATCATGTTCGACAAGAAGGTGCCGAACTTCTGGACCGAAGTCCGCGCGGACTGCATCCGCGAAGGGGTGTCAGTGGTTGACATTTGACTCCCTTGTCTCCCCGAGGATGACGGGGCGGTGGACAGATTTTGTGGGGACTGCATCACCGACCAGGACCCATTTCCCAGCGCTGGGGATGGGCGGTGCAGACGCCTTGGCAAGTGTGCTTGTCCGAAGCGCTTTTGTCTAGCTACCAGTGGTTAACAGAAGCCTCTTGGGTAACCATGGGATGCACGATAGTGCGGCAGATGCGCCCCACGCGCGCAAACGAAGCAACCCAAGTTCGTGTCTGAACGGCGCTGGATACCTGGCGTGCAATGCCACTAACCCCGCCAGACCTCACAATCTGTGAGACATTGCTCGAATACTCCTTAGTTTGCAAGAATTTGCTTGCTCAGCCACGGGCCACCGCCGCAGAACGGCTGCGCCGGGCCGGATCGTCCGTTGCTCGGGTCGTCCCCCATCCGCCGGCCCGCCTGCGGGCAGCGTTACTGCTGGACCGCGTCCGCGTCGTCGGCGGGACTCATCAAGAACTCCCACGTGAGACCGTGCCCGATCAGGATCAAACCGATCAACAGCAGGGACGCTACCTGCAGTGCGGTCAGGCCCACCGGTTGAGCCAGCTCAGGAGCGACCGCGAAGACGGTGATCGCCGCGTACAAGACCACCACGATCCAGCGATTCGACCTGAACGGCCCCTTGTGACCGCCTGAATCGACGCGCAGCAGGACGAGCGTCGACGCGATCCCAAGGAGCGCCGAGATGGCGAAGGTGAACCGCCACAGCAGCGGCGTCGTCGGGGCGACCTGCGCGAAGGTGGCCATCAGCCCCGGGATGAGAAAGGACAGGTACGTGCCCCCCGCGAGCTTGCGCATCTTCCAGTCCCGCTTCCAGTCCTCGCGCTTGCCCAGGACCGTCCACCAAAGGCCGACCAGGGTAAAGCAAGTGCCGGCGATCAGGCCGTAGAACGAACTGAGATCCATGTGCGCAAGCCTGTCGTACCGGGGGTGGTCGCCCAGGCGGTCGGGGGATGCCAACGCTGCCACGCCCGGGCGCCGAGCGTGCGCCGTCCGCTCGCCGGCTCAAGGTCGAAGCCCCTGGCCGACGACTCGACCCCGTGCCCAGAAACGCGTCTTGGCCCATGCGCCCGGGGGACGTCCTAGCCCAGGCCGCGACACCGCGCCCGAGCCTGTCGAAGGGCCCGGACCCTTACCGGCCAGCCCCGAAACGCGCACCGATCAGCTCCGGCAGGCGGGCCGCCAACTCCTGTGGCGCGAACGGCCCCGGGAACGCCGCCGCGCACAGCGCCTGCGCGGACGCCGCCGCGACGCCCGCCCGCGCCGGCGCGAGCCCGGCCGCCAACAACGTCGCGCAGATTCCCGCCAGGACGTCCCCCGATCCGGCCTGAGCCGTCCAGGCGGGGCCGGGTGCGGCGACCTCCAGGCAACGCTCCCCCGGCGACGCCACGTACTGGGTGGCCCCCTTGAGCAGGACGACGGCGTCGAACCGCTCGGCCGCACGGTGCGCGTGCCCGATCGGGTCGGTGGTCACGTGCTCGCGCGAAACCCCTAGCAGACGGGCCAACTCCCCAGCATGCGGGGTCAGCAGGACGTGCCCGCCCAAAGGACGCGTCGGTAAGTAGCGCAGCCCGTCGGCGTCCACCACAGTGGGCAGCCCGCTGTCCAGGGCGCTCGCTACGACCCGCGCACCGTCGTCCCGTTCTCCCCAGCCGCACCCGAGCAGGTTCGCTTGGACCCGTCCCGGGGCCTGGACGACGTTCGGCAATGCCTGGCCCACCCGGGCCCCGACCACGGGATCCCCGGTGAAGCGCACCATGCCGGCGCCGGCGTGAGCGGCGCCCATCGTGGCGAGCACCCCGGCCCCCGGATAGGTGGCCGAGCCGGCGTCGATGCCGACCACCCCGCGCGAATACTTATCGCTTGTCGGCCCCGGCACCGGCCAGAGGGACGCCACGTCGGCGGCGTCCCAGACTCGAAGTACCGGTTCGGCCAGCGTCAGGCCGATGTCGACCAATTGGACGTCCCCGCAGCGAGAACGCGCCGGTTCGCCCACCTGGCAGACCTTGAGCGCCCCGAAGGTGAGGGTCAGCTCGGCGGTGAAGCTGTCGGGCGCCGAGGGCGAATCCGCGTCGAGTCCGGACGGCAGATCCACCGCGATCACCGGGACGCCGGCCTGCGCCCAGCGCTTGGCCACCGCGGCAACCGCGTCCGGCAGACCGGGTCGTCCGCCGATCCCCAGCAGTCCGTCCACGACGACGTCGACCCGCTCGCCCCCGGTGGGGACGACCTCGACCCCACCCGCGGCCAGGAAATCCGCCCACGCCGCGGAGTGGGCCCGGCCAAACGCCCGCCACGCCGCTACCTTCGCCCCCGTTCGCGCCAACCGGGCGCCGGCGAACAGCGCGTCGCCACCGTTGTTCCCCGGCCCGACCACCAGCAAGACGCGAGCCCCCGGGGCCCGCACGGCGCGCCGCCCCCACAGGAACCGCCTGATCGCCAGGGCGAGCGCGCCGGCGGCGCGCTGCATCAGGACGCCGGTCGCCAACTCCGGCATCGCCTCCTCGGCGGTCCGGATCTGCTGGACGCAATACGCGGCGCGCACCTCAGCCCTCGCAAACCACGACCGCGGCGGCCACGCCACAGTCGTGAGTGATGGACAGGTGCACCCGAGCCACGCCCAACTCCTGCGCCCGGGCGGCCACTGACCCGCTCATGGCGATCTCCGGTTGACCGCTGCGTCGGCTGGTCACGACGCAGTGGTGCCAGGAGAGGCCCTCGGGTGCGCCGAGCGCCTTGGCCAGCGCCTCCTTGGCGGCGAATCGGCCGGCCAACGTCGCCGGCGAACCACGGGTTTCGGGCTCGGTGAAAACCCGTGCCAGCAACCGAGGCTGACGAAGCCGCGCCGCGGCGAATCTCTCGATGTCGCAGACGTCGATGCCGATGCCGACGATCATCGCTGCCGGCTCACTCCACGGTGACGGACTTGGCGAGGTTCCGCGGCTGATCGACGTTATGTCCCTTCAGCGTCGCCAACTCGCAGGCGAAGACCTGCAAGGGCAGGATCGCCAGCAGGGGCTGCAGCAGCGTCGAGACGTTGGGCAGCGTGAACAAGATGTCCGACATCTCCACCACCTCGTCGTCCCCCTCCTCGGCGAGGACGATGGTGTACGCGCCTCGAGCCCGGATCTCCTGGATGTTGGAAACGACCTTGTCGTGCAACTGATCGCGGCCCCGCGGCGGGACCACCACGAAAACCGGCAGCCCCTCTTCCACGAGGGCGATCGGGCCGTGCTTGAGCTCCCCGGCGGGGAAACCCTCGGAGTGGATGTAGGAGATCTCCTTGAGCTTCAGCGCACCCTCCAACGCGACGGGGTAGCCCACGTGGCGACCCAGCAGCAACACCGACTCATGGCCTTGAAGCTGTTTGGCGAGGTCGAGCATCGGCTGGCAGGCGTCCAGGACGTCCTGGATGTGCGGAGGCATGGACGCGAGTTCGTTCATGATCTTGGCGATCTCGTCGCCGAACTTCGTTCCCCGGACCTGCGCCAGGTAGAGCCCGAGCAGGTAGCAGGCCGCTACCTGCGTCAGGAACCCCTTCGTGGAGGCGACGCCGATCTCGGGCCCGGCGTGGGTGTAGATGACGGCGTCGGATTCGCGCGGGATCGTCGCGCCGTTGGTGTTGCAGATCGCGATCACCTTCGCCTGTTGCTCCCGGGCGTGCCGAATCGCCATCAGGGTGTCGGCGGTCTCGCCGGACTGGCTGATCGTGACCACCAGCGTCCGCGGCGTGATGATCGGGTCGCGGTAGCGGAACTCGCTGGCGATCTCGACCTCGCAGGCGATCCGGGTCCAGTGCTCGATGGCGTACTTGGCGACCATGGCCGCATAGAACGCCGAACCGCAGGCGACCAGGACGATCTTGTCGATCTGGCGGAGTTCGTGTTCGGAGATGTGGATCTCGTCGAGCTTCAGCGCCCCGTCCTCGGTGAACCGGCCGAGCAGGGTGTCCGCGACCGCCTTGGGCTGCTCGTAGATCTCCTTGCGCATGAACCAGTCGTAACCGCCCTTCTCGGCGGCGGCGAGATCCCAACTGACGTGGAACGGACGGCTCGAGGCCGGGTTGCCGTCGAAGTCGGTCACCTGGACGTCGTCGCGGGTCACCTCGACGATCTCGTCTTGGCCGAGCTCGATCGCGTCCCGAGTGAACTCGATGAATGCGGCGACGTCGGAGGCGAGGAAGTTCTCGCCCTCGCCGATGCCCACCACGAGCGGAGAGTTGCGGCGCGCGGCGACGAGTCGTTCGGGATTCGCCGAGTCGATCGCGACCAGGGTGAACGCCCCGTCCAGCCGCTTGCAGACCGAACGCATCGCTTCGGCGAGGTCGGCGCCGCCGTCCACCTCGCGGCCCAGCAACTGGGCCGCCACCTCGGTATCGGTCTGGGACTTGAACTGCACTCCCTCGTCCAGCAACTCCGCCTTGAGCGAGGCGAAGTTCTCGATGATGCCGTTGTGGATCAGGGCGACTCGACCGCTTTGGCTGACGTGCGGGTGCGCGTTCAGGTCCGTGGGCCCGCCGTGGGTGGCCCAGCGGGTGTGCCCGATCCCGCTGTCGGTATCGGGGAGGGGATGCTCAACAACCTCGGCGTCCAGATTCGCGATCTTTCCGGCCTTCTTGCGGACGTCGATGTCCCCATTCACCACGACGGCGACCCCGGCCGAGTCGTAACCGCGGTACTCCATCCGGCGAAGCCCTGCAATCACGACGTTCTTGGCCACTCGGGGGCCTACATACCCGACAATTCCGCACATGGCCGAAACCCTACCGCGCGGGTTCAGCGGGCCCGCGGACGCGCACCGGGGCGCGAACGCACCCGCAACCGACGAGGCTGTGCTGGCCAACGGCGGCCCTCACTGCACCGACGAACCGTTCGGCCCCTACGTGGCCCGGACCAGGGCGGATTGGGCGCAGATCGCCGAGGCCATGCCCGTCGATATCGAGCCCGACCTGCTCGATCAGTTGCGGGGGCTGGGCGACCCGACCGACTCCGCGGAGGTCCGCGAGGTCTACCTGCCGTTGACCCAGCTACTCAACCTGTACCGCGAGCGGAACGTGTCACTGCATCGCCGGACGCACGACTTCCTCGGCCTGCATGTGGCCCGAACGCCGTTCGTGATCGGGGTGGCCGGCTCGGTCGCGGTCGGGAAGTCGACGACCGCCCGGCTGCTGAAGGAGTTGCTCGCGCGCGGCCCCGGCCGTCCGAAGGTCGACCTGGTCACCACCGACGGCTTCTTGTACCCCAACGCCGAGCTCGAGTCCCGGGGATTGCTTACCCGCAAGGGGTTTCCGGAGTCCTACAATCGCCACGCGCTGCTCAAGTTCGTGATGGACGTCAAGTCGGGACGACCCCAGGTGTCCGCGCCGGTCTACTCCCACCTGGTCTACGACATCTTGCCCGAAGAGCAGATAGTCGTGCATCGGCCGGACATTCTGATCGTGGAGGGGTTGAACGTCCTGCAGCCCGCCCGGCGCCGCATGGACGGCACCACCGCCCAGGCGGTCAGCGACTTTTTCGACTTCTCGGTCTATGTGGACGCGTCGACGGCGAACATCCGACGCTGGTACGTGGAGCGCTTCTTCCGCCTTCGGGAGACGGCCTTCCGCGACCCACGGTCCTACTTCCGTCCCTACGCCGAGATGACCGACGAGGCCGCCGAGAAGCTCGCGTTGGACATCTGGGACGAGATCAACGGGCCCAACCTGGAGCAGAACATCCTGCCCACCCGAGGCCGGGCTACCGCCATCTTGCGCAAGGGCGACAACCACCAGGTCCGCTGGGTGCGCATCCGCAAGGTCTGAGCGGCGCGACGCCTCAACCGCGGCGCGCCCGAAGCAGGGCCGCCAGCCTGGCCAGGCCGCGCTCGGCTTGCGTCGGCGAGGCGTGGCTGAAGTTCAACCGCATGGTGCCCAGTTCCGGCGCCTGTGGGTAGAACTCCTCACCGGGCATGAACGCCACTCCGCGAGCGATCGCGTCCGGCAGGAGCTCGCGGGTGTCGACCCGCCGGTGCAGCCGCAACCAGAAGAACAATCCACCGGCGGGGACGTCCCAGGTGGCAAGGTCGCCGAAGTGCCGCTCGAGCAGGGCGGCGAAGGCGTCTCGGCGGGTGCGGTAGAAGTCGACCAAGCTGACCGTCCGCGCGGCCGCGTCCGGGCCACTCAGTTGGTCCAGCACGAGGCTTTGTCCCAACCGGGAGCTGTGCAGGTCGGCGGCGCCCTTCAGAGTTTGGAGGCGCCAGAACAGGTCCGTCGATGCCGTCAGGTAGCCCAGCCGCAGGCCGGGCGCCAGCGTCTTCGAGAACGATCCCTGGTAGATCCACGACCCGCCGGCCATTCCCGCGACCACCGGGCGCCGCTCGCACGGGGAGTACGCCAGGTCGCGGTAGGGGTCGTCCTCGAACAGCGTCACTCCCCGGGCGAGGCAGGACGCCGCGAGCGCGGCCCGCTGAGTCGCGCTCGCACAGCGCCCGGTGGGGTTGGCGAACGTCGGGACGACGTAGGCGAGCGGGGCCGCCGGGGCAGAATGGAAAGTCAGCGGTACGAAACTGGCCCCGAAGAACCTGAAGACCTGCAAAGCGGCCAGGTAGGTCGGCGACTCGGTCGCCACCGGCGTCCCCGGATCGACGAACAGCTTGGCGACCAGGTCGATGCCCTGCTGGCTGCCGGACAAGATGAGCACGCGTTCGGCGTCCGTGTCGATGCCCAGCGCCGCAAGCCGCTGCGCCACCAGTTTGCGGAGCGCGGGCTCACCCTCGGTCGGGCCGTACTGCAGGACGCCTTCGGCAAGCCCGCCCGAGAAGGTCGGGAACGTTTCGGGCGCGGGCAGTCCCCCGGCGAAGGACACCATCCCCGGACGGTCGAGTACCGCCAGAATCTCGCGGATCGGCGACGGCTTCAGCCCGGCCGTCCGGGTCGACAACATTGGCATCGCAGAACGCTTCCGTAGG
Organism: Propionicicella sp.; assembly: GCA_039811865.1. GTDB lineage: Bacteria > Actinomycetota > Actinomycetes > Propionibacteriales > Propionibacteriaceae > JBDHZK01. The sequence goes on along the minus strand of JBDHZK010000017.1, from coordinate 1,622 downwards.
TCAATTGGATTGACCCATCGTGACCAGGACCCCCGGAAAGGTCAAGATGATTGACTCAGATCGTGAGATCGAACTACGTAACGCCATCGAGGGCTTCTACTTCGGTTTTCGGGCATTCACCGCGCTGCCGGACCGCATCCTGGAAGAGCGTGGCCTGAGCCGCACCCACCACCGCATCCTCTACTTCGTGCAGCGCGACCCCGGCATCCGGATCGGGTCGCTGATCGACCTCCTGGGCATCACCAAGCAGGCCGCGCATGCGCCGCTTCGGCAACTGCACCACCAGGGGCTCTTGACCTCCGCTGCCGCAGCGACCGACCAGCGGGCCCGCGAACTGCGCCTCACCAAGGCGGGCCGAGCCCTTGAGGCCGAACTCACCGCCGTCCAGATGCGCGTCCTGAACGACGCCTTCGGCGTGGCCGGTCAGAACGCGGAGGCGGGCTGGCGTGGGGTGATGGCCGCGCTGGCCTCACCGGCGTCCCAGCGGACCTGACCGCCGGCAACCTCGCCGCGCACCATCGAGTCGATTCCGCGATCAGGATGGTGCCGTGGATAGGCGTCGAACTCCTGGAGGACCTGCCCGATCAAGTGGTGGCTGACATTGCCCAGGCCCAGGTCTTTGTCACTCAGGTAGATCCGGTTGCCGCGACCGTCCGGGATCGGCGTCACATCGTTGAAGTTCGTCAAGGGGTCGTGCCCGGTCGAATAGGCCCGGACCTGGCCTGCCTCCAGGCGAGCCTGCACGGTGGCGAAGTTCTCGCCCCGTTGGCCGGCGATGTATCGGAGGGCGGAATCCGATACCCCGGCAGCATTCCAGGTCACCGCTGCGTTTCCGGAATAGGCGCTCGCTGCCGCCGCGAGTCGCCCGCCAAGCGAATGCCCGGTGAACACGACGTCGTCGTCGATCTTGCTGCGCTGCAGCGCCTTGGACAGGTCCAGCGCGCGTTGCAGCTGGGGCGAGACCGTCACTGCACCGTTGGCATCCTCGACGAGGTCGGCGACCTGGTCGAGTTCGGTACCCACGAAGGCGACGACGTAACGGCCGTCGGGGCCTCGAAACAGTGCCGCGGTGAACCCGTCGCCGTGGTCGGTGAACAAGCTCGGATCCAGGCCGAGCTCGCGCAATGCCGCTGGATCTCCCTCCAGCCGGGTATAGCCCGCAGGTACCTCGCGCAAGTGGTCGCCCGGTTCACGCCCGGGGTAGACGTAGGCATTGTCGGCCAACTCGGCCAACACCCGATCCTCGGCGTGGTAGCCCCGCCCCTGGGCCGCCTTCCCCCACGGCACGCGCCCGTCGGGGGTGCGAGATCGCACCTGCCCCAGGGGCCCGGGGTCAACGCCCCCTTCCAGCAGGACGGCGACCCGCTCCAGGGCGTCGCCCACTCGGCGCATCGATCCGATCAGCACCATCGCGTGATCGAGCGTCTTCGCCAGCAAGTCTGCGACCATGTCGTAGTAACGGGCGAGACGATGGGAAGCACGCGCGAGAAACCATCCAAGCGCCACCGCAGTTCCGGCAGCAAAGGCGACCGCCCCGGCGACGAACGCCCCTGGAGTGATAGCTCCCGACGCAATCAAGGCGGCAATGCCGGCCTTGACGCCAATACGGACCGCGCTTTCGA
>JBDHZK010000016.1:0-28869 GCA_039811865.1 Propionicicella sp. | reverse complement strand
GCGTGGCGAGGTGCTTTCCTTGAAACCAGCCTTGAGCAGTGGCCGCGGGGACGCCGGCCAGCTTGGCCGCAGCACGAATGGAGAGATTCTGGCGCATGCGCGCGTCGTTCAATTGAGCGGCGAAGGCCGATTTGTCAAACGGGAGGGTGACCACGCGCGCAGATTGGCACCCGTCCCGGCATCAAAGCCGGGCGTCTCAAACCGTCGGTCCGCTCACTCCGAATTCGCGGATCGTGCCGGGATGAGGTCATACACCCGGAAGGCGACCGCATTGGGGACGCCGATGGCTTTGCCCACCATGCCGGTGAAGGCCGGCAGCAACTCATCGGGACGCGGGTGGCCCACCACGTGCTCGAGGTATCGAGCGTGCGCAGCCAGCGAAGCGATGCCCTTGTTCAGCGGTTCACCGGTGATTTCCACCGCGTGCGTAGGGCGGGAGTCGCCGGAGACGAGCAGATACCTGACGCCCCACTTCTCCAACCCGGCCTGCGCCAACTCCGGGAACACCCAGGCGTTGTCGGCGTCGCGAACAGCGTCCACCGTAGCCAGTCCAGCGACCCGGTGGTCGGCCTGGTTCAGCCCGGCGACGAACTCGACCTCCCAGGAGCCGGTGACGACGACGTCCGGTCTGAACTCGCGGATCACTCGGGCGATGTCCCGGCGAATGTCCAAGCCGTAGACGAGCGTGCCGTCCGGGTAATCCAGGATCTCCAGCTCCTCGACCCCGACAGCGTTGCAGGCCGCGCGCTGCTCCGCCGAGCGCAGCGGCCCGATCACGTCGGGCGGTTCAGCCATTCCGGCCTCACCCGAGGTCAGCAACAGGTACTTCACGACCACCCCGCGCGCCACCCACTTGGCGACGGCGGCCGACGTCCCGTATTCGAGGTCGTCGGGATGAGCGGCCACGCACAGGACGCGACGAAATTCCTCGTCAGGCAGCAACTGCAGGTTCGTGGGAGCACCCAGCTCGGTCATGTGCCCGACCCTAGCCCGGGCCGGGTTCGCCTGGTCGGACTACTCAGCTGACCAGGCGCAAGCCGTAGCGCATCGCGATCGGTTCGCGACGCCCGCCCGCGTGAATCACCTGGTCACCGTCCACCGCGAACTGGGATGCGTGGCAGGACAGCGCGGTCACCACAGCCGGCAGATCGTCATTCACGTCGAACCACTCAGCGTCAGATGCCTGCGCCTCCGCCTGCGGACCGAGCACCTCGGCCAGCGGGACGCCCGTGAGCCTGGCTGCCTCCTCGGCGGCCTCCCGGACGCGCACATGATCGGGATGCCCGTAGCCGCCGAAGGCGTCGTACGTGACGATCAGGTCGGGTCCGGTCTCCTGGACGTACTTGGTCAAGTCGGCCGCCACCTCGTCCAGCGGCGAAACCGTCAGGGCATCCGGATCGTGATTGTTCGCCGGGCCGGCAACGGTCTCGGTGACCCATCGCATCCCGGAGTCGACATAACGCCGGGGGCGATGGCCGCCGGCTCTCGCCGGCGGCTGCCCGAGGAAGGCTTGGCCATCCACTCCCAGCGCGGTCAGGGCACCCGCCAACTCGCGCTCGCGCACGTCCGCCAGATCGCCGCCGACCACCAAATGCCGGAGCGCTGGGGCGATCTCGCCCATCTCGCCGCGCGTGGCCGTCACAACGAAGGTAGCCACATCCATTCGCTGCAGGCGGGCCAACAGACCGCCGGTGGCCAGCGACTCGTCGTCGGGGTGGGCGTGCGCCACCACGACACGCCTGACGTCGGTTAGAACACCCATGCTCCGCACCCCTTCGCCTAGGCGCCTGCGCGCCCGTGGCACATCTTGTACTTCTTGCCCGACCCGCACGGGCAGGGCTTGTTCCTTTCGGCGCCGGCGAACTTGTCGCCTGACGCCCTGGTATCGGCTCCGGTGGTGGTCGCCGCGCCCGTCTCATCCGGAGCGGAATAGGCCAGCCCCCGCGGAGCCCGGGCCTGAAGGCCCTTCGCGGCGAAGGCGGCCGGCCGGGTCTCGGCATCCTCGGACGCCTCCGGGGCACCACGACGGCGCTGCGGACGTCCCCCGCCCGTGCGGCGGGCCGCCGCGCGCCCCGTTGGTGCCGCGGTCGCCGGCTCCGGCTCCGCCGGCGCCAGGCCGCGCATCATGTCGGCGATGGACGTGGCCGCGCCGTCGGCATCCTTGACCAACTCGGGCGTGGCGGTCTGCTCAATGGATTCGCCGGTTTGCACCTCCAGGTTGAACAGGTAGCCCACCACCTCCTCCATGAACGCTTCCATCATGGCGTTGAACATGGTGCCGCCCTCGCGCTGGTACTCCACCAGCGGATCGCGTTGCGCCATGGCGCGCAGGCCGATGCCCTCGCGCAGGTAGTCCATCTCGTAGAGGTGTTCGCGCCACTTGCGGTCCAGCACCGTGAGCAGGACGCGGCGCTCCAGTTCGCGCATGTTGTCAGCGCCCAGCGCCGCCTCACGGGCGTCGTAGGCGGCGCGCGCGTCGGCCTGGAAATCCTCGACCAGCACCTCAGGGGTGAGGTCATCGCGATCTTCGTAGTCGGCCAACTGGAGACCCACTGGATACAGCGTCTTGAGTTCGGTCCAAAGCTGTTCGAGGTCCCAATCCTCGGCGAACCCATCGGTTGCGCCGCGGACGTACTGCTCGACCACCGAGTCCACTGTGGAGCGCACCTGCTCCTCGACGTCCGCACCCTCGAGCACCTTGCGACGATCGCCGTAGATGGCGTGGCGTTGGCGGTTCATCACGTCGTCGTACTTGAGGACGTTCTTGCGCATCTCGAAGTTCTGCGCCTCCACCTGCTCCTGCGCCGACTGGACGGACTGACTGACCCGCTTGTTGTCGATCGGGACGTCGTCGGGGATCTTCAGGGTCTGCAGGACCCAGTCGATGATGTCGGACTTGAACAGCCGCATCAGGTCGTCCTCGAGCGACAGATAGAACCGGCTCTCCCCCGGGTCTCCCTGGCGTCCCGAACGTCCGCGCAACTGGTTGTCGATGCGTCGCGACTCGTGCCTCTCGGAGCCGACTACGTACAGTCCGCCGAGTTCGACGACCTCGGAGTGCTCGTCGGCGACCTGCTCCTCAAGCTCTTCCAGGACGTCCGGCCAGGCGGCCTCGTACTCGTCCACATGCTCGACGGGGTCGAGCCCGCGTTCGCGCAGGGCCGCGTCGGCCAAGAACTCGGAGTTGCCACCGAGAATGATGTCGGTGCCACGGCCGGCCATGTTCGTGGCCACGGTGACCGCGCCCTTGCGGCCGGCCAACGCGATGATCGCGGCCTCCCGAGCATGGTTCTTCGCGTTCAGAACCTCATGGCGGACGCCGGCCTGCTTCAGCATCGTGCTGAGCTTCTCCGATTTGGCCACGGACGCCGTCCCGAGCAGAACGGGCTGTCCGGCCTCGTGGCGCTCGACGACGTCCTCGACGATGGCGGTGAACTTGGCCAGTTCGGTCCGATAGATCAGGTCGCGCTGATCGGTCCGGATCATCGGCTTGTTCGTCTCGATCGGCAGGACGCCCAGGCCATAGATCTTCTGGAACTCCGACTCTTCGGTCTTGGCGGTTCCGGTCATTCCGGCGAGCTTCTCGTACATCCGGAAGTAGTTCTGCAGGGTGATCGTGGCAAGCGTCTGGTACTCGTCCTTGATCTCGACGCTTTCCTTGGCCTCCAGCGCCTGATGCAGGCCCTCGTTGTAGCGCCGGCCGATCAGCGTGCGTCCGGTGTGCTCGTCGACGATCAGGACCTCACCGTCCAGGATCACGTAATCCTTGTCGCGCTTGAACAGCTCCTTGGCCTTGATGGCGTTGTTGAGGTAGCTGATCAGCGGAGTGTTGGCCGACTCGTACAAGTTCTCGATGCCGAGTTGGTCCTCGACGTGGGTGATGCCCGGTTCGAGGATGGAGATCGTGCGCTTCTTCTCGTCCACCTCGTAGTCGGCGTCGCGCTTGAGTCTCGTGGCGATCTTGCTGAAGACGGGGTACCAGCGGCTGTTGTCCTCGGCCGGGCCGGAGATGATCAGCGGCGTCCGCGCCTCGTCCACCAGGATCGAGTCGACCTCGTCGACGATGGCGAAGTAATGACCGCGCTGCACGCAGTCCTCCGCGCTCAGCGCCATGTTGTCGCGCAGATAGTCGAAGCCGAACTCGTTGTTCGTGCCGTAGGTGACGTCGGCGGCGTAGGCGACCTGCCGCTCCGCAGGTGTCATCTGAGCCAGGATCGAGCCGACCTCCATCCCCAGGAAGTGATGGATTCGGCCCATCTGCTCGGACTGGAACTTGGCCAGGTAGTCGTTCACCGTGACAACGTGGACTCCGCGTCCGGTCAACGCGTTGAGATAGGACGGCAGCACCGCCACCAGCGTCTTTCCCTCGCCGGTCTTCATCTCTGCGATGTTGCACTGGTGCAGCGCGACCCCGCCCATGATCTGCACGTCGAAGTGCCGCTTACCCAGGACTCGCCTGCTGGCCTCGCGCACCGTGGCGAACGCCTCGGGTAGCAAGGAGTCGAGCGATTCGCCGTTCTCGTGGCGCTGCTTGAAGTCGGCCGTCTGGCCGCGCAGTTCGTCGTCGTCCATCGCCTCGAAGTCGGGCTCGATGGAACTCACCTGGTCTGCGATGACGCGGAGACGTTTGAGGGTCCTGCCCTCGCCCATGTGCAGTAGCTTGTCGAACCAACCCACGAAGCGACGCTCTCTCTCGTCCGATCCCGGCATTGACCGGGCAGGCCCGGACGCCGGTAGGCGCGGGCGATGCCCAATCGTACCGGCTGCGCGAAGCGGCACCCGAATCACGACGACCGGTGGCCGTCCAGACGGCCGAGCACAACCCGGCCCATGGCGGCTCGCGGGCCCGTCAGCCCAGCACAGCCTCGATCGCGACGTTGATGGCCAGATTGATGGCCGCCTCGGTCAAGTATTCGGCGATCGGGATGGCCGCGAGCGATGCTCCCGCGGTCTCCGGTGCGGCGGCGATGGCCACGCCCACCTCGTAGGCAAGCATCGTCAACTCGGCGATGAACACGCCCTTGAGTGTGACCACGGTGGCCGCAACCAGCAGCAACGAGCCGGAGGTCACGTTCGCGGCGGTCACGAGGTTGCCGCCGATGTCACGGACTTGGCCGGGGGCGGCGTAGTCGGTCTTGAACGCCTCGACCCCCGGGCCTTCGTTGGCTGCGGAGACCTGGTCGCGGGCACCGTCCGCCGCCCGCTGAATCTCGGCAATCTCCTTGCCGTAGGCCACCCAGGCGTCCGCCCATGCCTTGATCTTGTCCTCGTCCCCCTCGGGCCAGGTCAGCCCGATCATGTTCAGGAACTTCGACAAGGCGGGCGGCAACATCAGCGACATCAGTAACCCCCCAACCGAAGTCCGTGGGACGCCTGCTTGTTGGCGTCCTCGACGTCCGCGTAATCCTGCGCGGTCGCCGCGAGCCGCTCGGCCATGTCGGAGTAGGCGCCCGCGAGATCCCTGGTCGTCTCCTGGAACAGGTCAAGAAACACCCCGTAGATCCCTTGGCAGATACCGCCAAGGGTGTCGTTCGTACCCAGGACGCTGAGATCGCTCGCCGAGCCGAGCAGACGTGCCGTGCTCGCCTGGACATCGCCGCCCGCCTTGCCCATGACCTGGGCGGCGGCGCGGTAGGAGCCGACGTCGAACTTGATCTGCATAACGCCGTCCTAACGCTCCTGCGAGACCCGGGAGAGCAGGTCCTGCATCGTTCCCAGGTAGTCGGCCATCGCCCGCCGGGTCTGTTGTCTGATGTCCTCCAGTTCCCGCTGGCGTTCACCGGCGGGCGTCGACGCATCGGACAGAGCTTCCAGCACCGCCTTCGTGTGAGCCGCCAAGGCCGCATTGACCGCCTCGGCGACCATGTCCGCCAACGCCGCGTTGGACGTCCGCATCGCCCTGGCATCGATCCGCACGGCGGCGACCTTGCCGCCCTCGATCCGGACGCTCACCCAGCCGTCCGGGGTCGCTCCCTCGCCGCTCACCACGGGCGGGGCGACCGCCCGGGCCGGCGTCTCGGTGAGCCGCCGCAGCCGGTCGAAGACCTGATCGAACTCGCTCATAGCATCTCCACGAAACGCTTGATCTGGGCAACACACAAGGCGTCGAAGGATTGATAGGGACGCGTGGTGGGATCCGGGTCCCAGCCGACCCGGTCGACTACCCACCAAGTCCCGGCACTGGTGTGGTAGGCGAACAACTCGTCGCCGGTTTCGCCCACGAAGCGCAGCGGCGTGTCGATGTGATCGACACCCTCGATCAATCGTTCGTTCGATTCGGCCAGCCCCAGGCGCTGGTAGCCCGACGGCGACAAGCCGTCGCGGCAGGAGTAGATGATCATCCCGTTGAAGTCCAGCCCGTCGGTCAACCCGATCAGCTCTCGGTAGCCGCCTGGCATCTCGATGCCGAACAGGTCCGCGAAGGCGCGCTCGGCGGCGGCGACATCCGCCGGACCCGCCGGTTCCTCCTGCTCGTAGTCGAATTCCTTCTCGATGCGGCGCACCAGGGACGTGATCTCGCTCATCATCTGCCCTTCGGGGTCGGAATCGGTTTGGCGCCTCCGCCGGCCGGCGGCCAGACCGACGTGCCGGCCGGGAAGGTCGGCCAGTCCACGGTGACGCTTTCGCCGGGCTTGAGATGCCCGGTCGTGTAGTTCTGGTGGTTGGTCAGGAGTTGATGGTCGGGACTATTGCGGATCAGGACCAGATTCTCCGGGACGTTCGTGCCGGAGTCGTCCAGCGGGAACTTGTGGTGCACCTGGAATCCCTTGGGCACCTCACCGCGCATGACCTTCGCGATCTCGGCCTCGGTCAGTCCCGCTGCCTTGAGTTCGCTCTCCTTGAGCCCCTTCAGGAACGCCTTGCGCTCAGTCGCATCGAAGGCCGCCCGAAGCGCCTCCCGCTCGGCCGCCGACCGCTTGACGAACTTGAAGCCCTTCTTGAGCCCCAGGCCTTCCATCTCGTACAGCGAACCCTTCAGGACGCCCCGCAGCGCCTTGCCGCTCTTGCGCGTCCACTTCTTCAGGTACGGGCCGACGTGCTTGATGAAGATGCCGGCGCCCTTCCCCACTTTCACCACGCCGCGAGGCTACCTGCGGGTAGGTTCAACGGCCGTTGCGGAGCTGTAACCGACGCGGTGCCCAGAACCCTGGTCAGGCGGGTTCCTGGATGCGACGATGCGTTCACGCTTCATCAGGAGGTTTCATGAAATTCAGGTTGCGCGCTGCCGTCGTGGCGGCGCTGGTAGTACTCCCGCTGGCGGCCTGTGGGTCGAACAGCCTCACCCAGTCCACGCCGACTGGCGGCACGGGATCGTCCCTCCCGCCGGTGCAGGCAGACGAGTCCCTCAAGGCCAAATTGCCGGACAACATCAAGTCTTCGGGCGTGATCCAGATCGGCACCGACGCCACCTACAAGCCGAACGAGTACATGAACGGCACCGAGGTCGTCGGCATGGACGTGGAACTCTTCGACGCCGTGGCCGCCCGCATGGGCGTGAAGACCAAGTGGAACCCGGCCAGCTTCGACTCGATCCTGATCGGTGTGGACGCGAAGAAGTACGACATCGGGGTCTCGTCGTTCACGATCAACACCAAGCGACTGGCGTCGGTGACGATGATCTCCTACGCCAACGTGGGCACCCAGTGGGCCGTGCTCAAGGGCAACCCCAAGGGCATCGACCGCAACAACGTCTGCGGCAAGACGATCGCGTTCCAGACCGGCACCGTCCAGGACGACGAAATGAAGGAGGCGCAGACAAAGTGCGGCAGCAATCCCATCAAGCTGCTTTCCTACACCGGTCAGGACGAGGTCAACAACGCGCTTGCCTACGGTAAGGCCGATGCCATGCTGGCCGACTACCCCGTCACCCAGTCGGCCATCGCCACCACCGGCGACAAGCTTGAGGCACTGGGCGAGCAGTACGGCGCCGCTCCCTACGGTTACGCGCTGAAGAAGGACCAGACGGCTTTCGCGGACGCGATCGCGCAGGCGTTGAAGGACATCAAGGCCTCCGGCCACTACGACGCGATCCTGAGCAAGTACGGGATCAGCGCCGCTGCCATCAGCGACTTCCAGGTCAACCCGAAGGTATGAGTCCCGTCCAAGGGGCTGGCGAACCGGGACCGATCAAGGCGATCCCGGTTCGCCACCCCGGCCGCGTCGTGGCGGTGGTGATCCTGCTGATCGCCACCGCCATGCTGGTTCAGCAACTCTTCGTCAACCAGGCGTTCGACTGGGCATTCACGTTCCAGGCGATGTCGCAGTCGACCGTGATCTCCGGGTACTTCCGGGGAGTGCTGATGGTGACCGTCTTGTCGATGGTGTTCGGCGTCGGGCTCGGCGTGCTACTCGCGATCATGCGGATGTCACCCAACTTCGTCCTGCGCTGGGTGGCCGGCGGGTACATCTGGTTCTTCCGGTCGATCCCTCGGTACGTCCTGCTCGTCATCTTGGGTGCGGCCGGGGCCTTCTTTCCCGAGGGAATCGTCCTGGGCATCCCCTATGACCGCGACATCATGGCGTTCCTCGGCTTCCCCGGCGGCACCTTGCGGTTCGGCGCGCTGGACGCCAACCAGTTGTTCAGCTCGTACATCGGAGCCGTGCTGGGCCTCGGCCTCTCGGAGGCCGCCTACATGGCCGAGATCGCCCGTTCCGGCATCATCAGCGTCGACAAGGGGCAGGCTGAGGCCGCCAACGCGTTGGGGATGGATCGCAGCCAGGCCATGCGGCGCATCGTCTTGCCGCAGGCGATGCGCGTGATCGTCCCGCCCACCGGCAACGAGACCATCGCGATGTTCAAGGACACGTCCTTGCTGGTGGCGCTTCCTCTCGCCGACGAGATGTTCTTCCAGTTGCGGGCGATCGGCACGGCCTACTACAAGCTCATCCCGGTGCTGATGGCGGCGACGATCTATTACCTGATCACCTCCACGATCCTCGGCTTCGGCCAGGCCTGGTTGGAGCGACACTTCGGCCGCGGTTATGCCGCCACGTCTTCGAGAAAGAAGGGGCCGCAGGCGGCCAGCACTGCCGGTGCGACCCAGATTACCTTCCCGGGAAGCGACCACTGATGACCACGCCGACCATTCCGACCGCCGCCCGACCGGCGAAGGACGATGTGATCGTCCGCGCGCTCGACGTGCGCAAGACCTTCGGACACACCGAGGTCCTCAAGGGAGTCAACCTTGACGTCCGCCGCGGCGAGGTCGTCGTACTGCTCGGGCCGTCCGGCTCCGGGAAGACGACCATGCTGAGGCTGATCAATCAGATGGAGACGCTGACCGGCGGACGCATTTGGGTCAACGGCGAGTTGGCCGGGTTCGAGGAACGCGGCGGCAAGCTCTACGTCCGCAAGGACAAGGACATCGCCAGGCAACGCTCGCAGATCGGCATGGTCTTCCAGCGATTCAATCTCTTCCCGCACAAGACGGCGATGGAGAACATCACTGAAGCCCAGATCGTGGTGACCAGGAAGTCGAAGAATGCGGCCCGCGAGCGCGCGATCGACCTGCTCGGCCAGGTTGGCCTGCTCGACCGCGCCGACAACTACCCGGCCCAGCTGTCCGGCGGCCAGCAACAGCGGATCGCCATCGCGCGCGCCCTGGCCATGGATCCCGAGTTGATGCTGTTCGACGAGCCGACCTCGGCGCTCGACCCCGAGTTGGTGGGCGAGGTACTGGGCGTGATGAAGACCTTGGCCGCCGAAGGTGTGACGATGATCGTGGTCACCCATGAGATGGGCTTCGCCCGCGAGGTGGCCGATCGCGTCGTCTTCATGGACGGCGGGGTGGTCGTCGAAGAGGGATCGCCGCAGGAGGTCCTCGTTAGCCCCAAACAGGAACGCACCAAGGCGTTCCTATCCCGCGTCCGGCATTGATCATCGGACCGGGCGGGGTTTCTACGGCTCGCCTTTGGGTGATCAGGCAGACACGCCCGCGGCTCAGGAGACGGGTCATGGTGGACTTGATGCACTCCTGGTAAACATTCGGTAGCGGCACTAACGTGGTGCCATGGGCACGCAGCCTGTGCTTGCGGTTAGCAGAATCGTGGGTCGGGCTGGGTGCCGGTTGTTTCTGGCCGGACATCTAGGCCATCGATCAGGGAGGTTTGACATGGAGGTCCTCGTTACCGGTCGCCACTGCACCATCTCCGACGACTTCAGGTCGCGGGTGGTCGAGCGCATCGCTTCGATCGAGCGGCTGAAGGATCGGGTCATCCGGGTTGAGGTGCAGGTGTCCGCCTACGGTTACAAACGACAGCCCGACCAGGCGTCGAGGGTCGAGATCACCCTCCGCAGCAAGGGCCCGGTGATTCGGGCCGAGGCCTCCGCGGACGACAAAGCCGTCGCCTTCGACCACGCCCTGGACCGGCTCAAGTCACAGTTGCGACGCGCTTCCGATCGGCGCAAGATCCACCGAGGGCTACGCACGCCGCAGTCCCTCGGCGACGTGATCGGCCTGCCGGAGGATGTGGCCGTGGCCGAGGCCACCGAGCCGAAGCCCGAGGTCCGCAAGGTGGCCGGTCTTGAGGTCACCGGCGACGGCCCGTTGGTCGTCCGAGAGAAGTTCTTTGCCGCCGCTCCCCTGACGCTGGCCCAGGCCCTCGACGAGATGGAATTGGTCGGCCACGACTTCTTCCTCTACGTGGATGCCGAGAGTGCCGCCCCGAGCGTGGTCTACCGACGCAAGGCCTACGACTACGGCGTCATCCACCTCGACGTTGCCTCGGCCTGACCGCGGTCCCGGCCCACGCCGGCTCACCGGGGCGCAGGCCCGCCGAGTGGCGCTAGCCGCCCAAGGCCTCAGCCGGCCCCGGTCCTCCTCCGGCCAGGCCGTCGGCGTGCGAGCGCTGCAAGGCGTGATCGATCGCCTGGCCCAGTTTCAGATCGACTCGGTCAACGTCGTCCAGCGAGCCCACTACCTACCCTTGTTCTCCAGGCTCGGACCATACGACCCGGCGCTGCTCGATCGGGCGTCTGGAGACCCGCCTCGACGGTTGTTCGAATACTGGGGCCACGCGGCCAGCCTGATCGACGTGCGCTTGCAGCCGGCGCTGCGCTGGCGGATGAACGCCCACGCCCAACCTTGGCCTGACGTCGCGAAGATCTTGGCGGACGAGCCGGCCTTGCTCGAGCGCATCCGCGCCGACCTGAGCGACGGTGCGCTCACCGCCCGCCAGATCGAGCACGCCGAGGAGCGTGACCGGACGAACTGGGGTTGGAACTGGTCGCAGGCCAAGCACGTGTTGGAGTGGCTGTTGCTGTGCGGTGAAATCAGTGTCGCGGGCCGCAACGCTTCGTTCGAACGCCGCTACGCTCCCACGGAGCAGGTGTTGCCCGCGACGATCGCTTCTTCGCCGACCCCGGAGGACTCTCAGGCCCATCTGATGTTGGTCCGACGGGCTGCGGCCGCCCTTGGCGTGGCGACGCTCCCCTGCCTGGCGGACTACTTCCGCTTGGGTAAGGCGGCGGTGGCGACAGCCGTGGCCACGCTGGAGGCGACCGGCGAGCTCGTCCCCGTTGCCATCGAGGGCTGGGCGGCGACCGCATGGCTTTGGGCCGAGGCCGCCGTCCCGCGTGCAGTGGGAGCTCGGGCGCTGGTCAGCCCGTTCGATTCGGCGGTCTTCGAGCGCACCCGACTGGAGCGGCTGTTCGGCTTCGACTACCGCATCGAGATCTACGTGCCGCCGGCCAAGCGGCGCTACGGCTATTACGTGTACCCGTTTCTCATGGACGATCGCTTCGTCGCGCGCGTGGACCTGAAGGCCGATCGGTCCTCCGGACGGCTGCTCGTCCAAGCCGCCTGGCTGGAGGCCGGATGTGACGCACCCGCCACATCCGCGGCCTTGGCCGCCGAACTGGAGTTGCTGGCGGGCTGGTTGACCCTTAGCGAAGTCGTGGTCGCGCCGCGCGGGGATCTGGCCCAGGTTCTGGCCAAGAAGGTGGGCTGACCTGCGCGTCCCGCCAACCTGACACGGTTGGCGGGACGCGAATGGGGTGGGCGGATCGGCGAAGTGTCTGGAAGACATGGCTTGGGGACGACCACCCCCCATGGTCGCCCCCAAGTGATCCTGGTCAGATTGCCTGTGCTCCGGTTTCGCCGGTTCGGACGCGGATGATGCTGTCGACCGGTACGGTCCAGACCTTCCCGTCCCCGACCTGCCCGGTCCGCGCGGCCTCGACGATCACGTTCTGCACCTCTTGCGCCACATCATCGGCGGCGAGGATCTCGAGTTTCACCTTGAGGATGAAGTCGATCGTGTACTCGGCGCCCCGGTAGACCTCGGCGTGGCCTCGCTGACGCGCGTAGCCGCTCACTTCGGAGATCGTCATTCCCTGGATGCCGTGCCGGGCGAGGGCCTTTTGGACCTGCTCAAGCATGTGGGGCTGGATGATCGCGGTGATCAGTTTCATGCCTTGGACTCCTCAGTCTGCTTGGTCGGCAGGTCGTTCTGATCCAGGACCAGGGTCTGCTGCACCCCGCGATAGGCGGAGAACGGCACCTGGCTCAGGATGTAGCCGACCTCGAGGTGCTCGGCGAGGTCGATGCCGCTACTCTCCGCAGCCGCCGGGATCCTCAGGCCGACGGTCATGTCGAGGACCTTGGCGATCAGGAAGGTGACGATCAGCGAGTAGAAGAGCACCGCGAATGCGCCCACGGCCTGCCGCCAGAGCTGGTCGAAGCCGCCGCCGTAGAAGAGGCCGTTGATCCCGGCAGGCGAGGAGCCGTCGGCAAACACGCCGATCAGCAGGGTTCCGATGAGTCCGCCGACCAGGTGGACGCCCACGACGTCCAGCGAATCGTCCAGCCCCAGCTTGTACTTCAGGCCCACGGCGTAGGCGCAAGCCACGCCGGCGATGACGCCGATCGCCAGGGCACCCAGCGGGCTCACCGAGGCGGCGGCGGGGGTGATGGCGACCAGGCCCGCCACGATGCCGGAGGCGGCACCCAGCGAGGTTGCGTGGCCGTCTCGAAGCTTCTCGGTGAGCAGCCAGCCGCACAGCGCGGCGCAGGTGGCGGCAAGGGTGTTCACCCAAGCCACACCGGCGGTGGTGCCCGCGGTCAGAGCGGAGCCGGCGTTGAAGCCGAACCAGCCGAACCAAAGCAGGGCCGCGCCCAGCATGACCATCGTCAGGTTGTGCGGACGCATCGGCTTGGCACCGAATCCGATGCGCGGGCCGAGGACGAACGCCATCGCCAAGGCGGCAGCGCCAGCATTGATGTGGATGGCGGTCCCACCGGCGAAGTCGAGCGCCTTGATGCCGTTGGCGATCCAGCCGCCGTGCTCGGCGGTGACGCCGTCGAAAGCGAATACCCAGTGCGCGACCGGGAAGTAGACGAGCGTGGCCCACAGGACTGTAAACATCACCCAGCCCCTGAAGCTTGCTCGATCAGCAATGGCCCCCGAGATCAAAGCAACCGCGATGATGGCGAACGCGGCCTGGAAGGCCACGAAGGCCAGCGCAGGCACGGTCCCCGCGACCGCTTCCTTGGACATCAGCCCCTGGAGACCCAGGAACTGCAGCGGGTCCCCAACCACCCCACCGATCGAGTTACCAAAGGACATGCTGTAACCGAACAGAACCCAGATGACGCCCACCGTGCCCATGGTCACGAAGCTCATCATCATCATGTTCAGGACGCCCTTGGCCCGGACCATGCCGCCGTAGAAAAGGGCGAGACCGGGGGTCATCAACAGCACCAATGCGGCACTGACAAGAACCCAGGCGGTGTCGCCGGTGTTGATTTCCATTGCAGTCATGACGACTAGCTAACTCCCGCTGCGTTTCCGCTCAGTTGTCGCTGTGTTACGACCGTGTTATCGCTGCGCCCGATGTCCGGCGCGCTCGGCGGCAAGGATCAGACCGTGGGACGACGTCTTGGCGTCTGCGCCACGACCGCTGCCCCCAACGGCGCGATCCCGACCGCCCGCAACGCTCGGACGGCCTCGGCAATGGACGCCCCGGTGGTCACGATGTCGTCGACCACCACGGTAAACGCACCTGGTCGAAGTGGCATTGCGACAAAGCTCCCGGCCAGGTTCGCCAGGCGCTCGGACGCAGTCAACTCGGCCTGGTCGGCAACTCGCCGCGCCTGCCGGAGGCCACGCGACACTTGCACCTTCAGGCCCGTTCGGGCGGCCAGCCTGTGCGCGGCCCGGCGGGCGAGCCGGGCCGTTACGGAATAGCCCCGGGCTCGCTCGGTCGCCGGCGCCGACGGGACGGGAATGAGCACGATCGGGCGAATGGAGGGCAGGGTCTGGCTCAGCAGCGCTGCGAGCGCGGCCGCCAGGCGTCCGCTGAGCAAGGCCTCGCAGCCCAGCGCCTGCCGCTCCTTGTAGGCGACCAGCAGCCCCGCCAGCGACCCCAGGTAGCGACCGCCGGCGAATGAGGTCGGGAATCCGGGTAGGGGACGGGTCACCGGTAGGGGTGCCGACTCGCCGATCTCGAGCCGGCAGTCTGCGCACACGCCCCAGCCCGGACGTCCGCAGCCGGCGCAAGTTGCGCCCAGGAACAGGTCGGCGGCGGCATCGACGAGCCTGGGCACCGGTCAATGCTGCCAGTCCGGCCGCCGCGACCACGTCGTCCGAGAAGGATCGGTGGATAACCGCCTGGCTGCCACCCGCCCGACGTCCGGGTAGGCCTAGCCCGGGTAGGCGGCCTGCGAGACCCCCTGCCACAGCAGCGGCCACCGGAACTCCGCGTCGTACCGGTACGCATCGCCGGACTCACTGACCACTGCGGCCCGGTAGGCCGGCGACCCGGGAGAGACCGCCAGTCCGGCGGGATGGCCCAGATCGGATGGCCCGATCTCCTGGCTTTGGCTGCCCGCCGCGTCCAGCCGGACGATCGAGCCGCTGCCGGCAGCGTCCGTTCGGGCCACCAGGAGAATCGAATCGGTGGCCCAACCCACATCGATCGGCTGTGGTTGCCCGGGCGCGGGCGAAAGCAGCGGCTGCCATCCTTCGATCCGAACCTGACGGTTGCCCCTCACGATCCGCGCCATCCCGAGCACCTGCCGTCCCCCGGTGACCGCGACGATGGCGACCCGCACCCCGTCCGGGGCGATTTTGAAAGCGACCACCGACGCGTCCGAGGTCGCCGGTGAGCTGGTCGAAAGCAGCTTGCCGGAAACCCAGTACCGCGCTTCCGACTTCGGTCCCTTGGTGAACGTCCAGAGAGCGTCGAAGCGGTCGAACTGGGGTCGGACGACCGCGCCGCCAGTGTCGAGCCCCGTTGGTTCGGCGTCGCCGACCTGCCCGAAGAGCAAGGATCCGCCCGATAACGTCACCGCGGCCTGCTGCCCGTCCCTGGAGAGTGCCAGCCCGTTGATGTCGCTCAGCCGGCCCAACGGGCCGGGGACGGCCTCGGCGCTGGTTTGGCGGGTGCCGTCGACGATGCGAGCGAGCCCGGTCCTGGTGGCGACGAACAACTGGGTGCTGAGTTGGGGGTGGATCGGCGCCCAAGCGGCCATCGCGCTTCGGGAGATCAGACCCGAGGCGTCTGCCTGGGTGACCACCAGCGGCTCACCGCCGGCATTGATGCGGATGCCGGTAACCCCCTCGAATCCGGACAGCGTCCACACCAACTGCGCCGCCAGGCGAGCACGTTGCCCGGCGTCCAAGGAGCGCAGGCCGGCATCCAGATTCACCGCGGCGACCCCCGCGGTATCCACCACGACCCGTCCGTCGACAAAGTGGCTGCCTGCTGGAAAGGCGGTGGTCACGGCTGGGGCGAGCCAGTTGCTCGGCCCTCTCACGAGCCCATTGGCTGCGGCGCTGAGGCCGCGCAGCGAGCGTGGCTGGAAGACGAGGTCGGGCACGAGTGTCGTCCCGGTCGGGTCGAGGAAGTACAGGTTCACCGGCACATACGAGTTGGCGAACAGGTAGGCCGAGATCAGCAGTCCCTCGGGCGGAGTCGAGACGCGCCACTGCCCGGCTTCACGCACTAGGCCGAAGTCGACCCGGACCGCACCGTCGACCGTGGTATACGTCCCGTGCGGGTCGAGGCGTCCCACCAGTGGGGCCGCCAGAGTCGCGGCCCGCTCACCGACCGAGGGCGAGGTGTCCGCGTAAACCTGGACCCCGGATTCCGGACGCCACACCGCGGCCGCCTGCGTCGTGAGGTACTTGCGGGCCGCACCGTAGTCGGGCTGGTAGGTCGCCATCGCGTGGAGGAAGCCTTCCACGATCAGGCTCGGCGACGCGCCGGGTGGCGGCGGGGCCGGAGCGATCTCGACGCCCGGCTCGGAGGTCTGGTGCTGCTGGTCGTGATGTTCCACCGGCCCGGAGGTCGGAATCACGACGCACCCGCCCAAGGCCAGGAGCACGGCGCTGAGCAACACCCCAAGCCATCGGATGCGGCGGTGAGTCACGCCGTTACCTCCTCTCCGCTGGGCGCCGGCTCCGGTTGTGGCACCGTGAATCCCGCCCCGTCAGCGGGCACCACCGGGATCGGTGAGCCGCTCGGGGTGCTTCCCGGCCTTCGGGGCAAGGTCAGCCGGAACTGGGCGCCGCGGTGCGGACGTCCCCAAGCATTCAGCCAGCCGCCATGCAGCCTGGCGTCCTCGAGCGCGATCGACAAGCCCAAACCAGACCCGCCGACCGTCCGCGCGCGGGCTGGGTCGGCCCGCCAGAACCGGTTGAACACCTGATGGGATTGCGACGCCAGGAATCCGACGCCGTGGTCGCGCACCGCCACTGCGACCGCTCCGGCGTCCGCGTTCACGAAGACGTCGATCGGCCGGCGTTCGCCGTGTTCGATCGCGTTGGTGATCAGGTTGCGGAGGATTCTGCGGATCCGCCGCGCGTCCACCTCGGCCAGGCACGGGCCTGAGGCATGCAGGCGTAACGGCGTCCCCATCCTGGCCGCGAAGGGCGCGTGCGCGTTCAGCTCATCGCGCACCAACTCGGTCAGGTCCACCTCGTCCAATGCGAGCTCCGCCACCCCCGCATCGAAGCGGCTGATCTCCAGCAGGTCCGCCAGCAGCGACTCGAAGCGATCGACCTCGGCCAGCAGGAGTTCGGCCGACCGGGCCGGCACGGCGTCGAATTGGTTCCGGGAGTCGTGCAGGATCTCCGCCGCCATGCGGACGGTGGTCAGCGGAGTGCGGAGCTCATGGCTGACGTCGGAGACGAACTGATGCTGGACGCGGGAAAGGTTCTCCAACTGCGCGATCTTGCCCGCGAGTTCTTGGGCCATGTGGTTCATGGACAGGGCGAGACGGGCGAAGTCGTCGGTCCCCCGCACCCGCAACCGGTCGGTCAGCCGTCCTGATGCGATGCGTTCGGCGGCCAGGCGGGCCGCCCGAACCGGACGCCCGACCTGCCGCGAGACGAGGAACACGATCCCGCCCAGCGCCAGCAGCACCAGCAGACCCGTGGTTACCGCCGCCCCCTGCAAAACTGCGAGCGTCTGCGTCTCCTGCGTCAGGGGGAAGATGAAAAACAGCGGGTAGCGGCCCGATCCGGGGGCTACCAGGTTGGCACCGACGACCAGCCCCGGCTCGGGAGCGCGGCCGTCGGTGTAACGCACCCTTGTCGGGGTGACCCACAGCCCGTCGGAATCGGCCAGAGCCCCCCGCAGCACCTCCGGTACGGACGCGGTGTCCACCCCGGTGGACGCGATGTCCGACACCGGCCCGGCGAGCACGACTTGATATTGTCCGCCGACACTGCCGCGGTTGGCGGCGTCGCGGGCGAGTTGCGTGAGCCGCTGGTTCAACGTCGCGGCGCGAGGATCGGACGTCCGCAGTTGCACTTGCAGGCCCTCCAGCGCCACGGAGGCCTCCGCGATGGCCGAGCGCTTCTTACCGTCGAGGACGCCGGCGGTCGCCTGCTGCATGAGGACCCAGCCGCTGCCCAGCAGGATCAAGATGGCGGCGGACAACGTCGAGGCGACGACCCGCAGCGGCAAAGAACTCCACCATAAGCGCAACGGGGCGCGGACGAGACGAGCGATCCCCTGACGCCAGCCTCTCGCCTTCATGCCGAAGCAGCGGCATCGCCGGCCTTGTAGCCGATGCCGCGCACCGTCACCACGATCTCGGGACGTTCCGGATCGCGCTCGATCTTGGATCGCAACCGCTGCACGTGGACGTTCACCAACCGAGTGTCGGCGGCGTGCCGGTAGCCCCAGACCTCCTCCAGGAGCACCTCGCGGGTGAACGCCTGCCGGGGCTTGCGGGCGAGCGCCAAGAGGAGGTCGAACTCAAGCGGCGTCAGCGCGATCTGCGCGTCCCCGCGCCGCACCGAATGCCCCGCCACGCTGATCACCAGGTCACCGATCCGGATTTGGTCGGCATCGGTGTCGGCGCTGATCCGGCGCAGCCGCGTCCTGATCCGGGCAACCAGTTCCTTGGCCTTGAACGGCTTGGCCACGTAGTCGTCCGCACCGGCCTCGAGACCCTCGACGACGTCGGTCGTGTCGGATTTCGCCGTGAGCATCACGATCGGCACTCCTGAGACCGCCCGAAGGTCGCGACAAACGTCCACGCCGTCTCGACCGGGCAACATCAGGTCCAGCAGGACCAGGTCGGGTCGCGCCTCGTGGAATGCCTCCATCGCCGCGTCCCCGGTTCCGCACCAGATCGTCTGGAAGCCCTCTTGACGCAAGACGAGTTGAAGCATTTCGGAGAGCGCCGCGTCATCATCGACGACCAGGATCCGGCTTCGCCCCGCGCCTTCCGACATCTGCCACCTCCCAAGTGGCGGGATTGCTTCCAGCGAGTCTAGCTGCGAAGTCCGACGACACCCGATGCTCGCCCCGGGCTGTGGCCGGCACCATGACAAACTGGCCACCATGGCGGGGAGGCGGACGCGGCGGGCGACGCTGGACGCGACCAGCGCCGCCTTGATCCCGTTGCGCCCGTTGACGATCGGCGAGGTCATGGACGCCGCGTTCCTGGTGATCCGGCGCAATGCCCGATCGATGCTCGGGCTCCCCCTGGCAATGACCAGCGCCTTGGCCGTATACGTCACCGTTTGTGTACTCGCGCTCTGGGCCCTCGGCGAGAACACCGATGCCACGGTCGCCGTCGTCGTTGGGATTCTGCTCGGGATGCTCGGGATGCTGGTTTTCATCGGCCTCGTGGTCTGGATCTCCGGGCTGATGACCCGGGCCAGCCTGCAGACCGTGATGGGCGAAGGGTTCGCACCGCCTACGCCCATGACGATGAAGTCGGCCCTCGCCTGGATCGGTCCGATGCTGGTGCTGGCCCTCCTGGTCGGCACCTATCTGAGCGTCGGCCAGGGCGTCGGCAGCATGGTGTTCTCCGTGCTGCTCACCGGGATCGGGCTCATCGGGGTGGCGGACCCGGTGAGCACGGTGGTGCTCTTACTCCTCATGATGGTGATCGGAACCCTGATCACCGCCTGGACCTACTCGTTCGTCAGCCTCGCGATCCCGATCTATGCCGCCGAGGGCAAGCTGGCCCCCGACTGGATCGGCAAGGGGCGATTCCCGCCCAACCCGCTCACGGCGGTCCTGCGCTCCTTCCGGTTGGTGGGTTGGCGCGGCTCGTTTCGGGTGATGCTGGCCTTGGCCGGAGCGCTGTTGGGCACCTACCTGATCGCCACCTTCGTGTACGTCGGGTTGCTGATGATCGTCATCTTGTTCGCCACCAGCCTGCGACTCGACGTGTTCACCGAGGCGAGCTCGCCGTTTTGGGGATGGATGTACGCGGTCAGCGTCTTGTTGACGTTGTCCGTGTTCGTGGCCTACTTCGCCGCGCTGCAGACAATCCTGTACCTCGACCTGCGGATGCGTCGTGAAGGGATGGATCTCGCCTTGCGCTTCGAGGTCGTCAGCGTCCCGGATCCCAACTTCCGGGGGGTCGGCTGATGTGGCCTATGGCACCGCCCATCGACATCTCGCGCGAGGAGGCGGCCAGGCGGGCCGCCGAGGAGCTCAGCAAGGGCAAGTACGGCCAGCTGCCGAAGTGGTTGACGGACTTCCTCAACTGGCTCTTCGACCTGCTGTCCCGCCTCGCTCGCGACACGCTGTTCCCGACGACGCCGACCGGCGGCATCAGCTGGGGCTTCGTGATCGTGGTCGCGCTGATCGTGGCGTTGGTCGTCTTCGTGATCTGGAAGGTTGGGGTGCCGCGCCTGTCCGGACGGCGCCGGGCCTCGGCCGAGGTCGAACTGGATTCGAAGTCGAGCGCGGCGGTCTATGCCGACGCGGCTACGGCCGCCGCCGCAGCCGGCGACTACAAGACCGCCGTCAGAGAACTGTTCCGAGCTCTGGTTCGCGACCTCGAGACCCGCACGATCATCCAGACCCGCCCCGCCAGAACCGCCTTCGAGGCTGCGGGTTCGGCGGCTCGAGAACTACCGGCGGTGCGGACCCAATTGTTTTGTGGGGCCGACCTGTTCAGCGGCGTCCAATACGGTGACCTGCCGGCGACGCGCGAGAGCTACGACTCGATGCGAGCGATCCATACCGCGGTGCTGGCCGCGGCCGACAGCCCGATCAAAGCCACGCTATGAGCGGCCAAACACAGACGCAGACCGTCGTCTCGAGTGTCCCGGCGCAGGCCGCAGTACCCGAGGACCCAGCCAAGACCGAGCCGCCGGCACCGTCGACAAGACGAAAGCCGTGGTGGCGCCGACGCTGGTTCGGCTGGACGATCGCCGCCACGATCACCATCGTGCTGGTCCTCGTCATGTTCGCGGCCATCAACGCCGCCTCGGGCTCCTCGGCGTCCAACCATCCCCGCAACCGCGCCCGGACGGGGGCAGGGGCGCTGGCCGCACTGATCCAGAACGAGGGCGTCCGGGTCGACTTGATCAACAGTCAGGCCGGACTCACGCCGTCCGCGATCCAAGGCAACTCGGTGACCGTCACCAACACCGAGCTGCTCACCGCGGAGCAATACCGGCTCATCCTCAACGCCCACCCGACCCGCTTGATCCTGGTGGGCCCGAACCAGACGACCCTGACCCGGCTTTCGCTTCCCGTGCAAACCTCGTTCGCGCACTCGGCCTCGCTGCTCCCGGGATGCACCGAGCCGATGGCGGTCAAGGCCGGGGACGTCCTCACCCCTTCTCCCGGGGTGTTGTACCGTTCCGCCTCCGCCGAGCAGGCCTGCTACCCGGACCCGGCGGACCCCAGCCGGGGCGCGGCCTACGTCCGGCTCCGGCTGGACGGCGTACCGGTGATCGTCGTGGCGCCCCTGTTTCAGAATCAGGACCTGGCCGAGCGCGGCAACGCCGCCTTCTCGATGATGCTGCTCGGCCAGGACCGCGTGCTCACCTGGTTCGTCCCGCCGCCGCCCAAGAGTGGGAAGGTGAACCCGGACGACCCAGCGCCACCCCCGCTCCTACCGCCTTGGCTGTGGCTGGCCTTCGCCCAGGCGCTGATCGCCCTGGTCGTCGTGGCCGTCTGGCGGGGACGCCGCCTCGGGCCGATCATCAGCGAGCGGCTGCCCGTCGTCATCCGGGCGTCGGAGACCGTGGAGGGTCATGGCCGCTGGTACCACCGGATCAAGGCGTCCGACACGGCCGCCGGCCACTTGCGCCGGGGCAGCATTCGCCGACTGGCCCGACTGTTCGGCTCGGCCGACCCCGACCGGCTCGCCGACCTACTGGCCGACCGCACCGGACGCTCCCGCGCCGAGATCCGGGCCGCGCTCTGTGGCCCCCCGCCAGCCGACGGCCAGGCCCTACTCGACCTCAAGATCTACCTCGACCACCTGGAGCAGGAGGCCCGAAACCCGTGAGCTATCCGTACCCCGCGCCTGGACCCAGCCAACCGCGGCCCCCAGGCCCGCCACCCACCGGGTACCCGAGCGCTCCCGGCCAGTACCCGGCGCCGGCACCTTCTCCCGCGCTCGATCCGACCTCGGGCACCTCGGCGGCGCCCGTGCAGGCGTTCGCCCCCCCGATGGCGCAGCCGGCCCAGCAACCCGTGAGCAGCCCGGAGGCCGAACGTGCCCGAGCCGCGCTTGGCGCCTTGCGCGCCGAGGTCGCCAAGGCCGTCGTCGGCCAGGACACCGCAGTGACGACGTTGGTGATCGCGCTGATCTGCCGCGGGCACGTCCTGCTCGAAGGCGTCCCGGGAACCGCGAAGACCCTGCTAGTGCGCAGCTTCGCCAAGGCGCTGCAGATTCAGACCAAGCGGGTTCAGTTCACCCCCGACCTGATGCCGGGCGACATCACCGGATCGCTGATCTACGACTCGCGCAGCGCCGAGTTCACCTTCCGCGAGGGCCCCGCGTTCACCAACCTCCTGCTGGCCGACGAGATCAACCGGACGCCACCGAAGACCCAGTCGGCGCTGCTCGAGGCGATGGAGGAGCGGCAGATCACCATCGACGGGACGCCCCGAAAGCTGCCCGAGCCGTTCATCGTTGCCGCCACCCAGAACCCGGTCGAGTACGAGGGCACATATCCCCTTCCCGAGGCGCAACTTGACCGGTTCTTGATGAAGGTGCGAGTCGATCTGCCCGAGCGCGGCGTCGAGATCGAGGTCCTCAACCGCCACGCGCACGGCTTCGATCCGCGGAACCTGGACGCAGCGGGGCTGGGCCCGGTGGCCGGACCAGAGGATCTGGAGCTGGCCCGAGCCGAGGTCGCCAAGGTGCAGATCCACCCTCAGGTGCTGGCGTACATGGTCGACGTGGTGCGCGCGACCCGCGTCTCCCCGTCGTTGCAGCTGGGCGTCTCGCCCCGCGGCGCGACCGCGCTGATGAACACGTCGCGCGCCTGGGCCTGGCTGTCCGGGCGCGACTATGTCACCCCGGACGATGTCAAGGCCCTGGCATTCCCCACCCTTCGCCACCGCGTCGGGCTGCGGGCCGAGGCCGAACTGGACGGCGCCTCCGCCGACTCGGTGATCGAGTCGATCCTGGCCAGCGTCCCGGTCCCTCGCTGAACCGATGGTCCTCACCGGACGCGCCGCCCTCCTCGCCGCGATCGCCGTTTTGGCGGTCGCGTGGAGCGGCTCGCCCTGGGCGATCGCAATCGCCACCGGCGCCCTGGCCCTGCTGCTGGGCACCGATCTGGCGCTCGCCCCCTCCCCGGCCAAGGTCGTGGTGGTGCGGGAGGGGGACCGATCGATCAGGCTCGGCGCAACGGCGAACGTCAGCGTGCTGGTGACCAACACCGGACGCCGCCGGCTCCGCGCCAGGATCCGCGACTCGTGGATCCCCTCGGCCGGGGCCGAAGGGGGCGTGGGCAGCATCGACGTCCCGGCGGGCCAGCGGCGCCGGCACGACACGCTGTTGCGGCCGGTGCGGCGTGGGGATCGCCAGGCTGGCCCCGTCGTGCTGCGGACGTTCGGACCCCTTGGCCTGGCGGGGCGCCAGCGTCAACACCAGGCGCCGTGGACGGTGCGCGTCCTCCCCCCGTTCAACAGCCGCAAGCACCTGCCGAGCCGCATCGCGCGGCTCCGGGAACTCGACGGCCGATCGACAATCCTGCAGCGCGGCCAGGGCACCGAGTTCGACTCTCTTCGCGAATACGTACCGGGCGATGACGTGCGGTCGATCGACTGGCGCGGCACCGCCCGATCATCCACCGTGGTGGTCAAGACGTGGCGCCCGGAGCGCGACCGGCACGTGCTGATCGTCCTCGATTCGGGGCGGACGTCGGCCGGCCGCGTCGGCGACCAGCCGAAGCTCGATCACCACATGGACGCGGCGCTGCTGTTGGCAGCGTTGGCATCTCGGGCCGGTGATCGCGTCGACCTGCTGATCGTGGACCGCCAGTTGCGCGGCAGCGTGATGCGGGCGAGCGCATCGGAGCTGCTTTCGGCGATGGTCAACGAGATGGCCAACGTGGAGCCCGTCCTGGGCGAGACCCACCACCGCACGATGGTGGCCGAGATCTTGGCGCGCGTCTCGCAGCGCTCCTTGGTCGTGATCCTGACCGGACTGGATTCGGCGGCAATCTTCGACGGGCTCATCCCGGTACTGGCGCCGGTGCGGCGAAAGCACCGGGTCGTGATCGGCGCCGTCAGCGATCCTCGCCTCGACGAACTGACCGGTCGGGCCGGCGAGATCGGCGATGCCTACGAAGCGGCCGCCGCCGAGGCGGAGCGGACCCGACTTGCCGAGACCACCGACTCGCTGGGCCGGATCGGGCTGACGGTCGTCTCCTCGGCTCCCGAGCGGTTCGCGCCGGATCTGGCCGACCACTATCTGGCGCTCAAGAAAGCCGGAAAGCTCTGAGCCGAAGGCTCAGAGCGACCGGATCGGGGCTTGTCAGTAGTTGTCGGTGTTGAGTTGACCGCTGGCGTCCTCGGGCATCCCGCGAGGGTCGTAGGTCATGTTGCCCTCGTCGACGTCGGTCGTGGCGAGTCTGGATTGGGCCGCCGGGCCTCCGCCCGGCCCGTAGCCGTAGCCGGGCTGCTGGGGTGGAACGGGCGCCCCGGGGTTGGTGGCGCTCGGCCAGACGTCCTTGAGCATCATCTTGACCTGCCCGCCCGCGAGCTTGAGTTGACGGGTCAGTTCAGCGGTGGGCTCGGACCAGGTCTCTCCGCTGCGGACGGCGTCCAACCAGTTCGCCAGCGCCGAGACCTTGTTCAATGACTTCGCGGTGCGCACCATGTAGCTGTTGGACCCGTCCTGTGGTGCTCGCGCGTACGACTCGACGGTCCATTGAGCGTCCTGGATCGCGGAGCGGACGCCGATCAGCACGGCCTGCAGCACCATCGCCGAGCGGATGGTGGCATCGCACTGCGTGGCGCCATAGTCGCGCAACTCCTGGATCGCGGCCGCCTGGATAGGCAGCTGCTTCATGTACCCGTCGGCGCCCTTGCCCTTCCAGAAGGTTTGCCGCTGCTTGTTCTCGACGATGCGGTGGATGGGATCGATCTGGTTGTCCCAAAGCCGCCAGGCGTCGCCGGCTTCCTGCAGTTGGCGCGGCTTCTCCTGGTGCACCGCGAAATCCTCTTTGTACCGATGGTGGACCTCCAGCAGCGCGACGCGCAGGCGGTGCACCAGCTTCATGACGTCTTGTTGGAAGCGGCGGACGTCGTCGGCCGGGCAGAAGAAGTGCTTGTCCTCGATCTTCTTGACGGCCGAGTTCAACTCGCTCACGTCGAGCGCCACGCACTTTTGGCAAGCCTCGTCGAGCTTGTCCAACGCCCGCTGCGTCGCCGGCCCAACCGACCCGAAAGTGTGGATCATCCGTCTCTCCCTAGGCCTGCGAGATGCTGGACGCCGCGGCGGCGGCCTCGATCTCGGTGTCGTAGTAATCCTTGGCCGTCTGGCGAAGGGCGTCGCCGATGTTGTTGAACTCAGCCACACCCGTGTTGATCCACGCTTCGATCCGTGACCAGAGCGGGGCGTACTGCGAATGCACTTCGCCGAGCAGGCCGAATGTCGGCAACTCCACTGCCGTCTCACGGAACTTGGTCAGGGTCGCGTCCAAGTCATCGCGGAGCGCCGCCCAATCCTTGTATTCCTTGGTGAGCAACTCCGCGTCGACTACCACCGGCTCGGGGGACGCTCCGCCGGGGCCGTACGGTCCGCCGGGTCCGCCCGGCCCGTACGGGCCGCCTTGTCCACCCGGGCCGTACGGGCCACCTTGTCCACCCGGGCCGTAAGGTCCACCAGGTCCACCCGGGCCGTAAGGTCCGCCGGGCCCGTAAGGACCGCCTGGGCCCATCCCGCCCGGGGTCGTTGGCCCGGGCTGATCGGGGATCCCGTCGTGGTTGGTGTCGATCCACCCGGCCGCGAACTTGTCGGCGATCCCGTCCCCATCGGTGTCGATGCCGCCGCCGTGGTAGTAGCCGTCGCCGCCGCCCGGGAAGTAATCGGCGATGCCATCGCCGTCGGTGTCGTAGCCACCGCCCGGCATTGGTGTGCCGGGACGATCAGGGATGCCGTCACCGTTGGTGTCGATTCCGCCGGGGGTCGGCGCGGGCGGCATCCCAGCCGCTCCGGTCCCGCCACCGCCCAGTCCGCCGGCCCCGCCGGACGCCAGATCGCTGGGCTTGGGCAATCCACCGCCGCCAAGACCGCCACCGCCCGCGCCGCCGCCACCCATGCCGCCCAGGTCCGGTGGCTTCAGGCCGGCGCCGCCGCCGCCAAGGCCACCGGCGCCGCCCCCGCCCCCGATATCCGGTGGCTTCGGCAAGCCGCCACCGCCGGGTCCACCGCTGGGCATCGGCGCCATGCCGGCCGCCCCGGTGCCGCCCATCGCGGAACGACTGATCGATCCGGGCATCATGCCGCTCGCCGCCAGCCCAGCGCCGCCACCGGCTCCGGCGCCGCCCATGCCCATCATCGGCGGCATCATCATGGGACCACCGGCCCCCGCACCGCCACCGCCGCCCTCGGCGGCCTCATGCGGATTGATCAGGGCCTCATAGATGTCCTCGGAGTCGAGTTCGTCATCGGTGTCCTGGGTGTAGCCCACGTATCCGGCCGCAGCCGCGCGATCAGCGGGCAGCGAAAAGGGGTTGTCAGTCATCGTCGTCTCCTTCGCTACCAACCACGCCTGATGACGGCCATGGCCTCGTCACGTACGTTGGCCGCCTGGACGGCTAGACGCTCGCGGTCTCCGAGCTCGAACTGGGGCGGCACGAAGGCCGCGTAGGCGGCCTGATGGGCCTCCATCACGCCGTCGATGACCTGCGAGACCCGAGACCCCTTCAGCCAGGTCTCCTCGAAGACCACTTGTTCGGTCAATCCGTAGAGGTTTAGCCGGACGGTCACCATCCGGTTCTCGCTCGAACCTTCCACCGGTGTGCCCACCCAAGCCGATTGCTTGATCTGATCCTCGGGCAGGCGGTCGATCCGCTCGTATTCCTCGTCCAAACGTTCGGCTCGCTCGTTCAACGCCTCGAGGCTGTCCCAACTCAGGGTCGTCTTCGTCGCCGGCAGGTCAGCCATCGGATCCTTGGGCGGGTCAACGGCCTGTCCGGCCTGCGCCTGCGCTAGCAGGAACGCCTCGTCGAACATACTCGACAGGGTCGTACCCCTGGCTCGGTCACGCCACGCGTTGGAGACCCGCACCTGCGTCAGGCGTCGGTTCTCATCAAGCCAAACGCGCACCGATCCCGTGGAGTCCGGATACCCCTGGGCCGGCGACCATGGCACGTTCGGGTCGATATCGGCTACTTCGGGCGCCGGCTCAACCCCGTCCGCGCTGGGCGCCGGTGCCGATTCGAAGGGTGCGGAGGGATCGAAGATGTCATCGCCCGAATCGTCGGACCACACACTCATCGTTTGCTCCTGACTGTTGCTGATCGATGCTCTCAGACCGCCGGGTCACGGCCGCCGCGTCAGGCTCGGGCGCGACCAGGAGCCGAACCCGCGCGCACGCCGGCGCCGATCAGTTTTCCTCGGGCTCGGCCGTCCAGGTCGAAAAGACCGAGACTTCGCCTCGTTGACGCCGCAGGACGCGCCGCCAGAGCGTCTCCGGATCGGAGTCGAAGACGTCCTCGTAGTGCGACGGGACGACGTGCCACATGCCGCGCAGCAACTCGCCCTGAAGCTGGCCGGGGGCCCAGCCGGCGTAGCCGGCGTAGACGCGCAGGTCGTCGTAGGCGCCTTGGGCGAGTTCGACCGGGGTGTCCAGATGCAGCAGGCCGACTTGGCCAAAGAGGCGGCGCCACCCCGGCGGCTCCTCGTCCGGGAAGCTGGGCGCCGCCAAGCAGATGGCCCCGTTCGGCGAGACCGGCCCGCCGGCGAACATCACGGCCGGCTCGGCGAGCAGGTCCGCCCACTGCGGCAGCGCGGCGCCGACATCGATGGACGCCACGCGGTTCAGCACGACGCCCAGCGAGCCGGATTCGTCGGCGTCCAGCAACAAGACGACGGTCTGGTCGAACACGCCATCGCTGAGGCCGACGCTGGCAACCAATAGCGACCCTGCCTCGACCGGTTGGCCCATTCCGAACCCCCTATCAACGCCCGCGTCCCGACTACCAAGGCATTTTGACACGCCGGGGGAACGAAAACGGACACCCGATGGGATGGTCGGGTGTCCATCAGGACGCCTCGGCCGGCGAGCCTCGACGACTCTTGGAACGAGGCCATGGCGACGGGGTGATTTCCAGCGCGTGGGGTCCACTTTCAATCGACGCCCAGGGATCGGTGTTCAGGCGCCGTCGGACGTGCAGCCGGGCAAGCGCTTGCCGTGGCCCACGCATGAGTCCCACGACCTCCTCGGCTGAGTGGTAGCGCGCGTTCAGCTCGGCGGTGATTCGCAGCGCGTCCTGGCTGGCGGCGTGCATCACCTCATGAGGCCCCCCCACCAACGCCCGACGTGACCGCAGGGTGGGTGCTGTGGCACATCGAGTGGTGGTGGTCGAACACGCTGGCCTTGGTGGGTGGCGCCTACCCGACGCCGCCCGAGGGCCTATGTGTCGAGCGGGGGCACCGACCGGATCGAAGCGCTGAAGACAGCCTGGAACCAGGTGCTCGTCGAGCGCGATCTCGACGAAGTTGTGACTTGGCCGGCCCGACCCCCAGCCGCTGTGGTTCGTGCCATCTTGGGTCACGTTCGAGCTCACGAAGAACCTGGCCGAGATCAACGCCTTGGCCATGAGTCGGCTCCATCGCGCCGCGACCTGACGGCATGCGAGCACTTTCCGACAGCTTCGCGCAATCCGGAGTTGACCGTGGTCCGCCGGCACATGGAAAGTCCCGGGACACGCGCGCGGCATGTCCCGGGACTTTCCAAAGGGGTGGAGGTGGCGGGAATCGAACCCGCGTCCTCAAGAGGTGAACCAGGACTTCTCCGGGCGCAGCCGACTAGGCGTTCTGCTCGGCTCCCACCGTCGCGTCGGCACGTGGTGGACAAGCCCAGTTCCATGAGTTTCCTGAACCGACCCTGGAACTAGGTCAGCACAGTAAGCCTTCTAAATGAGGCCAGGATCCGGACGGAAGGCGCGTCCGGGCTGACCCTTCGGTCACT
>JBDHZK010000015.1:0-29377 GCA_039811865.1 Propionicicella sp. | reverse complement strand
CGTAGGAGTCTGGGCCGTATCTCAGTCCCAGTGTGGCCGGTCGCCCTCTCAGGCCGGCTACCCGTCGTCGCCTTGGTGAGCCGTTACCTCACCAACAAGCTGATAGGCCGCGAGCCCATCCCTGACCGTCGGAGCTTTCCACCTCCGCAGATGCCTGTGGAGGTCGTATCCGGTATTAGCAGCTGTTTCCAACTGTTATCCCAGTGTCAAGGGTAGGTTGCTCACGTGTTACTCACCCGTTCGCCACTCGTGTACTCCGAAGAGCCTTACCGTTCGACTTGCATGTGTTAAGCACGCCGCCAGCGTTCGTCCTGAGCCAGGATCAAACTCTCCGTTGAAAAATTTCGGTTTGGCGTTTTATGCCGTTACCGTCAACTTGGTTTGACACTGACAGGATCCATTGCTGGATCTAATCAATTTCAAAGGAATCCGAGCCTTTTGATCGCTTCGGCCGAAGCCGAGTCAATCGCCGGGCACGGGGTTTTTGTGCATATTTGGCATTGACTATTGAAGCACGCTGTTGAGTTCTCAAGTTTCGGGTGCGTCCCGCGCTTTGGCTTTTCACCGCCGCTTGGGGCAACTCGGTAAACTTTACTTGGTTCTTTCCGGCTAGTCAAATCGGCCGGTTTCCCCGCTCCCTGACCGCATGCTTTCCTCGGGCCCTCGGTGGGTTCGTTTTGAACGCACACCTCGCCCGTGTTGGCTAGGTTGGGAGGCCCCGCGATCCGTCCGCCGCGTCTTCCGCTTCGTCCGTGTCACCGTCAGGGCTTGAAGAACATTACGCGGGCATGCGGCGCAAGTCAAATCGGGATCGGCACCGGCCGGCGACGCGCCGCGAAACCTCAGCTGACAAGGGTAATCGCGCCCACGGTGCGACGTCCCCGGCGCAGGATCGCGTAGCGCCCGGCGAGGAGATCGTCCTGACTCAGACGACCGTCCGGATCCGTGACCCGAACGTTGTTGACGTAGGCGCCGCCTTCGGCGATGGCTCGACGAGCCGCCGATCTCGACTCCGTGATCCGGGCGGCCACCATGGCGTCGACCACGCGGGGGAGCTCAAGCCCCCCGGCCAAATCGCCCCCGCCGACGTCCCGCACCACTGCGGTGAGCGTCGACTCGCTTAGCTCGGCGAGGTCGCCCCGTCCGAAGATTGCTGCCGCGGCCCGGTTTGCCTGCTCGCGCTCCCGCGGGGAGTGGACGAGGTCGGTCACATCGTCCGCCAATGCCCGCTGGGCGAGGCGTTGGTGCGGTCGTTCGAGGGTGGCTGCTTCGAGCTCGGCCACCTGCTCGCGAGTTCGGTTGCCGAAGATCTTCAGGTACTCGATAACCCTCGCATCCTCGGCATTCAGGAAGTACTGGTGGAAGGCGAACGGGCTGGTCATCGCCGGATCCAGCCAGACCGTGCCGGATTCGGTCTTGCCGAACTTGGAGCCGTCCGCCTTCGTCAGCAGGGGCGTTGAGAGGGCGTGTACCTGTGCCCCCTCGGCCCTCCTGATCAACTCGACCCCGGCCGTGATATTCCCCCACTGGTCGGAGCCGCCGGTCTGCAGCGTGCAGCCGTACCGGCGGTAGAGCTCGAGGTAGTCCATCGACTGCAGGAGCACGTAGGAGAACTCCGTGAACGAGATGCCCGTCTCCAGCCGGGCCTTGACGACCTCACGGGCGAGCATCCGGTTCACGGGGAAGTGTTTGCCGATGTCGCGCAAGAAGTCCAGGACGTTCATCGGTGCCGTCCAGTCGAGGTTGTTCACCAACGTGGCGCCGTGCTCTCCCCCGAAGTCGACGAACTTCGCCACCTGTTCGCGGATTCGAGCTGCCCACTGGGCGACCAGCTCGACGGGGTTCATCGCCCGCTCCCCCGCTTGCTTCGGGTCGCCGATCAGTCCGGTCGACCCCCCGACCAGCAGGATCGGCCGATGGCCGGCCTGTTGGATACGGCGGGCGGCGATCAACTGGACCAGATTGCCGATGTGCAGGCTGGGCGCGGTCGGGTCGAAGCCGACGTAGTAGCTGATCGGACCGGCGTCCAGGTGCGCGGACAGCTCGTCGATGTCGGTCGTTTGGGCGATCAGGCCCCGCCAGGTCAGGTCGGTCAGCAGCTCATTCACGGCCGAAAGACTAGCCAGCGCTCCATTCGGCCATCCGGGCAATCTCAACCGACAGCTCCGCCAGTTGCTCCCCGACGCGGGCCGGAGCCGTCCCGCCGCGGCCGTCCCGCGCCCCAACCGAGCCTTCGGCCGACAACACCGCCAGCACGCCTGGTCTCAACGAGTCGTCAATCCGCGGCAGGTCGGCTGCGCTCAGCTCGGGCAGGTCGATCCCGCGGACCTCGCAATACCGGACGGCGGCGCCGGCGACCTCGTGCGCATGGGCGAACGGGACGCCTTGGCGCACGAGCCAGTCGGCCACGTCCGTGGCCAGGGCGAAGCCGAGCGGCGCCAACTCGCCCATCCGATCGACGTTGAAGGTGAGCGTCGAGATCAGGCCGGTCATCGCCGGCAACAGGATGCGCAACTGGTCGAGGGAGTCGAAGATCGGCTCCTTGTCCTCCTGCAGGTCGCGGTTGTAAGCCAGCGGCAGGCCCTTGAGGGTGGCCAGTAGTCCGCTGAGGTTGCCGATCAGGCGTCCGGCCTTACCACGTGCCAGTTCGGCGACGTCCGGGTTCTTCTTCTGCGGCATGATCGACGAACCGGTGGACCACGAGTCGGAGAGCCTGGCGAAGCCGACCTCGGGTGCGCACCAGAAGATGACGTCCTCGGACAGGCGTGACAGGTCGACCCCGATCTGGGCCGCGACGTAGGCGGACTCGGCGATCAGGTCGCGCGCGGACGTCCCGTCGATCGAGTTGGCGACACTGCCTGAGAAGCCGAGGTCGGCGGCGACCGCCTCGGGATCAAGCCCTAGGGACGTCCCGGCCAGCGCCGCCGAGCCGTAGGGGCTGGAGTCCAGCCGGGCATCCAGGTCGCGAAGGCGTCCGGCATCGCGGACCAGCGGCCAGGCGTGCGCCAGCAGGTGATGCGCGAGCAGCACGGGCTGCGCAGGCTGCATGTGCGTTCGTCCGGGCATGATCGCGCCCAGGTGCTCCTGCGCCTGCGCCGACAGCGCCCGGGTCAGTCCCACGAGGTCACCGGCGAGCACCCGAAGCTGCTCTCGCAGATGCATCCGGATCAGCGTGGCGATCTGATCGTTGCGGGAACGGCCTGCCCGCAGGCGTCCCCCGAGCTCGGGTCCGACCCGTTCGATCAGGACGCGCTCGAGCGCCCCGTGGACGTCCTCGTCGGTCGGGGCGGCCACCAGCGCACCGGAGCGCACGTCCGCCTCGATCGTCTCCAGGGCCGCGGTCATGGCGGCCAGCTCGCCAGCGGTCAGCAGTCCGGCGCGAGCCAGCGCCGCCGCATGCGCACGCGACCCGGCGAGATCGTGCGGCGCCAGGCGCCAATCGAACTGGGTCGACCGGCTCAACTCGAACATCGCCTCGGCCGGGCCGCCGGCGAACCGGCCCCCCCACAGGCGTCCGGCGGCGGTCGCGGGTTCGCTCATGAGACTCCCTCGTTGCGTTCGGCCAGGGCCAATAGCTGTTCGGCGAGACGGCGTCCACCCTGCGGGTCGCGGGTCACGACCAGCACCGAATCGTCACCGGCGATGGTGCCGAGGACGGTGTCCCAGGCCACCTTGTCCAGGGCCGACGCGAGGTACTGCGCGGCCCCCGGCGGGGTCTTGACGATCACCAAGTTGGCCGAGGCTTCCGCGGAAATGAGCAGCTCGGCGCACACCCGCGCCAGCTTGGCGGCCGAGGCCCCCGCCTCCGCGCGCTCGCGGGCCAGCAGCGCGTAGGTATGGGTGCCGTCCCGGCTGCGGACGCGAACCGCTCCCAGTTCGACCAGGTCGCGCGACAGCGTCCCCTGCGAAACGGCGAAGCCGTCCGCGGTGAGCCGCTCGCCCAACTCGGTCTGCGAGGCGATCGCGGCGTGCTCCAGCAGACCCAGGATCCGCGCCTGCCGGGCCGCCTTGGTCTGCGGGGATCGGTCGCTCAACGCCGTGCCTGGTCCAGTAGGGCGGGAAGCGCCGTGACGAAGGAGTCGAGTTCTTCGAGTGTGACGATCAGTGGAGGCGCGATCCGGATCACGCCAGGACGTGGCGCGTTGATGATGAAGCCCGCGTCCAGGGCGACTTCCGCCACCGCCGGCGCGATGTCCTCGGCCAGCACGATCCCCCGCAGCAACCCGAGACCACGGACGCCGGCGATGCGCCGGTCGCCCAGCGCATCGACCGTGGCGACGAGGTGCTCGCCGAGCATTCGGGACCGCTCGAGCAGGCCCTCTGACTCGACGACGTCCAAGACGGCCAGTGCTGCGGCCGCCGCAACCGGGTTGCCGCCAAAAGTGGACCCGTGCGATCCGGGGCCCAACAGCGCGACCGCGTCCCCGGTCGCCACGCAGGCACCGATCGGGAACCCTCCGGCGAGGCCCTTGGCCAGCGTGACAACGTCGGCGGTAATGCCGTCGGAGGCGCTCGCCAACCATTGCCCACAACGGGCGATGCCGGTCTGCACCTCGTCCAGCCAAAGCAGGACGCCATGCGCCCGGGTGAGCTCGCGGGCCGCGGCCAAGAATCCGGCCGGAGGCTGCGTGACCCCGTTCTCGCCCTGCAGCGGCTCGATCACGACGGCGGCGACCGTCTCGTCCAGTGCCGCCGCCAACGCGGCCGCGTCGCCGTAGGGGACGAAGCTCACCTCACCGGGGAGCGGCTCGAACGGCTCGCGGTAGGCCGGATTGGCCGTGATCGCGAGCGAGGCGGACGTCCGTCCGTGGAAGGAGCCCTCCATCGCGATGATCCGTTTGCGGCCGGTGCGCCGCGTGAGTTTGAACGCCGCCTCGTTGGCCTCCGCCCCTGAGTTGGCGAAGAAGACCCGAGCCGGGGTGTCGGGCGAGTTCGCCGTCACCAGGCGATCGAGCCGCTCGGCCAGCCGGACCTGGGGGACGGAGGCGAACAGGTTGGAGATGTGGCCCAGGGTCGCCAACTGCTCGCCGATCGCGCCGATCAGCCTCGGATGCGCATGACCGAGCGAGTTCACGGCGATGCCGGCCAGCAGGTCGAGGTACTCCCGGCCCTCGTCGTCCCAGACCCTGGATCCCTGACCGCGGACGAGGACGCGCTTCGGCGTCCCGAACGTGTTCATCAGCGCGCCGGGGTAGCGGGTGAGGATGTCACTCATGGCTTGGCCTCCTCGGCGGGATCGGGGACGACCATCGTCCCGATCCCCTCGTCGGTGAAGATCTCCAGCAGCAAGGAGTGTTCGACCCGGCCGTCGATGACGGTCGCGCGCTCGACGCCGCCCTCTACGGCGCGCAGGCAGGCTTCCATCTTGGGCAGCATCCCCGATTCGAGACTGGGTAACAGTTCGGCCAGTTCCCCGGCGGTGATCTGCGCCAGGACGTCCGTGCTGTTCGGCCAGTCGGCGTACAGGCCCTCCACATCGGTGAGGACGACCAGCCGGTGCGCTCCCAGCGCCACCGCCAGCGCGGAGGCGGCTGTGTCGGCGTTGACGTTGTGTACCTCGCCGTCCTCGTCGGGGGCGACGGTGGCGACCACTGGGATCCGGCCGGCGTTGATCAGGTCCCAGACCGCCTCGGGCCGCACGTCGACGACGTCTCCGACCAGGCCGAGATCGTAGGGCCGGCCGTCCACGACGACGCCGCGGCGTTCGGCCACGAACAGGCCCGCGTCCTCCCCGGACAACCCGACCGCGACCGGTCCGTGGGCGTTCAACAGGCCCACCAGCTCGCGACCTACCTGGCCCACCAGGACCATCCGGACGACCTCCATGGCTTCGGGAGAGGTCACCCGCAGGCCGCCGCGAAACTCGCTGGCGATGCCCAGCCGCTTCAGCATGCTGGAGATCTGTGGCCCGCCGCCGTGGACGACCACCGGCTTCAGCCCGCAGCGGCGCAGGAACACGATGTCCTGGGCGAAGGCGCGTTTGAGCGGCTCGCTGACCATGGCGTTTCCGCCGTACTTGACGACCACGACCGCACCCGCGTACTGCTCCAGCCACGGCAGCGCTTCGATCAGGGTGGCCGCCTTGGCGACAATTTCGGCCCGGTCGGACCGGTGCAGCGTGGTCATGTGGAGTACTCCGCGTTTTCCTTGACGTAGTCGTAGGTGAGGTCGTTGGTCCAGATCGTCGCCGTGTGGACGCCGGCATTGAGGTCGATGTCCACCACGACGTCCCGCCCGGCGAGGTCGACCCCCGAGCGATCCTCCCCGATGGCGCCGGCTCGGCAGACGACCACGCCGTTGAACGCGACATCCACCTGGTTGGGGTCGAAGGCGGCCGAGGTCGTCCCGACCGCGGAAAGGACGCGCCCCCAGTTGGGATCGGCGCCGAAGATCGCGCACTTGAACAAGTTGCTGCGGGCGACGGCGCGAGCGACTTCGAGCGCGTCCGCCTCGCTGGCGGCCCCTCGCGTCACGACCGCGATGTCGTGCGCCGAACCCTCCGCGTCGCTCAGCAGTTGCGCGGCCAGGTCGCCGCAAACCGCGGTCAGGGCGGCCGTGAACTCGGCGGCGTCCGGGGCCACCCCGGAAGCGCCGTTGGCCAAGACGATGACGGTGTCGTTGGTGGACATGCACCCATCGGAGTCGGCGCGGTCGAAGGTGACCGAGGTCGCGGCCCGCACAGCGTCCGCCAGCGGACCGGGATCGACCCGGGCGTCCGTGGTGATGGTCACCAGCATGGTGGCCAGAGCGGGCGCAAGCATGCCCGCGCCCTTGGCCATGCCGCCGATCGACCAGCCCTTCTCGGCGAAGTAGTTGGCGGTCTTGGCGACGGTGTCGGTGGTCATGATCGCGTTCGCCGCGGCCGGACCGCCGTCTTGGCGCAACAACTGCGCCGCCTGCGCGATGCCAGCTAGGACGCGCGGCATCGGCAGCCGCTCCCCGATCAACCCAGTGGAGCAGACCGCCACCTCGTCGGGCTCGAGCCCGACGCCGGCCGCCGTAGCGACCGCCATCTGATGTGCGTCCGCCAGCCCGGGCGCGCCCGTACAGGCATTCGCCCCGCCCGAGTTGAGGACGACCGCGCGCAGATGGCCGTCCGCAACGGCGAGCCGGCTGAGCAACACGGGTGCGGCGGCAAAGCGGTTGGACGTGAACACCGCCGCCGCGCTGTCGTGCGGCCCCGTGTTGACCACCAGCGCCAGATCGGGTTTTCCGGACGCCTTCAGTCCGGCGGTGATTCCGGCGGCGCTGAAACCCTTGGGGGTGGTGACGCTCACGGCGCGACTCCGATCGTGGACAGACCCGTGGTCTCTTCGAACCCGCAGGCGAGGTTGAGGCACTGAACGGCGCCGCCGGAAGTGCCCTTGGTCAAGTTGTCCAAGGCGGCGACCACGACCAGCCGGCCCGCGTCCGCGTCCACCGCCACCTGGATCTGAACGGCGTTGGAGCCCAGGATCGATTGGGTCTGCGGCCAGATTCCCTCGGGCAAGACGTACACGAACGGTTCGTCGGCGTAGGCCGCGGCGTAGGCGTCGCGGACGACGTCCACATCGATCTGCTTCGGCAAGGGGGCGGTGCAGGTGGCCAGGATCCCCCGCGACATGGGCACGAGCACTGGCGTGAAAGAGACGCTGGGCTCGGCCGCCCCGAGGAGCCGGAAGTTCTGCAGCAGCTCGGGTACGTGCCGGTGGACGCCGCCAACCCCGTAAGCGCTGGCCGAACCCATCAACTCCGCACCCAACAGGTTGACCCGCAGCGACTTGCCCGCACCCGAGGGGCCGCTCGCCGCGACCACGACGACGTCCGATCCGTCGATCAGGCCGGCGGTCAACGCGGGCAACAAAGCCAGCGTCACGGTCGTCGGATAGCAGCCCGGGACGGCGATCCGCTTGGCCGCGGTCAGGACGTCGCGCTGACCGGGAAGCTCGGGCAATCCGTAGGGCCAGGTGCCGGCATGCGGACTGCCGTAATAGCGCTCCCAGTCGGCGCTGGAGGCAAGCCGGAAGTCGGCGCCCGCGTCGATTACCAGGACGTCGTCGCCCAGTTGCTCGGCGACTGCGCCGGACGTCCCGTGCGGGAGAGCAAGGAAGACGACGTCATGCCCGGCGAGGTTCTCCGGCGTGGTGTCCGCGACGATCCGATCGGACAGCGGCAGCAACTGCGGATGGTGTTGGAGCAGATGGCTGCCCGCGCTCGTCTTCGCCGTCAGCGCGCCGATCTCGACCTCGGGGTGCGCCAGGAGCAGGCGCAGCAACTCCCCACCCGCGTAGCCCGTGCATCCGGCCACCGCCACCTTCACCGTCATACGCATAAGTATGACATCGGGCGCATGATTATGCGATTGGGTTCCGGGGTGTGGTGTCGGTGGCCCCTCAAGCTCGCTGAACGGCCCCGAACCGAGCAACCGCAACCGCAACCGCAGCGTCCCGGGCCGCCGCCGCCTCGGCGTCGGTAAGCGTCCGGTCGACAGCGCGGAAGCGCAGCGCGAACGCCAGCGACTTCTTGCCCGCGCCCACCTGCGGCCCGGTGTAGACGTCGAACAACGCGATCGACTCGAGCAACTCCCCGGCGCCCTGCGCCAGGGCGTCCCGCAGCGCCGCCGCGGGGACGTCCGCGTCGACGATCAGGGCGACGTCCTCCTTGGCGACCGGCCAAGGGGACAGCAGCCGAATCGAGCCCGGGCCCGGAGCGACCGCGAACAGCGCGTCCAGGTCCAGCTCGACCGCGGCGGCTCGGACGGGCAGGCCGACCGTCCGGCAAACCTGCGGGTGCAGCTCCCCGGCGTACCCGATGGTCGTGCCGGCCACGCCGAGCTCGGCGCATCGTCCGGGGTGCCAGGGGGCGCGATCCGCGGCGGTCCGCGTGAGGCGCGCGCCAACCGCCCCGGCGAGGGCGTCGGCCAGCGCGAGGACTTGCGTCCAGCCCGCGGGGTCGGCCGGTCCTTGCCAACCCACCCGTCGCCAGTTGCCGGTGACGATCGCGGCCAGATGCTTGGACTGGCTCGGCAAAGCGAGCGCGAACGCCTCGAGTTCGGCGGAGGTGGGCCGCTCGAGCACGCTCGGCATCGGCGCGGGGACGTCCGAGGTGGCCACGAACACGCTGCCTACCTCGAACAGGGCGAGGTCGTCGTTGCCGCGGCTGGCGTTGCGTCCCACCGCGCCGAACAGGCCCGGAAGTAGCGTCGTGCGCATCAACGGTTGGGTGTCGGCGAGCGGATTGGCCAGCGTCACGGTCGCTCGACGATCGTCGTCGGCGCTCAAGCCCAGCGCGTCCAGGTCCGCCGCACCAAGGAACGGGAAGGTGAGGACCTCGACGAAACCCGCGTCGGCGGCCGCGCTGGTGACGGCCCGGCGGGCGCGCTGGGCGCGGGTCAAGCCGCGACCCACCGGCGCCCGCGGGACCACGGGCTCGATGGCGTCCAATCCGACCTTCTGCCCGACCTCCTCCACGTAGTCGTAGGGGTCGCGCAGGTCGGGACGCCAAGACGGCGGGACGAGCCGCAACTCAGCTCCGGAAGTCTCCACGCTCACGCCGCTGGAGCGCAGGATCTGGACCACCCGCTCGGCGCTGACCGGCGTCCCCAGGATGCGCTGAGGCAGGTCGGCGTCGATGGTCTGCTCGGGCTGGATCGGGACGCCACCCGCGATCGTTTCGGCGGCAACGATGGTGCCGCCGGCGAGCTCGACCAGGAGATCGGCCACCCGGTGGGCGGCAGCGTAGGCGGCGTCCGGGTCGACGCCGCGCTCGAACCGGCGAGACGCCTCGGAGCCCAGCTTGTGGCGCCGCGACGTCCGCCCGATCGTGGCGGCGTCGAAGTGAGCCGCCTCGATCACGATGCGCACGGTGTCAGCGTTCAGCTCGGTCGACTCCCCGCCCATCACCCCGGCCAGCCCGATCGGGCCCGAGTCGTCGGTGATCAACAGGTCGGCAGCATCGAGTTGCCGCGTCACCCCGTCGAGGGTGAGGAGGATCTCCCCCGGCTTGGCGTTGCGGACGACGATCGGTCCGGCCAGGCGCTGCGCGTCATAGGCGTGCAGCGGCTGACCGGTCTCGAGCATCACGTAGTTGGTGATGTCCACGGCAAGCGAGATCGAGCGCATCCCGGCCAACTGCAGCCGCCGCGACATCCATCTCGGAGTGGGCCGGGACGCCTCGACGCCGTGCACACTGACTGCCACGAACAGCGGGCAAGCGTCGGATTCGAGGACGACCGGATAGCCGGCGGCGCTGGCGGCAGGCGTAGGCCGGTCGACGGGGTCGGTGAAGGCCACGCTCAGCGCCTGGGCCGCTTCGCGCGCCAACCCGCGAATCGACAGGCAGTAGCTCATGTCGGGGGTGACCGCGATGTCGAGGACGTCGTCGCGCAGGTGTAGGACCGGGGCCGCGTCCTGGCCCGGGACGAGCGGGACGCCGGCATCGTCGGTGGCGGGGAGGATCAGGATGCCGCCGTGGTCGTCCCCGAGGTCGAGTTCGCGCTCGGAGCAGATCATGCCGTCGGAAAGATGGCCGTAGGTCTTGCGCGCGCCGATCACGAAGCCGCCCGGCAGGGTCGTCCCGGGAAGGGCGACGACCACGAAATCGCCGACGGCGAAGTTGCGCGCCCCACAGACGACCCCGCGAAAGCCGATCGGCGCGTTGTGGCGGCCGACATCGACGTGGCACCAGCGGATCGTCTTGCCGTTCTTCTGGGGCTCCTCGACGAAGTGGAGAACGCGCCCGACGACCAGCGGTCCGTCGATATCGGCGCCCACGGCGTCCACCGTTTCGACCTCGAGCCCGGCCCGGATCAATACCTCGGCCAGACCGCGGCCGTCCAGGTCGTCCGCGAAGGCCGCGCGCTCACGCAGCCAACTCACCGGCGCCCTCATCGCGCTCCTCCCACAAGTTGCCGGCTGAACCGGACGTCCCCCTCGACCATGTCTCGCATGTCCGCGGCGTTGTTGCGGAACATCAACGTGCGCTCGATGCCCATGCCGAAGGCGAAGCCGGAGTAGACGTCGGTGTCGATGCCGGCCGCGGCCAGGACGCGCGGGTTCACCATGCCGCAGCCGCCCCACTCGATCCAGCCTTCCGAGCGGCACGTGCGGCAGGGCGCGTCCGGGTTACCGACGGACGCGCCGTGGCACACGAAACACTCCAGGTCGACTTCTGCGCTGGGCTCGGTGAAGGGGAAGTAACTGGGCCGCATCCGAGTCCGGACGTCGCCGAACATCGCCTGGGCGAAGTGGTCCAGCGTGCCGCGCAAGTGGGCCATCGAGATGCCCTGGTCGACGACCAGACCCTCGATCTGATGGAAGACCGGCACGTGCGTGGCGTCGAACTCGTCGGCTCGGTACACCTTGCCCGGGCAGACCACATAGACCGGCAACGGCCGATCCAGCAGCGAGCGGATCTGCACCGGCGACGTATGGGTGCGCAGCACCAGGTGCCGCTCCAGGGGGGCGACGAACAGCGTGTCGGTCGTCCCCCGAGCCGGGTGATCGGGGCCGATGTTCAGCGCGTCGAAGTTGAGCCATTCAGCCTCGAGCTCGGGGCCTTCGGCCACCTCCCAGCCCATCGCGACGAACACGTCGGCCATCAGGTCCATCAGCGCGGTGATCGGGTGGACCGCGCCGAGCGGGGTCAGTTCGGTGGGCAAGGTGACGTCCACGCGCTCGGCCACGAGCGTGGCGGCCAGCTCTGCGGCGTCGACCTGCTCGGCGCGCTCGGCCAATGCCTGGCCGACCACCTGACGGGCCCGACCGAGCCGCATCCCGGCGTCCTTGCGAGCCGCCGGCGGCAGGGCCCCGATCTCGCGGTTCGCCAACGCCAGAGGCGACCGGTCGCCACTGTGCGCCAGCCGCGCCGCCTTCAGCTCGGCCACCGAGCCGGCCGCCGCAAAGGCCGCGAGGGCGTCCGCGACCATCGCGTCCAGTGCCTCGGGGCTCAGCGTGGCCACCTGGACGGGGTCGTAGTTCGTATTCGGCCCGGACATGGGCTCCCCTCTTGCCGCATCGTTTCGGCTGCCCAGTCTAGGAAGTGGCACCGACAGGTTTTCCGACAGCACGGTTCGTGGGCATCTTCACCACATCGCGGGTCGGTTGACTCTTCTGCATCGACGGTCTCGGGGAACAAAACGACGCCGTCCCTTCGAACGCTCGGGGGACGAACCGGCAACGCTCACCGGACGATCGCGCGCTGGGCCGTGGCACTGGCGTAGAGGCACACTGCGGCAGCGGTCGCCAGATTGAGACTCTCGGCGCGGCCGAAGATCGGGACGGCGACGCGCGCGTCCGCCAGGGCCGCGTCGCGGGCGGGCAGCCCCCAGGCCTCGTTGCCGAACAGCCAGGCGGTCGGGCGGGCCAGTTCTGCTCCCAAGCGGTCGAGCCGGGCCTCGCCCGTCCCTTCGCCCGCGAGCACTCTCAACCCGGCGTCCCGACAGGTGTCGACAACGCTTCCCAAGGCTGCGTTCCGGACGATCGGCAGGTGGAACAGGCTGCCCACACTGGCGCGCACGACCTTGGGATTGTAGAGGTCCACGCTGCCAGTGGTGAGGACGACGGCGTCGGCGCCGAAAGCGTCCGCGCAGCGGATCAGCGCGCCCGCGTTGCCGGGATCACGGACCTGCGCGGCGATCAGGACCAACCCCATTGCGACCGGATCGAACGAAACCTCGGGCAGCGCGGCGCAGACCGCGACGATGCCCTGCGGGGTCACGGTGTCGGTCAGCCTCTGCACGTCCTGCTCGGACGCCAGCCAGGTCGGCACGCCCAGACCCAAGAACTCCGGGTGCGCGCTGGCGCCCCTCGTGGTGACGAACAGCTCGCGCACGGTGCCGGGCAGCGCCAGCGCCTCCCGGACGCACTGCGCCCCGTCGGCCAGAAACGCTCGAGCCGCCCGCCGTCCGGTTCCGGACGTCAGCTTGCGGGCGGCTCGAAGTCGGGCCAGCGAGGCCGGCGGTGGTAGCGCCGGCACGCGATCAGGCAGCCGCGTCGGCGGGTGCCGACTCCTTGGCCAGGGCGACGAGGGTGGCGAACGCCTTGGGGTCGTTCACGGCCAGGTCGGCGAGGATCTTGCGATCGACCTCGAGTCCGCTGGCCTTCAGCCCGGCGATGAACCGGTTGTAGGTCATGCCCTCGGCGCGAGCCGCGGCGTTGATCCGCTGGATCCAAAGAGCGCGGAACTCGCCCTTTCGCTTGCGGCGATCACGGAACGCATAGCCGTAGGAGTGCAGCAACTGCTCCTTGGCCTTGCGGTACAGCCGGGACCGCTGGCCGCGGTAGCCGGAGGCGGCGTCCAGCACCT
Organism: Propionicicella sp.; assembly: GCA_039811865.1. GTDB lineage: Bacteria > Actinomycetota > Actinomycetes > Propionibacteriales > Propionibacteriaceae > JBDHZK01. The sequence goes on along the minus strand of JBDHZK010000015.1, from coordinate 16,093 downwards.
CACGGCGCTTCTTCTGGGCGTTAACGGAACGCTTCACGCGTGCCATCGGGTACTCCTTGTCGTGGGTCGGGGGGCAGCGCGCCGATCGGGCGCGCCAGGCCGAAGGGATCAGTACTGGTTGAGCGTCACTTGCCGAGCAGGCGGCGGGCCTTGCGGGCGTCCCCACCGGTCAGCTGGCCGTCGACGTTGAGCCGACGCGTGCGCCGGGACGACTTGTGCTCGTTGAGGTGCCGCTTGCCTGCGGAGGCGTGCATGAGCTTGCCGGAACCGGTCACCTTGAACCGCTTCTTCGCTCCGGAGTGGCGCTTCATCTTGGGCATGTCGGTATTCCTTCTTGGTTGATCTGGGTCACAGGTCGATGTCGGGGTCCATGTTGTCCGCGGGGCCGCGCCGGCGCTTGGTCGCGGGGGCCGCGGCATGGACGGCCCGCTGCTCGGCGGCATCGGTGCGCTCGGCCTCCGCGTCGGCCAGCCGCTCCGCGGCCCGACGGTCGCGCGCCGCGCGCTGCTCGGCCATTGCCTCGGCCTTCTTGCGCGTCGGCGCCAGCACCATGAGCATGTTGCGGCCGTCCTGCTTGGGCGCCGACTCGATGAAGCCATCAACGGCGACGTCATCGGCAAGCCGCTTGAGAAGGTTGAAGCCGAGTTCGGGACGGCTCTGCTCGCGACCGCGGAACATGATCGTGATCTTGACCTTGTCGCCGGCCTTGAGGAAGCGGACGACGTGGCCCTTCTTCGTCTCGTAGTCGTGGCTGTCGATCTTCGGTCGGAGCTTCATCTCCTTGATCACGGTGTTCGTCTGGTTGCGCCGGCTCTCGCGGGCCTTCTGGGCGCTTTCGTACTTGAACTTGCCGTAGTCCATGAGTTTGGCGACCGGCGGGCGAGCCATCGGGGCCACCTCGACCAGGTCCAGATCCGCTTCGCGGGCCAGGCGCATGGCGTCCTCGATGCGCACAATTCCCACTTGCTCCCCGTTCGGGCCGACCAGTCGGACCTCGTTGACGTGGATGCGTTCGTTGATGCGCGGTTCTGTGCTGATGGGTCCTCCAAAAGAGTTGGTTTCGCACCTGGGCTCGGCGGTTCGCTGGCCCAGCACGTGCCTGGAACGCGAAAAGGGCTCCACGCGTGCGGAAGCCCCTGACCGCGGGAGGCGTCCACAGCGGGGCGTCCCGTCAAGAATCGACCCGTCGACAGCGAGCCGAGCGGGTGGGAGGTCAGGCCTCCACTTCGTAGAACCCTGGCTCACGCCCGGGCAACCCGGCGATTGTAGCCGGGAACACGATGCGCACGGTAATCGGCGCCTCCCAGAAGTGTGGAAACGTGCGGCGCCTCGTTCCAAGCGACTGCGCCTCCCGCTGGAAGCTTGCCGCGGCAGGGCGAGCGCCGCACGATTTCACAGCTTTGCCGAAGCTGTGCCCTCGTCCGCCGTCGGCCTGGCGGCGCTGAGCCAGGCGAAACCGCCGTCGTCCAGGCGGACGAGGCGCCGGCCCGCGGCGATCTCGCGCAGCAACTCGTACTCGATCACCAGAGGTGCCGGGCCGGCGAAATCGATCAGCGCGATGGCCCCGGACTCGATGGCCGCCTGGGCTACCTGATCCAACGTGCACGGGATGGGCCGCGCGGCGGGGTTCCACGCGGTCATGGCGTCCAAGCCGGTGAATGCCAGTGCGGCCAGCGTGGCGTCGTCCACTCGGAGCATCACGGCCGCCATCTCGGCGTGCCGATCTGGATTCGGTCCAGTCCCAGAGTCGTCGCCGGTGGCCGCAATGGGCAGCAGAAGCCTCGTCGCGCACAACTGCGCCACCGCGTTGGGGTAGCCGGTTGGATCGCCGAACGCGGCCGCGAGCGCCGCCCGGACGATCGCGTCGGGCTCGCCGCGATCACCCCGGTAAGCGGCGTTGGGCTGGCCGAGGATGTTTTCTCGGCCAGCTCCGCCAGCGCTCAGGCGCGCACCCCGAAGGTGGCCAGCCAGCTGGCCACGCCAGTGATGTCGACCCGCTGCAGGCCACCGATATAGCGGCAGTTATCGGTTCGGCCATAGCTGGTCACGGTCACGACCACGCCCTTGTAGAAGCTCGGTCCGCCCGAGTCGCCGAAGCAGCTGCCCCCGGTGCCGCGGGTGTCGTTCGGGTTGCCGTTCACCTGCAGAATCTGCGGCGTCAGCTTCTGCCCCGGCGCGTCGGCATAGCGGCGCAACAAGGGGAAGCTTTGCGGAGTCGGCTTCTGCGGACCGACATCGGGCTTGCGCACTTCGGTGCCGTAGCCGACGATCCGGACGGTCGTGTGCGCCAAGTTGGGGCGTCCGATCGTGTCCAAGGTGCCCAGTGGGGCGACCGAGGCCGGGGCGATCCCCGTCACGGGACGATCCAGGACGATGACACCCACGTCGTTCCAGTTCGCCAGGTCCTTGAAGTCGGAGTACTGGGGATGGGTGTGCGGCGTGCCGATGTAGTAGTCGGGGCGGCTGGCGATGTCTGCGGCCACATACCCGACCGCCGGGTTGGCGGCGGCGGGAACGCCGGAGGGCGGTTGATAGGCGATCACGGTGTTGAAAGTCACGATCGTCTTGCCCACGGTGGGGGCGGTGCAGTGGGCGGCGGTGAGCAGGACCGTCGGACTGACGAGAGTCGCTGTGCAGCGGTAGCGCCCGTCCGCCTCGTAGAACAGGATCATCCCGACGTTCGGGTGCTGGTTGCCGTCCGGTTCACCGCCGGTGATGGCGTGCGCGGTGAGGGTGGGCGCGGCGAACATCGTGGCAGCGGCGGCGACCGCGACTGCAGCTCGGCGAAGGGCCTTCATCGATCTCCCCAAGGCTTCGTTCGGCCGGGCCGGTCCCGGCCGCATGCCGCCAACCTAGGGCGTACCGCGCGGTAGCAATAGACCCTGATTGAGGGTTGCTACGGCGTACTCGACGCGTCCGGACCAGAGTCCAGCCGCGCGCGCAGTTCGGCCACCGCCTGCTGGGCGCTCTCCCCGTCGGTTCGTTGGATTCCCATCAGGAGCATTCGCTCGTCGTCGGGGAGGAGGGCGTAAGCCCAGGGATCCCCTTGGCGGAAACGGATGCCGACGATTTCCGACCAAGGCACGCGGTGCGTCCGGACGCCGTTTCGGACGAACAGGCCCGTGTCGTCCGCGCGCACCAGGCACAGCCCCAAGGAGAGCATCACCCCCACCATCACCAGGACGAACAGCGCCAAGGTCGCCACCTGCGCGTCCGAAAACTTCGCCCTGACTTCAGCCGGAAGCATCGTCCAGCCGAGCACCGACGCCGCCATCAGCGACAACGAGCCCGAGATCGACGACACCAGCATTCGGCGCGGCCGGTAGGTCTGTACGCCCTCCATGCGTCAAACCTAGCCGCGGTGGCGGGCGGCCGGCGACGTCCCTTCGACGGTCTCAGGGGGTCGAACAGTTCGTCCCGTCTACCAAGCCGGCGAACGGCCCTAGCCAGCCCGCCCAGGTAGGACGGCCGCCGCGACGCGTCCGGCAGGGTCGCCGTCCCCGGCGATGATCGCGTTGACCGCGCTCAGCAGCGGCAGCCGCGAGCCGAGTCCCCCGCCGCGCTGCGCGACCAAGGTGGCGGCGAGCCCGGCGGCGGGGACGCCCTCGACGGTTTGCTCCGCAGCCTCCATGGCCGCCAGTGCCGCACCGGCGTCCTCGCCGCGGCCGATCCGCAGGCCGTAGACCTTGTTGCGTCCGGACAGCCCGGTCACCTCCAGGTCACCCACGCCGGCCAGTCCGAAGGCGGTCACCGGGTCGGCGCCCAACTCGGTGCTGAGGATCGACATTTCCCGCACGGCCTGGGCGAACGTTGCCGCCTTGAGGTTGTGATGCGGGACGCCGGTGGCCTCCTCCAGCCCGTCCGACAGGCCGAGGGCGATCGCATAGACGTTCTTCATGGGCGCGCACACCTCGACGCCCACCTCGTCGGCGGTCGGCTCAATGCAGTAATCCAGCGTGGAGATCTCGGCCGCCATCCGTGCGGCCATCTCCGCGTCCAACGAGCCGTAGATCGTTGCCGTGGGCTTGGCCGCCGCCACCTCGTTGGCCTTGCACGGGCCGGCGATGGCCACGATCGGCGGGAGTTCCACGCCGTGGGTGTTGGCGATGCGCCTGATCGCGTTGGGCAGAAGTTCGATCACGCCGGCATCGTCGGGGCAAAAACCCTTCGATGTGATCAGGACGGCCTGCAGCTTCGCCAGCCCGGCCAGCGAGAGCTCGGTGACCTTCGGGACACCGACGGAGGCCACCGCGATGATGGCGAAGTCGGCCCCCTCCAACGAGGCGTCCAGTTGCTCACTGCGATACAGCTTCGTCCCCTCCGCGAGGGGCACGCCCGTGCGCGGGTGCGGTTTGCCGGCTTCGCAGGCGTCCAGCAGATGGTCGTCCAACCAGGTACCCCACAGCCGGACGTCCCACCCCCCGGCGCGTAGCGGGGTGGCCAGCGCCGAGCCCATCGCCCCGGCGCCAAGAATCGTGATGGTGCTCATGTCGTTCTCCTCGGGTGGTTCAGCGCTGCTGGCCGTAGCCGCCCAGCAGCATGCGGGCTGACTCCATCTGATCTGCGGTGATGGTCTTGATCGGCCGATCCGTCGCCATCGCCCGCAGGTGGATCTCGCAGATGTATTCCAGGTACGGAAGCAACGCGAGCGCCTTGGCCAGCGATGGTCCGATGGTGATGGCGCCATGGTTGGCCATCAGGGCGCCCGTTCTTCCAGACAGTGCCTTCGTCACGTTGCGGGCCAACTCGTCGGTGCCGAAGGTCGCGTAGGGCGAGACACGCACCAGACCGCCGAACATCGCAGCGTAGTAGTGCGAGCCGGGTAGCTCGTCGACCACCAGGCCCAACGCCGTGGACGCCGGGGCGTGGTTGTGCGTGATCGCCGCGGCGTTCGTCCCGGCATACACCGCCAAATGCAACGGGAGTTCACTTGAGGGCTTGAGTTTGCCGTCCACGTTCGCACCGTCGAGCGAAACGACCACCACGTCGGCGGCATCCATGTCCGCGTACTCCACACCCGATGGCGAGATGGCCACCAGGTCATCGACGCGGACGCTGACGTTGCCGGCGGTGCCGACGACCAAGTGTTGGCGCTGCATGAACCGGCACGCCTCGACGATGGCCTCGCGTTCGTCCTTGAGTTGCATTTCTCGCCTTTCAGGGACGCAGGATGTACTTGCTGCCGACGCCGCGGCTCATGTCCTCCAGGCTGTCGACGAGCGCCTCGAGCGGACGAATCTCGCTGCACAGGCTCATGCCGTCGAACTTGCCCGTCGAGAGCAGGTGGACGGCGGTTGCCACGTACCGGGGCTGATGGTGGTACACCCCGACCAACGTGTACTCCTGGTAATGCATCGCCACGGCGTCCACGTTGAATGTCGACCCGGCCTTCGGCCCACCGAACAGCACGGCCGTCCCACCAGGACGCAGGCACGCGACGGTCTGTTCCCAGACCTCGGGCAGCCCCACTGCCTCGATCGCGACGTCCGCACCGCGTCCGTGCGGGGTCACCGAGCGGATCGCCGCAGCCCGCTCGGCCGTCGTGGCGTAGCCGCCCAGATCGACCGTGGCGAGCGCCCCCGACTCGGTCGCCTGAGCCAGCCGGGTTGGTGACATGTCGGCGCAGATCACCGACGCCCCCCGCAGCTGGGCCAGCTTGACGTACATCTGCCCGATCGGCCCGGCCCCGTTGACCACGACGCAGTCCCCCAGGGCGATGCCGCTGCAGGCCATGCCGTGGACGACCGTGGCCAGGGGCTCCAGCGGCGCGGCCGCCTCGAACGCGAGGGTGTCGGGGATCTCGTAGGTGTTGCGCTCGACGATGGCCGCCGGGATCACGATCTGCTCGGCGAACGCGCCGTTCAGGTACTGCAAGTTCTCACACAGCGACTCCCGCCCGATCGTGCACGCCCAGCACGACCCGCACGGGCAGGTGTTCGCCGCGACCACCCGCATTCCCGGCGCGAACTTGGTGACGCCTTCCCCAACCTCGGTCACGACTCCGGCGAACTCGTGACCGAAACGGGCGGGCAGGCTCGGGAACAGGGTCGGGTGACCCCGGCGGTAACTCTTCAGGTCGGTGCCGCAGGTGGCTGCGGCCTTGATCTCCACGGCGACCTCGCCCGGCCCGGGACGCCCGGGTTCGACGTCCTCCAGGCGCAGGTCACCCGGGCCGTAGAACATGTATGCACGCATCTGCGGCACCTCCCTCTCGTTGGTCAGGCCGTCACTCGCCGGTGTGATCGGGGTACTTCTTGGCGAACTCGTGCAGCTCCGAAACCACTTCCTTCAAGGCCGGATACAGCTTGGCCTGGATTTGGGAGATCTCGCCGTAGATGTCGTGCATCGTCGGATCCGGTTCGGTGACGTCACCGAAGGAAGCCATCTGCTCGGCGTAGGCCGCGATGTCCGGCTCACCGTGGACGCCTGTGATCGACATGGCCGCGACGGCCGCGCCCAGGGCGGAGATCTCGTCCTCGGTGCAAGCGGTGATGGGGACGCCCATCGCGTCGGTCATGATCTGGCGCCAAAGCGGGCTGCGGGTGCCGCCGCCCATGGCTCGCACGGTCGTGATCTTGGTGCCCACGCTGGACTCGAGGTTCTCCAGGCCACGGCGCATCTCCAGGCCGATGGCCTCGAGAATCGAACGGTACATCGCCTCTCGCCCCGGCGCCCCCCGCCAGCCGACGACGGCGCCGCGGGCGATCGGGTCCCAGTGCGGCGACTGCACAGCCGCCCAGTAGGGCATGGTGATCAGGCCGCCGGCACCCGGCGGGAGGGCCGCGGCTGCCGCCTCGAGTTTCGGGTCGGGCTTGCTGCCCAAGGCCGGATCGCCCAGCGCGGAGCGGAACCAAGTCGACAGCGACGCACCGGAGCTTTGCAGCAGCTCGAAGTCGTACCAGTCGGGGATGCCCGCCGCGAGCGTCCGATAGGCCTTGTCAAACTGGTATTCGGGCCCGTGAAGCCCGGCAACGACGGCGGTGCCGAGGTTGAGGTACATCGTGTCGGGGCCGACCGCGGCGGCGCCCACTCCGGCCGCCTGCCCGTCACCCATCCCCGAAACCAGCGGAATGGTCTGCTTCAGCCCCCACGCCTTGGTGATCTCGGGCTTGATCTGTGCGATCACCTCGCCGGGCTTCTTCAGATCGGACATCTGGTCCAGCGTGACGCCCGCGATCTCGAGCAGTTCGTCGGCGTAGAACTGCTTGGCGATGTCGAACAGGCCGAGGGAGTCGGCGCAGGCGACCGAGGACGTCCATTGCCCGGTCAGGTTCCAAACGACATAGCCGTGCACGTCCACGACCTTGTGGGCCTTCTCCAGCAGGCCGGGCTGGTTCTCCTTGACCCACGCCATCTTGTACAGGGCCGGGGTGACGTCGGCCGGCTTACCCGACAGGGCGTGAATGTGGTGGGAGCCGTATTTCAGGATCTGCTCGGCGGCGCGGCTGTCGAGCCACAGGATGCCGTTTCGCAGCGGCTTGCCCTGGGCGTCGAAGGGTGCGAACGACTCCCGCTGATGCGTGACGCCCATTGCCGCGATGCGCTCCTTGTCGCCCTGGGACAGCTGCGCCACGGCCTCGCCGACGGCCTCGTTGGTGGTGGTCCACCAGTCGAGCGGGTTGTGCTCGTAGAAGCCGAGCGCCGGCGTCGTCATGGGGATCTCGCGCTTGCCGGTCGCCAGGACCTTGCCGGAGGCGTCCACGATGATCGCTTTGGTGCTGGTGGTCGATGTGTCGACGGCGATGACGAGCGGATCGTCGTGCTGCGCGTTGCTCATTGTTCCTCGCTTTCCGGCTCCTCGTCGAGCCGCGAATGCCGCCGGGCACACCGGCGAAGGGACGGCGTCGTCGGTGACGCCTCGTTTCGAGCAAACCTCAGGGGCCACGCGCCGGGCAAGCAAGTGCCGGGCTTTGCGCATCGGAGCAACGCCGGTGGGTGTTCGTCGTCGTAGGTAGCCAAAACCTCCGGGCGAACCCGGCGCGCAGGGGCGCGGTCTATGGGCCCTGAACCGACGACCAGCAGGTGCCGCCAGGCAGTTCCGGACGAAGATCAACGCGCCTGACGTGGGACCTGACCTGAAGTGAAAACGTGCGGCGGGAGGGACCTTGCCGAACCGGATCAAGGCGCGCTGGCGGCCCGGGCCCGCCGATCGCCGCACGTTTTCACGCGTTGCCGCGCGAATCCCCCCTCGACGGTTGAGTGGCTGCAGTGCCAAGGCAGCGCCCAAACCGGCACGAGGGGCCACGCGGAGATCGCCACGACGAGGTGACGCCGGTGGGCTCGGCCTGCCGGGCGCCGAACACGGTGGTCAAAGGCGGCAGGCCGCGATCTCGGTGAGGACGATTGCGCGGGCGCCCGCGGCCCAAAGCTCGTCCATCTTCGACTGCGCCTCCTTCGCGCGGATCATCGCGCGCACGGCCACCCAGCCAGTCTTCTCGACCGGCGAAACGGTCGGCGATGCCTGGCCGGGAGTGAGCAAGGAGACGCGCTCCAGCCTGGCTTCCTCCACCACGTAGTCGACCATCAGGAAGTGGTGTGCGGTGAGGACCCCACCGAGTCGGCGCACCAACTGGTCCATGCCCTCGGGAGGTTCGGCGCCACTGCGTTTGATCAGGACGGCCTCGCTCTCGAGGATCGGGTCGCCGAACAGTTCCAGCCCCGCCGCCTTCAGGGTGCTGCCGGTCTCGACTACGTCGGCGACTACGTCGGCGACCCCGAGGCGGATCGAGCTTTCGACCGCGCCGTCGAGGCGGATCAGGCGAGCCTCGAGCCCATGGCGAGCCAGGTAGCCGGCCAGCAGCCCCGGGTAGGAGGTGGCGATGCGCTTGCCGGACACGTCCGCCAAAGTGAGTCCGCGCCCGCCGGGAGCGGCGAAGCGAAAGCGCGTGGCGCCGAAGCCGAGCTGCATCACCTCGTCGGCGTGGGCGCCGGAGTCGAGCAGCATGTCGCGGCCGGTGATGCCGAGGTCGAGCGTTCCCTCGCCGACATAGACGGCGATGTCGCGGGGCCGCAGATAGTAGAACTCGACCCCGTTCTCCGAATCGACGAGGACGAGTTCCTTGCTGTCGGTCCGTTGCCGATAACCCGATTCATGCAGCATTCCGGCGGCCGCCTCGGCCAGCGAACCCTTGTTCGGGACGGCAATGCGTAGCAGCTCGCGTTCGGTCACGGGCGACCACCCTAGTGCCCCCACGATGTGCGGCCGTGCCGCTTTCACGCCACGCCGGGTTCACAGATGGGCGTAAACGTCCTCCAGGTCGAGGTCGAGCGACACCATCAGCACCTGCAGGTGGTAGATCAGCTGGCTGATCTCCTGCGCGGCCTCGTCCTTCGACTGGTACTCCGCGGCCATCCAAACCTCGGCCGCCTCTTCGACGATCTTCTTGCCGATGGCGTGGACGCCGGCATCGAGTTGGCGCACTGTGCCGGACCCGTCGGGACGCTCGACGGCCTTTCGGCGCAACTCGGCGAACAGCTCCTCGAACGTTTTCACTCGGCGAAGCCTAACCAGGTTCGGTTGTGTGTGAAATCGAGGGTGGGAGTGCACCCCTGATCCAACACACAACTCAGATGGCCCGAAGGTCGATGCCGAGCAGCGCATCCACCACGTCCGCGACGGCGCCCGGAGCGTCCGGATCGCCGACCGCAAGGGCCACCGTGACCGCGGCCCACGCGTCGATCGCGGCCAAGGCGCGGGGTGCGTCCAGGTCGTCGCGCACAGCCGCGCGGACCTCGTCGATCACCGACTGGGCCGCCACCCCCACTGGCGCGGCGGCAGCGGCCCGCCACAGTTCCAGGCGGGCAACCGCGCGGCGCAGATCGGCATCCGTCCAGTTCCAGTCGGCACGGTAGTGGTGGTCGAGGATCGCCAGCCGGATCGCCATCGGATCGACGCCGTCATCCCGCAACTTCGACACCAGGACGAGATTGCCCAGCGACTTGCTCATCTTCTCCCCGTCCAGCCCGACCATCCCGGAGTGCACGAAGGCCTCGGCAAACTGCTCCCCCGCAGCGACGACGCCCTCGGCGGCGCACATCTCGTGGTGCGGGAAGACGAGGTCGGAGCCGCCGCCTTGAACGTCGAAGTTCGCGCCGAGGTAACGCAGCGCGATCGCCGTGCATTCGATGTGCCAGCCGGGACGTCCCCGGCCCAGGGACGACGACCAGGCCGGCTCCCCCTGGCGTTCGAGCCGCCAGACCAAGCAGTCCAGCGGATCACGCTTGCCCGGACGGTCGGGATCGCCGCCGCGTTCGGCGAAGGTCTTGAGGGCCTGCGCCTCGGGCAGATGCGAGACGTCGCCGAAACCGGGCGCGGCGACGCAGTTGAAGTACCAGTCGGGGTATTGCGGATCGTCGACTTGATAGATCGCCCCGCTGGATTTCATGTCCTCGACGAGAGCAACGACACAGTTGATGCACTCGGTGGCGCCCACATAGGTGTGCGGCGGCAGGACGCGCAGCGCCTCCATGTCCGAGCGGAACAGTTCGGTTTGGGCGTAGGCCAGGTCTTCCCATTCGACGCCGGTGGCCTCGGCGCGCTCCAGCAAAGGGTCGTCCACATCGGTCACGTTCTGGACGTAGCGAACTGCGTAGCCGCAGTCGAGCCACACCCGGTGCAACAGATCGAAGCTGACGTAGGTGTTGGCGTGTCCGAGATGCGTCGCGTCATACGGGGTGATCCCGCAGACGTACATGCGGGCCGGATCGCCCACGCTCGGAGGGCCGACCTGCACCAGGCGGCGCTGCGCCGAATCGAACACCCGCGGACGTCCGGGGACGGCCGCGAGTTGGGGACGGGTGGGCGCCGACCAAGCCTTCATGGCCCGGAGCCTACCGACGCCGCCCCGCCCGTCCCGGTGGAGATCCGCGTGCTGGGCCCGCCTGGGGTAAGGCACGTACCCTCGGCGCATGCGAATCCCGACCCGTACGCTGCTCGCCACGCTCGCCGGACCCGCAGCCGCACTCCTGATTGCCGGCTGCGCCAGCGCTACCCCTCCCGCCACCACGGGAGCCACTGCGCCGGCGAGCGTGACGACCGCGGCCGTCACCTCCGCTCCGGCAACGTCCACGCCTGAGCAAACGCCCACCGCGATCGCGAACTGCCCAACCGGGGTGTACTCGATCACCTCTTTGAAGGCCACCGGCTTGAACGGCACGATCGGGTCGGGTACCGGCGGGGACCTAAAGGTCGCCTTCACCGACGGCAAGTACCAGATCACTGGCCAGGGCAAGGAACCGGTGAAGCTCTCCATCGCCGGTCAGAGCGGAAGTCTGTTCTTCGACGGTTCGCTGGACGGCACCTACTCCGGCGCGGCGAGCGGCCTGACGTTCGCCTACACCTCCGGAAGCGGAACGGTGAAGCTGGAGAGCAACGGGAAGTCGCAATCGCTCTCGATCCCGCAGCTGGCCAAGGTGCTTGCACCGACGGGTAAGGGTTCGGCCGAATGCAGCGCCGGCACCGCCACGGTCACCGGTGGCGGCGTCACCTTCGACCTGTCGCGCTAGTCACGCGGGCATGGCCGCCGGAATCACATCGGCGGCCATGGGATCGGCGGCCACCCTGGTCTGGGCGCCGGGAAAGCCCGCGCGGCCAACAACTCGTCGCAGCGCGCGGCGTAGGCCGCGACTTCGTCCGGTGCCAGCAGGCCGGCCAACTCGCCGGTTGCCGCTCGCGCCGCCAGGACGAGCGCGAGTTCGGCGTCCGTCAGCGGTTGGGCGGCCCAGCCCCACAAGACCGTGCGCAGCTTCGGCTCGGGGTGGAACGTGACGCCGTGATCGACGCCGTAGATGCGATCGGCTCCGACGATCAGGTGGCCGCCCTTACGGTCGGCGTTGTTCACGACAATGTCGAACAAAGCGATCCGCCGAAGGCCCGGATCGTCCGAATGCACCAGGACGACCGGACGCTCGGCGCCGTCCACGCCGCGGATCACGGCGTGCCAACCGCCGGGGATCGCATCCGGCGCGACGACGTCGACCACCTCAGAACCGGCGTGCTCCACCCACGTCTGGACGGCGCCCAGGCCTAGTGGGGCGTCCTCGACGAGCCGTGTGCACGGGACGACGCCGAAGCCGGCGGCGGCGGAGATGCGGTAGGCCGCTACCTCGCGGTTGGCCAGGGTGCGGTCCGGGAAGTCCCACAGCGGCGCCTCGCCGTCCACCGGCTTGTAGACGAATGCACGGTCGTCGTCGCCGTGGCACAAGAAGGTGGCGTTGGACGCCTCGACGAGCCGGCCGACCAGGCGCAGGCGGCCCGGTTCGACCCCGGCCGTGGGGTCGTCCATCAGATCGAGCGGAGCCCGTTGGCGCGCGGGCAGATGTGCCCGCTCGGGTTGATCGGCTGTTCGCAGAACGGGCACGGCGGCCGTCCGGCGCTGACCAGCGCACGGGCTCGAGCGGCGAAGTCACGGGCCATTCCCGGGGTGATCCCGACGATCAGACACTCCGCGGCGTTGGTTTCGTCGGAGTCGGAGTCGGATTCGGCGTCGGTCTGTGGATCGAGGTCGGCGTCGTCGTCCTCGGACTCCACGCTGAACATCTCGATCTGGACGCGGGCCCGGCGCGAGTCCCAGGCCAGCGTCATCGTCCCGATGCGGAAGTCCTCGTCGAGGGGGAGGTCGAGGGGGCCGAGGTCGACGGCGTGGTTCTGCCTGGGCGGGACGTCCAGCACGGAGATGCGGGTCAGTTCGTCCAGGATGCGCTCGAGGTGCTCGGCCAGGACGGCCACCTGCTGTTTCTCGCAAACCACGCTGGCCAGGCGATTGCCTTGGCGGGCCTGGACGAAGAACGTCCGCTCCCCCGGCGGGCCGATGGTGCCGGCCACGAACCGGTCCGGTTCCTCGAATCGATGGGTCAGAGCAGGCATGCGCAAAGCCTACGTGCGCGGCCTAGGCGGGGCCAGGTTGCCCGCCCGCGCCCAGGCCGCCGCCGACGTCCGCAGCCGGTTGGGCCGCTCCGAGGTAGGCGGAAATGGGCCCCGCGAGGGTGTTGAAAGCCAGCAACGCCGAGTCCGCCTCGCCGTAGTGGACGACGCTGACCGAGGCGGGGTTGGCCACCAGTCGTTGGAACCGGTCCAGGGGCAGCCCGACGGCGTCCGCGACGATGGCTTTGACGATGTCGGCGTGGGTGACGGCCACCCAGACCGCCGCCGGGCCGTGCTCGGCGTCGACGGCGGCGTCGATCTCCCGGACGGCTGCACTGGCCCGGCGGCTCATCGCGGCCATCGATTCGCCGGCGGGGAAGGCGACTCGGCTCGGGGTTGCCTGGATCGTCGCCCAGAGCGGCTCGGACGCCAGTTCGGCCAGCGGCCGGGACGTCCATTCGCCGTAGTCGCACTCGATCAGGCGTTCCTCGACCGAAGCCTCCGGACGGCCGGCCAGGGCGATGGCCGCCGTCTCGACACAACGCTGCAACGGGGAGGTGAAGGCGGCGGCGATCTTGACGCCGGCCAACCGCTTGGCCACCCGCTCGGCCTGTTCGCGCCCGACTTCGTCCAAGCCGACGCCCGGCGCGCGCCCGGCCAGGAGCCCGGCGGCGTTGGCGGACGAGCGGCCATGACGGATCAGCAACACGGTCGCCATGCCCACGACCTTAACCAGCTAGCGTCGCCCATGTGGACGCTCATCTGCGCCGGGCGCTGGCGGCCGACGCCGCCGCCGTGGCGGGCGTCCACGTCGCGGGTTGGCGCGACGGCTACGCCGGGCTGCTGCCGGACGCCTACTTGGCGGGTTTGGACGATGCCGCCTGCCGGGCGCGCTGGGAGGCGCAACTGGGCAACCCCGACCGCGAAACGGTGGAGTTCGTCGCCGAAGCGGGCGTGGGGGTGATCGGCTTCGTGAGCGTCGGGCCGTCCGCCGACCAGGACGCCCGCGGCGCCGGCGAGGTCTGGGACCTCTTCGTTGCCCACCACGCCTGGGGCAGCGGCGTCGGGACGCGGCTGCTGGGCGCCGGTCTGGACGCGCTCGCGCAGCGCGGCTTCACCGAGGCGGTGGTGTGGGTGCTGGCCGGTAACGCCCGGGCGACCACGTGCTATCGGCGGGCCGGGTTCGCATTCGACCAGCTCGTCCGCCGCCAGCGTGAGGCCGGTTTCGTGATGGTCGACAACCGTTTCCGGCTGCGCCTGGCGGGGACGCCGGCCCAGGGGCTGGGTGCTTGATCGTGTGATCTGGTCGAACGGTCCGAAGGGCCGGCCGCGAGGGTGCGGGCGCGGTTCTTCGACCTCAAGGAGCCACGGATCTGCCCACTGGCCGCGTCCGGGCCGCGCTTGATCGGTTCGGCAACACCCGCCCACGCGCGAAGCGATCCGGCGGGGCCGCACATATTCTTGCGCGGGGCGTCGCCCGGGCGCTCAGGAGAGGATTCGAGATGGGTTGGCTTGAGGCCATCGTGCTGGGGATCGTCCAGGGGCTGACGGAGTTCTTGCCGGTTTCCTCCAGCGCGCACCAGTCGATCGTCGGGCAGTTGTTCTTCGGCGGGCACGATCCCGGCGCGGCGTTCACCGCCGTCAACCAGTTGGGCACCGAGGCCGCCGTGATCGTCTACTTCGCCCGGGATATCGGCCGGATCATCAAGGCGTGGGCGCTCAGCCTGGTCGGCAGGGTGCCGCGCGACGATCCGGACGCCCGGATGGGCTGGCTGGTGATCATCGGGTCGGTGCCGATCATGATCCTCGGGGTGTTGCTGAAGCACCTGATCGAGACCCAGTTCCGCAACCTGTGGGTGACTGTCGCGATGCTGGCCGGTGTCGGCATCCTGATCGCGATCGCCGACCGGATGGCGAAGAACAAGCTCTCGCTGGACGAACTGTCCTGGCGCGACGGCATCTTCTTCGGGCTCTTCCAGGCACTCGCGCTGGTGCCCGGAGTGTCGCGCTCGGGCGCGACCATCGCCGGTGGCCTGTTCATGGGTTACAAGCGCGAGGCGGCGGCGCGGTACAGCTTCCTGCTCGCGATCCCCGCCGTGGTCGGTTCGGGCTTGTTCCAGTTGAAGGACGTCGCCTCCGATCCGAACCCCGCGTGGGGCCCGATCGTCCTCGCGACGCTGATCGCGTTCGTGATCGGCATCGGCGTCATCCATTGGCTGCTGCGCTACGTCAGCACCCACAACTTCATGCCCTTCGTGATCTACCGGCTCGTGCTGGCCGCCGTGGTGGCCGGGCTGCTGCTCGGCGGCGTCCTGCACCCCATGGGCGCGAGCTGACCATGCGGCGGCGGTCGGTGGGCTCGTCGGGGCTGCAGGTCTCGCGCGCCGGGTTGGGCACGATGACCTGGGGACGCGACGCGCAGCCGTCCGAGGTGCGTGCGCTGGCCAGGGCGTTCGTCGAGGCCGGCGGCAACCTGGTGGACACCGCCGCCGCGTACGGCGGGGGCGAGGCCGAGCGGATGATCGGACGCCTGATCCGCACCGATCTGGCCCGCGACGACCTGGTGATCGCAACGAAGGCGGGCTTCCGCGTCCGCGACGGCGAGCGGGTGGTCGACACCTCCAAGGCCGCGCTGCTGGCCGACCTCGAGGGGTCGCTGCGGCGCCTGCACACCGACCACGTCGACATCTGGCAGGTGCACGCCTACGGGGACGCCCCGATCGATGAGACGCTGGCGGCGCTGGACCTCGCCGTGGCCAAGGGCATGGCCCGCTACGTGGGGGTGTCGAACTTCGTCGGCTGGCAGACCGCTCAGGCCGCGACCTGGCAGCGCGCCTGGCCAGGACGGGCGCCCATCGTCAGCGCGCAGGTGGAGTACTCGCTGCTGGCCCGCCGGGCCGAGGTGGAGGTGCTGCCCGCCGTCCGCGCGCTGGGGCTTGGCTTCTTCGCCTGGTCGCCGCTGGGCCGAGGGGCGCTGACCGGCAAGTACCGGACGGGTATCCCGGCCGACTCGCGGGGTGCGGCCGACCACTTCGCCTGGTTCGTCGAGCCCTATTTGGAGCAACGCTCGCGGGCCGTGGTGGACGCCGTCGCCAGGGCGGCCGCGGGGCTCGGCCTGGAGACGGCCCAGGTGGCCTGGCTGTGGCTGCGCGACGCCCCGGCCGTGACCGCGGGACTGCTCGGCGCCCGGACGCCGAGCCAACTGGCGTCCTACCTCGACGTGGAGGACGA